>JAILIE010000011.1 GCA_024695415.1 Clostridiales bacterium | reverse complement strand
CTGCATGATATCGGCAAGGCCGTGGACCACGAGTCCGAGGGCACGCACGTGACCCTGGGCGCCGAGCTGGCCCGCAAGTATCACGAAAACAACGACGTCATCCACTGCATCATGGCGCACCACAACGACGTGGAGCCGCAGACCGTGGAAGCGGTGCTGGTGCAGGCGGCTGACGCGATTTCCGCCGCGCGTCCGGGCGCCCGCCGGGAGAGCCTGGAGAACTACATCAAGCGCCTGGAGAAGCTCGAGGAGATCGCCAACAGCTTCGACGGCGTCGAGAAGTGCTACGCGATCCAGAGCGGCCGCGAGGTCCGCATCATGGTCAAGCCCGAGGACGTCACCGACGACGGCATCAAGGTCATGGCCAAGGAAATCGCCAAGCGCATCGAGGAGCAGATGGAGTATCCCGGCCAGATCCGCGTGAACGTCATCCGCGAAACCCGCAGCACTGAATACGCGAAATAATTCCCCAAAACCACCGCCGGCCGCAGAGAAAACTCTGCGGCCGGTTTTATCATTCATTACCCCGGAACAATGAACACATGAGGGAAATAATAAGGGCATCAGTCACGCGCTTCATATCCCGAAAGCCGTTCTTCACGGATGGAATGACGGTCCAGGGTTTCGGATGCGGTTCCTTTCAGAATGCCCGTAATGGCGTCAGCAGGGGAAACCGGGGCAGTGTAAAATTTCTGACTCTGGCTGCGCGGCTGATGGGGAATGGTCATTTTCACTTTTCCGCTTTCGATCAGCGGGCGGATATATGCCTGCATGGCATACTGGACGGTTCCGATTTGCAGGTGGTCGGCGATTTCCTGACGGGTCCGGGGTTTTTTCAGGAAACGGAGCAGTTCCTTCTCTTTATCGGAAGATGTTTCCGCGAAGGAAAGGGGGCGGATGGCCGGCTCAGAATCATTGTAAAGTGTAACTGTGAACGTTCCCCGGCTGTTGGTGAAAACAGGATCCGTTAATCCGAGCTGGTTCATGGTGCGACGGATGGTGGGAATTCCGGAATAACGGTTCTCGGTCAGCTGCAGCACTTCCATTGCTGTGGCAAGAACGGGATTCCGGGTGTCCGGTTGTTTGATGCCAAGCTCATCCACGGTGATTCTTCCGTAGATTCCGCCGGGGTTGCCGATCTCAATCCGGTTCGGATACATTTTTATGGTAATCGGCATGCCTTCCGTATGAATGCTGTAATCCCGGTGAACCAGTGTGTTCAGGATCGCTTCCCGGACCGCGGTGATGGGATAGTCCCCGCGGTCCTCCCTGCGACCGGTTTCAGGATCGACGATGGTTTTTGTCCGCATGTTTTTCCGGACAAAAGCGATGGCCTCCTCCAGCATCTCCGGAATGCTTCCTTCAATCCGGCGATTGTCCAGGAATCTTTCACCGTATTTTCCCACCTCTCCCATCTCCTCGCCCGGAAGAACAATGGCCGTGATGCAAAGCTGGGGGAAATAGGCCTGCGGGTATCTGCAGAACAGGAGAATGGAGCTCAGCGTCACCTGGCCGTCATGGGTAATGCTCATCAGCTCATGGATTGTCTCGTCCGGCAGGGCGTTCAGATTCGGTTTTTTCTCCTTCAGGCGCGCGATATACGCTGCCAGCAGGTCCTGATCCAGGACGGACAGGGAAGCCCGGGGCACCACCCGGATATCATCCTGGTATTTTTTCCGGTAGGCTTCATAGCTGTATATTTCGTATTCCGTCATCAGCTGATCGCTGTCTCCCACGCGGATCCAGGACCCTTTCAGCCGGCCGACGCCCTTGTAATAACAGGGGCGATCCGCCAGGTCAATTCCGGGAATTTCCGCGGAAACGAAATATTTACCGTCCTTTTCGGCCACGGTCAGCAGGGGACGGACAGGCGGCTCCATCTGAAGGCACTGCTCATTGATCTTCTTTTGCAGGTCCTGCGCGTCATAGACGCCGCATTCACGATAGTCATCCTCTTCGGCGATGCCGAAAAGAATGACGCCTCCGTCATCCTGATTGGAGAAACTGGACAATGTATCATATAAACGCTTCGGGCAGCCGGCCTCAGCGGCCTTGATCTCCAGGACCGCGGACTCATACCGGAGCCGCCGGACTTCTTTCAGTTTTTCAAGCAGTTCCTCGGTTGTCATTTATGTTTTCCTCCTTTCACGCATCATTGTATTTATGTTTTTGGGTTTTGTCAATGCGTTCATTTATGTTTTTTGATTTGAAAATTTATGTTTTCATGTTTTTGCCCCGGCGGCTGTATCTGACAACAGAACCGTCCCCTTACCGGAAAGTATCGCTGTAGCGATACAAAAGGAGGGAAAAAGCTGACAGCAGTACCGTTCCCCGGTCAAAAGCTTTCCTATTTAAGGAATGTGTGATATGATGAAAGATGATTATTCCGGAAGGGAGGGGCGGAAATGCGGCGTCGGGGAATCAGCCACCAGGCGGCGGTGATCCTGTTTGACCTGATCGTGCTGCTGGCCGTGGATACGGCACTATTGGTACTGTACCGGACGAACTTCCGCTACCTCGGCGCGGAAGGCGTGCTGGCGCAGTTCCTTTTGTCCGTCGTTTCCGTGTTCCTGTTCCGGTTCCTCTTCGGGGCCTACCGCCAGGTATGGCACTACGCGGACGCCCCGGCCTATATGAAGCTGATCCTCGCGGACTTCCTCGCCCTGTGCACGCACTACGCGGTGCAGCAGCTCCTGCCCTTCAACCGCATGAGCCTGATGCGCACGATGGCCCTGTTCGCCGGCGACCTGCTGGCGGTCATGAGCGCCCGGATGGTGTATCAGTACCTGTACAAGATCAAGAGCCGGGACAGCCGCCTGAGCGAGATGCTCCGCAACGCGATCCGGTCCCTGACCGGCATCAATATCCGCCCCGGGGACGCCGACGAAGGCGCCCTGGGGCAGAAAACCAATATCGCGATCGTCGGCGCGGGGCGCATCGGCGCCGCGCTGGCGGAGGAGCTGGCGGCGAATCCCCGCAGCACCTACGCCCCGGTCTGCTTCATCGACAACGACCCGGAAAAGATCGGGCGGTGGATCAGCGGCCTGCGGGTCTTCAGCGAGGAAGCGATCACCGAGGATTTCCTCGCAGCCTACCCGGTGCAGGAAGTGGTCTTCGCCCTGCCGCAGATGGACGCGGAAAAGACCCGGGCGCTGTATACCCGCTATAAGAACTTCGGCTGCCGGGTCAAGGTATACGACTATCCCCTGGCGCACACCGAGGACGGCGCGCGGCGCAGCATGCGCGAGTTCGACTTCGAGGAGCTGCTCTTCCGCCGGCCGGAGGATTTCCTGAGCCCCGAGACCCGGGAATACTACACCGGCAAAACCATCCTGATCTCCGGCGGCGGCGGATCCATCGGATCGGAGCTGTGCCGCCAGATCGCCCGGATGAAGCCGAAGAAGCTGATCGTCCTGGACGTCTTTGAGAACGGCGCCTACGACATCGAGCAGGAGCTGAAGATCGCCTACGGGCGGGATTTCCCGGTGGTGCCGGAGATCGTGACCGTCTGCGACCGGGAGGCGCTGCGCGCGGTGTTTGATCGGCACCGGCCCCAAATTGTCCTCCACGCCGCGGCGCACAAGCATGTGCCCCTGATGGAGCGCAACTGCGTCGAGGCGGTGCGGAACAACGTGTTCGGCACCCTGAACATCGTCGACGCCGCGGAGGAATACGGCGCGGAGAAGTTCATCATGATCTCCACGGACAAGGCGGTCAACCCGACCAACGTCATGGGCGCGACCAAGCGCCTGTGTGAGATGATCGTCCAGAGCCGCACCGGCGGTGAGACGAAGTTCTCCGCCACCCGCTTCGGCAATGTGCTCGGCTCCAACGGCAGCGTGATTCCCCTCTTCCGCCGCCAGATCGCGGCGGGCGGCCCGGTCACCCTGACCGACCGGCGGATCATCCGCTACTTCATGACGATCCAGGAGGCCAGCCAGCTGGTATTGACCAGCGGCGCCTTCGCCCGCGACGGCGAGCTCTTCGTCCTCGACATGGGCCAGCCGGTAAAAATCCTGGACCTGGCGGAAAGCATGATCCGCCTGAGCGGCTTCGAGCCCTACCGGGATATCGACATCAAGGAAACCGGCCTGCGCCCCGGCGAGAAGCTCTACGAGGAGCTCCTGGTCAAGGGCGAGGACATGACGAAGACCGCCAGCGAGAAGATCTTCATCGAGAAGGACCAGCCCCTGACGAAGGAAGAAATCCAAAAGAAGCTGGACCTCCTCCAGGCCGCCTGTGACACCACCGACGACGAAAAGGTCAAAGAAGCCTTGCAGCAGGTCGTCCCGTCATACAGACCGCCTGCTGAAGAAAGCAAACAGTAACCTGCACCAATATCCGCTGACAGGGGGACGGTTCTCCTGTCACGCGAAGTGTGACACGAGAACCGTCCCCCTGTCAGCGGCGCACCCAACCCCGACCACCGTGTCATTCTGAGCGCCAGCGAAGAATCTCCCCACCGCGGCGAAATGAACGCCACTCTCCACTCTCAACACTCCACACTTTAAAGGAGGACTCCTGCCATGGACACCATCACCACCTTAACCCTGAAGGAAAAACTCACCGAACTGCAGGGCCGGACCGTGACCCTGCAGGGCTGGATCCGCAACCACCGGAAGCAGAAGAACATGGGTTTCATCGACTTCTTCGACGGAACCTGCTTCCGGAACCCCCAGGTGGTGTACGACAATAACATCCCGGACTTCGAGGCGATCCAGGCGCTGCGCGTCGGCAGCGCCGTCAGGGTCACCGGCAAGGTCGTGCCGAGCTACAAGGATCCGGAAACCCCGGAGATCCAGGCCAGCGAAATCACCCTCGAGGGCGACTGCCCGGAGGACTACCCGCTGCAGCCCAAGCGCCATACCGTGGAATTCCTGCGGGAGATCGCCTACCTGCGCCCGCGCACCCGCCTGTTCCAGGCGGTGTTCCGCGTCCGCTCCGTGGCGGCCATGGCCATCCACACCTATTTCCAGGACCGCGGCTACGTCTACGTCCATACGCCCCTGATCACCGGGAACGACGCGGAGGGCGCCGGCAACACCTTCACCGTGACCACCCTGCCGCCGGAGCAGCAGGGCGACCCGACCCAGGACTTCTTCGGCAAGCCCACGAGCCTGGCCGTGACCGGCCAGCTGGAAGGCGAGACCTTCGCCATGGCCTTCTCGAAGATCTATACCTTCGGGCCGACCTTCCGTGCGGAGAACAGCAACACCAAGACCCACGCGGCGGAATTCTGGATGATCGAGCCGGAGATCGCCTTCTGCGACCTCAGCCAGCTGATGGACCTGGAGGAGGATTTCCTGAAGGCCATCGTGAAGACCGTGCTGGACAAGTGCCCGGACGAGCTGAAATTCCTGGACCAGTTCTCCGGCGGCGGCCTTCTGGATAAGCTCAACGCCCTGCTCACCAGCACCTGCGCCCGGGTAACCCACGAGGAAGCGATCACCATCCTGCGCAAGGCCATGGAGAACGGCACGGAGTTCAAGTTCGAGCCGAAGTACGGCGAGGATACCGCCAAGGAGCACGAGAAGTACCTGACCGAGGAATACTTCCACAGCCCGGTGTTCGTCTACGACTGGCCGAAGGACATCAAGGCCTTCTATATGTACCAGAACGACGACGGCAAGACCGTCAGCGCGGTGGACCTGCTGGTCCCCGGCGCCGGCGAGCTGATGGGCGGCAGCCAGCGCGAAACCCGGCTGGACCTGCTCGAAAAGCGCATGGACGAGCTCCACATCTCCAGGGAAGAGATGTACTGGTACCTGAACCTGCGCAAGTTCGGCGGCTGCACCCACTCCGGCTTCGGCATGGGCTTTGAGCGCCTGCTGATCTACCTCACCGGCGTGGACAACATCCGCGACGTCATCCCCTATGCCCGCACCCCCATGAACTGTGAGTTCTAAGAAATAGAATTTTCAATGAAGGCCAAAAATCTTATTTAATCAGTAGATTGCGGCCGAAGGTTTCCAAAGGGCGATCGGAAAGCCCTTTGGTCGATCCCGCAGGATCGAAACACTTCTTGGAGGGAATAATGAGGCGATTTATTTCAGCAATAGTAGTATTGCTACTTCTTGCATCACTTACCGTCGGTGTCGCCGAGGACGCTACAGATCTCGCGACACCGACCGACCTCGAGTGCACCCACGAAAGCACCCGCGAGGTCTTCTATTTCGACAACCCTTCCTATGCCTCCATCAACGACACCACCCACCGCGTCTACGGTTCCGCCCGTGTGGAAATCGTATGCAACGACTGCGGCGAGGTGATCTCCGTCGAGAAACGGGACACCGTCGAGCTGATCCGCGCCCACGCGTTCAAGAAGGGCGTGTGCGTCTTTTGCGGCGCGAAGGAGCCGGAACCGCCCGAGCCCAGCCCGGAAGCCGTCGTCACCGCGCTCCCGCCGGCGGAATCCACCGTGGCCCCCGCCGGGGCGGAAGGCGATCCCTTCCTGCGCCTGACGCTGACGGAAGGCGACCTGCGGTCCCTCGAATCCGACCGGATCATCACCCTGGTAATCCGCCCGGAAGGCGGGGAAGCCGCCATCGCCCTTCCCGTGGACAACCTGCGCTCGGAGCTCACCGAAACCCAGGCGGACCTGGAAGCCGCGATGCAGCTTCGTGAGGACGGCTCCCTCTATGTTTCCCTGACGCTGCGCGGCGAACAGGGCGAAGCCGCGCCCCGCGCGGAAGGCGCCGCCCTGCGTTTCTACACTCCGGAAGACCAGCCGGTCCGCGCCGCTTTCCACCCGGAAAACGGCGACGCCCCCGAAACCATCCTCGAAGGCGCCTGGTCCCCTGACGGCTACTGGCAGATCCCCTGGCTCGGTAACGGGGAATACAAAGCAGAATAAAACGTTTCAAACGCACCACGATTTAGAAAAGAAACCCCGCCGCATGTTAGCACGGGGTTTGGGGCGAAGCCCCAA
>JAILIE010000136.1 GCA_024695415.1 Clostridiales bacterium | reverse complement strand
GACCCGTCCAGGTGGCTCCGGAACATGACGCCCTCTTCCTGGATCTTCCGGATCCCCGCCAGCGAGAACACCTGGAACCCGCCGCTGTCCGTCAGGATCGGCCCGTTCCAGCCCATGAAGCGGTGCAGGCCGCCGGCATCGCCGATCAGGTCCTCGCCCGGGCGCAGGTGCAGGTGGTAGGTATTGCTCAGGAGGATCTTCGTGCCGATCTCCTCCATCTCCCGCGGCGTCATCGCCTTGACGCAGGCGCTGGTGCCCACCGGCATGTAGATCGGCGTCGGGATGTCCCCGTGGGGCGTGTGCAGCACGCCCAGCCGCGCGCCGGACTGCCGGCACACGTGCTTCACCTCATAGCTGAATAACTGGCTCACAGTAGCTCATCCCTCTTAATCGGAGGATACTTATCAAATTCCTCCAGTTTCTGCACGACGTCGGGCTGGATATTGATCTTCCCCGGCTCCCGTTTCTCCTCCGTATCCTCCGGTACCGTCAGCAGGTCCGCGTACAAATTCCACACGTTTCCTTCCGGCATCGAGTGGAACCGCATCAGCTCCCGGCTGACGGGATGCGTGAACGTCAGCTTGTATCCCCACAGGGCGATCTGCTGCCCGGCAATCCCGTTGCCGTAGCGGTTGTCCCCCCACAGGGCGTGCCCCGCGCTGCTCATCTGCGCCCGGATCTGGTGCTTCCGCCCGGTCTCCAGCCGGATACCGCACAGGCTCGTCCCGTCCCGGCGTTCGATCGTCCTTCCGTGCAGGATCGCGATCTTCGCGCCCTTCTCGTCCGCTTCGCAGACGACTTCCCGGTTCAGGATCGGATCGTGGATCAGGTAATCCGTCAGCGTGAATTTGTCCTCGGTTTCGCCCATCGCCACGCACAGGTATTCCCGCCCCATCTGGTGCTCCCGCATCTGGGCGTCCAGCCGCGCGGCCGCCTTGCTGGTCCGGGCGAAAACCATCAGCCCGCCCACCGGCCGGTCCAGCCGGTGCACCAGCCCCAGGTAAACGTTCCCCGGCTTGTGGTACTTCTCCCGGATGTATTCCTTCAGAATGCTCAGGATGTCGCTGTCCCCGGTGCTGTCGGCCTGGGACAGCATGTTCGGCGGCTTGATCGCCACCAGCACATGGTTGTCCTCGTACAGGATGTCAGGCACGCTGCCACCTCCCGCTGGCCCCGCAGGGCAGCACCCCGCCGGTGGTCACCGGCAGGCACAGCTCCTCGCTGTCCACGCTGCCGCCGTACCGGCGTACGACGCATTTCTCCAGCATGTTGCTCAGTACGCTCGCCTGGAACCCGGTCGTATAGCTGTTGACCAGGAAGAACAGCGGTTCCTCCGACAGTGCCTGCGCGCAGGTCTCGATCAGCCCGTACAGCTCGTTCTCCAGCTTCCAGACCTCGCCCGAGGGTCCGCGGCCGTAGCTCGGCGGGTCCATCAGGATCCCGTCGTAGCGGTTTCCGCGGCGGATTTCCCGCTGCACGAAGCGCAGCGCGTCCTCCACGATCCACCGGAAGGAGGTCTCCGGAAGAGCGCTCAGCTCGCGGTTCTCCTTCGCCCACAGCACCATGCCCTTCGCGGCGTCCACGTGGGTCACGTGCGCGCCGGCCGCGGCGCAGGCCAGGGTCGCCCCGCCGGTATAGCCGAACAGGTTCAGGATCTTCAGGTCCTTCCGCCCGGCGTTCCGGATCAGGTCGCTCATCCAGATCCAGTTCGCCGCCTGCTCGGGAAACAGTCCCGTATGCTTGAACCCGGTGGGCCGGACATAAAAGCGCAGTTCCCCGTGGCTCACGGTCCAGCGGTCCGGCAGTTTCTCCAGGAACTCCCATTCCCCGCCGCCGCGGTCGCTCCGGTGATAGTGCGCCTGGGCGGACTTCCACAGCTTTCCGTCCGCCTTCGGCCAGATGGTCTGCGGGTCCGGCCGGCGCAGGATCACCCTGCCCCAGCGTTCCAGCTTCTCGCCGTCCCCGGTGTCCAGCACCTCATAGTCCGTCCAGGAATCCGCTAAAAACATTCCTTACTCCTCCGGGAAAGTCTGCCCCAGTATATCCTGATTCATCCGGATCAGCGCGCTGATCACGTCCATGCAGTACAACCGGTCCAGCCCGCCCAGGGCGGGATCGGTCTCCGCGTACTCCCGCAGGGCCGCCCGGTCGCCCGCCGCGGCCTTTGCCGCCAGGCGGTTCGCCGCGTCCACTTCCGTCAGGATCTCCGCCAGCGCCTCCGGCACGCGGACGTTTTCCGTCCGGTCCCCGCCGTTTTCCAGGCGCAGCGTCGTCTCGACCACCGCTTCCGCGGGCAGCTGCGGCATAATGCTTCCGTTGCGCCGCGCCACGGCGGGAATCTCCGCCGTCTCCTTCCGCAGAAGGGCCAGCGCCAGGCGCATCGGCCGGATCGGCGGCGCCTTGGAAAGCAGCAGCAGCTGGGCCATGGCGCCTTCCTGCGCCTCCGCGCCCTGCTCCCGCACGGTGTTCATATACAGGATGCGTTCCTTGCGTTTTTCCACGGTCTCGCCGAACTCCGGCTTCGCCTCCGGAATATAGTCCGGCTGGGCCGGCAGGAATTCCGCCAGGTCCGTCACGTCCCCGGCGGGAACCGCGTCCCACCAGGCGAGCCACCTCTGGCTCAGGTTTCCGAGCTCCCCGTCCGCCGCGGCCTTTTTCAGCTTCGGCAGCAGGTCGCTTGTGCCGTCCTTCAGCTCCGTCAGGAAGGCGAAGCCCGGCAGCCCGGCGGTATCCGCCTTCAGGTTTTCCGGCGCTATCCGCATCCGCTTCGCGTAGGTGTCCACGCCGCTGGCGCCCTTCATCGGGGTCCGCCCCAGCGTATAGCACCGGTATCCGCGGTCCAGGAACACCGCCGCCGTCCGCGCCGCCGGCTGGCCGAGATTGACCACCAGCGCCCCGGGACAGCATTCGTCCATCTCCCCGCACAGGCGGAGGATCTCCCCGCCGGCGCGCAGGGCATGCATCAGCCCTTCGATTCCGCCGTTCACCCGCGCCTGGTCCGTCAGTCCCGGATCGTCCTCCTGATCGCTCTCCAGCGCGCTCCGGTCCATGAAGAAGCGGCTCGCCGCCTGGGGATCGCCCGCGTAAATCACGCACTCCGCCCCGGCGAGGGCTTCCTTCCGGTCACCGGTCACCCGGAGGCCGCCGCCGAGCCCGGCGCGGCGGAACACCGCGTCGCCGTATCCCTGCAGCACCTCGCGCATCGCGGCGTTCGGCTCATGCACGGCAACCTCCGCGCCACTTTCTTTCCCGGCGAAAAGAAGGTCCGCCAGCAAGGCGGGCAGGAGCATCGGAATGTCCTGCCCGACCAGCGCAAATTTCATACTCAATTCTTTTTGACTCCCAGTGTGGCCTTTTTCCCGTTGATATCCCATTCGCGCGTGATAAATCCGTCCGCGGCGCCGCGCTCCAGGCTCAGGGCCAGGGTCGTCCGGCAGATCATGTCGCGGAAGCTCTCCAGCGCGGCCGCCAGCTCGTCGTCTCCCTCGTAGGCCACGTGGATCCGGTCGGTCACTTCGAACCCGGCTTCCTTGCGCATGGTCTGCAGCTTGGAGATGACTTCGCGGGCGTAGCCCTCGCGGACCAGCTCGTCCGTCAGGTTGGTGTCCAGCACCACGGTCACGCCCCGGTCCTCGGTCGCGGTGAAGCCCGTCTTCTGCATCGGCTCAGTCAGCACGTCGTCCTTGCCCAGGGTGACCTGGGTGTCGTCCAGCGTAAAGGTGACTTCCTCGCCGCGGGCGAAGGAGTCGACCACGTCGTTGCCGTCCAGCTCGGTCAGCTTCTGGCCGATCCGGCCCAGCAGCTTGCCGTACTTCGGCCCCAGGGTCCGCATCTGCGGCTTCAGCTTATAGGTCGTGAAAGCGCGCGCGTCGTCGGTGAATACCACCTCGCGCACGTTCAGCTCGTCCTCGCACAGTTCCTGGAAGGCCGCGTCGAAGGCGGCGCCCTTGACGTACAGCTTTTCCAGCGGCTGGCGGACCTTCAGGTTCGCGGTGTTCCGGCAGGCGCGGCCCAGCTGGATGACCTCCAGCAGCGCGTCCATCTGCTTCTCCATGTCCGGATCGACCGCTGCAGGATCGCTGACCGGGAAGTCGCACAGGTGCACGCTTTCCGGCGCGCCGGGCACGTTGTTCACCACCAGGTTCTGGTAGATCTCCTCCGACAGGAAGGGGATGAACGGCGCGCTCAGCTTGCTCAGGGTGACCAGCACGTGGTACAGGGTGGCGAAGGCGGCTTCCTTATCGCCGGCCATGCCCTTGCCCCAGAACCGTTCACGGCCGCGGCGCACGTACCAGTTGCTCAGCTCGTCCGTGAAATCCGCCAGCGCGTTGGCGGCTTCGGTGACGTGGTAATTGGACAGCTCGCTGTCCACCTTTTCGATCAGGGTGTTCAGCTTGCTCAGGATCCAGCGGTCCATCAGCGTCTTCTCGGTCCTGTCCAGCGGATGGGCCAGCGGGTCGAACCCGTCGATCTGCGCGTACATCGCGAAGAAGGCGTAGGTGTTCTGCAGCGTGGCCAGGAACTTCCGCTGGCCTTCCTGCACCGCTTCCTCGCTGAAGCGGCTCGGCAGCCACGGGGCGGAGGTGGTGTAGAAGTACCACCGGATCGCGTCCGCGCCGAACTTGTCCAGCATCTGGAACGGATCCACCACGTTCCCCAGGTGCTTGCTCATCTTGCGGCCTTCCGCGTCCTGCACCAGGCCGAGCACGATACAGTTTTTGAACGGCGCCCGGTCGAACAGCAGCGTGGAGATCGCCTCCAGGGTATAGAACCAGCCCCGGGTCTGGTCGACGGCCTCGGAGATGAAGTCCGCCGGGAAGTTCGCCTCGAACTCCTCCTTGTTCTCAAAGGGATAGTGCCACTGGGCGAAGGGCATGGAGCCGGAATCGTACCAGCAGTCGATGACTTCCTTCACCCGGTGCATTTCCTTTCCGCATTCCGGGCAGCGGATCGTGACCTGGTCGATGAAGGGCCGGTGCAGTTCGATATCCGCTCCGGGATCCTGGATCGCCATCTCCCGCAGTTCCGCCCGGGAGCCGATCACGTGCAGGTGGCCCTCTTCGCACTTCCATACCGGCAGGGGCGTGCCCCAGTAGCGCTCACGGCTCAGGCCCCAGTCGATCACGTTCTCCAGGAAGTTGCCCATGCGGCCTTCCTTGATGTTGTCCGGCAGCCAGTTGACCGTCCGGTTGTTGCGCACCAGGTTGTCCCGCAGCTTGGTCATCCGGATGAACCAGGTCGGCCGCGCGTAGTACAGCAGCGGCGTGTCGCAGCGCCAGCAGAAGGGATAGTCGTGCGCGAAGGGAACCGCGGCGAACAGGAGTCCGCGCTCCTTCAGGTCCTTCAGGATCATCGGGTCCGCGTCCTTGACGAACACGCCGGCCCACGCCGTGCTTTCCACGAAGCGGCCCTGGGTGTCGACCAGGTTCACGAAGGGCACGCCGTTCTCCCGGCATACCCGGTTGTCGTCCTCGCCGTAGGCCGGGGCGATATGCACGATGCCCGAGCCGTCCTCCATGGTGACGTAGTCGTCGCAGACCACGAACCAGGCCTTGCCGTCCGGCTCCTCAAAGCGGTACAGCGGCTCGTATTCCATTCCCTTCAGGCTCTCGCCGGGGAACTCTTCGGTGATCTCGGTTTCCCTCCCGGCGAACACCTTCTCCACCAGGGCCTTCGCCATGATGTAGGTCACGCCGTCCGCCTTCAGGCGGCAGTAGGTTTCCCGGGCGTTCACGCACAGCGCCAGGTTGCTCGGCAGCGTCCAGGGCGTGGTCGTCCAGGCCAGGAGATAGGTGTTCTCCTCGCCCTTCACGGCGAAGCGGACGAACGCGGAGGTTTCCTTCACGTTCTTGTAGCCCTGGGCCACTTCATGGCTGGACAGGGCGGTCCCGCAGCGCGGGCAGTAGGGCACGATCTTGTGGCCCTGGTACAGCAGTCCCTTTTCGTGGATCTGCTTCAGGCTCCACCACTCGCTCTCGATGTAGTTGTTGTCATAGGTGATGTAGGGATTCTCCATGTCCGCCCAGTAGGCGACCTGCTCGGACATCTTTTCCCACTCGTGCAGGTATTTCCACACGCTTTTCTTGCACTCGGCGATAAAGGGCTCGATGCCGTACTGCTCGATCTGGGGCTTGCCGTCCAGGCCCAGCGCCTTCTCGACCTCCAGCTCCACGGGCAGGCCATGGGTGTCCCATCCGGCCTTGCGCAGCACGCTCTTTCCCTTCATGGTCTGGTACCGCGGAATCAGGTCCTTGATCGCGCGGGTCTCGATATGGCCGATATGGGGCTTGCCGTTGGCCGTGGGCGGCCCGTCAAAGAACGTGAAGCGTTCGCTTCCGTCCCGGTGATGGAAGGACTTGCGGATGATGTCCTTTTCCTTCCACATCTCCGCGACCTGCTTCTCCCGGGCGACGAAATTCATGTCCGTTGCAACCTTGTTGTACATGGGGCATCTCCTCCTGAGGAATCAAAAATCATACAGACAAAATATTATACCACATGAAAAGGCGCCGGGCAATTTGAAAATTCGCATTTTCCGGCGTTTCCGGGCACAGGAAACCGCCCGGCCGGAGGCCGGGCGGCGTCGTGTTCTGTCCGTGGGTCACCGGAAGAACTCCGGCAGCGCGTTGAAGATGTAGCGGTAGATATCCGGATAGTCGTGCACGCCGCCCTCCAGCACGCTGTAGAAGGTGTTCTTCCCGAAGGCGAAAACGTCCTTTTCCTTCTTCATGGCCTGCATCTGGGGATCCAGGTTCGGAAAGGCGATGTCCTCGCTTCCGGTCAGCGCGTGCAGGTAAAACTCCCGGTTCCGCAGGGTATCCGCCATCAGGGAAGCGGTCTGGCGGGCGTGCTTGTTTCCGCCCTTCTCGCCGCAGATCCAGCAGTCGCCGCTCAGCGGCATGAACCAGTGAAACTGTTCCGTTCCGGCCATCAGCACATACCAGGTCACCACCGCGCCCATCGAGAACCCGCCGATTCCGCGGCGTCTCCGGTCCGCCTCCGTCCGGTATTTCCCGTCGATCACGGGCAGGATCTTCTGCAAAAGGATCGGCCCGAAATCCCGCACCGCGTCCGCGGAGAAGGCGACGCCCCGGTCCCGGGTGCCCTCGGGATAATAGGTCGGCGCGGCGATGATCATCGGCGGGATATCCCCGTTTTCGATCATGTGGTCGATCATGTTTTTGAAGATCCCGTCCTCCCGGAAAAAGGAGTGCTGGTCTCCCCCGCCGCCGTGGAGCAGGTAGAAAACGCTGTACCGTCCGTCGCTTTCGTCATATCCGGCCGGCAGGTAGACAAGCGTATAGGGAAAGCCGGGGATCTCCGCCTCCTCCAGGCGCCCGCCCCGGTCACAGGGGTCCCGGTAGTTTTCCGGTACCGGTCTGATCTCGGTCATTCTTCCTGCCTCCTTTTTACAGATGGCGGCTCAGAATCTCCCGCTTCTTCATGTCAAACTCTTCCTGGGTGAGAATGCCGTTGTCCAGCAGCTTTTTCAGCTGGGTCAGCTTCTCAAACTGATCGGTTTCCGGCTGCGCGGCGGCCTGCGGAGCGGCCTGCCGTACCGGCGGCTGCGCGGCCTGGCGCACGGGCTGCTGCATCGTCGGCTGGGACGGCACATATCCCTGGCCGCCGTATCCCGCTCCGGCGTACGCCGGACGGCCGTAGTAATAGTTGTTCTCTGCTTTCTCTTTCTGTCCGAGCACAGAGGCGAACAGGAAAGCGCCGATGATGAAGAATATTTTGTAGATATACCCGTACACAAAATAGATGTTGTAAAGCACATAGCCCCTGAATATCCGGTTCCGGGAGATGATATCATATACCAGCATCAGCAGCAGTGCGATAAATGCCACGATGGACACGATTCCCGAACTGACGCACAGGCCGGATTTCTTTGCGAATCCGGCGATCACCAGGAACAAAAGCCCGGCCGTGGTCAGGGCGTATATGGACAGGTAGATGAAGTAGGTCCACTCGTACCGCCCGTAGCCGAAATTGATCAGATTCATGATCAGGCGGCGGGCCCACGGAACGATACACAGTATGAAACCGGCAGCTGACAGCTGCGTGATTTTGATGAAGCATCCGATGGCGGCGAGTATGAAACCGACCAGCGGGAAAATGGTCCAGATGCTGAAAGAATAGTATCCTGAAATCACCAGCACTTCGCCCAGGATGTAATACAGTACGCAAAGAATAAACATAAGGCCCGCCGCAACCCGGGATCCGCTCTTATTCATATGTCCGTTCCCCTCCTGATTCGGATATATATGGTTTTCCTGTGCGCCAATCATAGCACAAAAATGCCGGGACTTCAACATTTCCGGTGCTTATATCGCCGCTGCGCCTGTCTCCCGTTTGTCTTTTTGCGCAAGAGGGAGTATATTACCCTTATCATTCTGAATCCGGAGGGGTATCATGCGCGATCCGAACCTGGAATGGGAGGAGCTTCATACCGAGCACATCATACAGGACCGGTGGATCGATTTCCGGAAAACGGCCTACCGTTATCCGGACGGCCGGGTCTTCGAGCCTTTCTATACGTTCTCCAGGCCGGATTACGCGGTGATCGTCGCTTCGGACACGGAGGGCCGCTTCATCTGCGTCCGCCAGTTCCGCCAGGGCATCCGGGAAGTCACCACGGAATTCCCCGCCGGCGGGCTGGACAGCCGGGACGGTTCCCGCGGCGGCCCGGAGGAGGCGCTCGCCGCGGCGAAGCGC
Organism: Clostridiales bacterium; assembly: GCA_024695415.1. Lineage (GTDB taxonomy): Bacteria > Bacillota > Clostridia > Christensenellales > Aristaeellaceae > Aristaeella. The sequence goes on along the minus strand of JAILIE010000136.1, from coordinate 14,993 downwards.
GAGCTGAAGGAGGAAACCGGTTATGTGTCCGATTGCTGGACCCGCCTGATGACCATTCCCTCCAATGCCACGATTTCCGACAACTACGCCCATATTTTCCGGGCGGAAAACTGCCGCCCGGAAAGCGAACAGCACCTCGACGAAACCGAGGTGCTGCGCGTGGTCCTGCTGGACCGGAATGAAATGGAGAATCTGATCGCCGAAGGCGAGTTCCAGCAGTCCGTCCATGTGCTGGCCTGGCTGCTGGCCCTCCGTGCCGGGCGGATCTGAGCGTTTTATTCCTGGATTGCGGTCCGCAGCCGCAGGAAATTGAACAGGCCCACGTTCCAGATATTGAAATCGTGGCCGCCGTCACACTCCTGCCAGATCCAGTTCTCGTCTGTAAACCTGTCGGAATAATCCGGCAGGTTTTTGGCTGCCTGGGACGCGGCGCCGTAGGCTATTCCGTCCTGCAGGCCGCAGATGCTGTAGAACAGCCGGACCGGGTAGTCCTCAAAATTCGCCATCCTGGCCGCGATCGACGCGGCGTTGTTGCTGGTCGGCGCGGCGGAGAAGGCGCCGAACGTGGAGAACAGGTCCAGGCACTCGCACAGGCCGATGTTGATTGTCTGCATGCCGCCCATGCTCAGGCCTGCCATGGCGCGGTGGTCCCGGGCCGCCGTCAGGTCGTCCGGCGTGCGGGATCCCCAGGTCGCGTAGTGCGCGTCGATCCAGGGCAGCAGGTCGTTCCTCAGTTCCTGGCCGAAAGCATAGAAGGACGCGGCATTCCCCATGCTTGTGTCCATATAGTTGGCGGTGGACCGGCCGTTAGGCATCACGATGATCAGCGGCCGGATCTCGCCGTTCAGGATCAGGTGGTCCGTCAGGTTCCTGCCCAGGCTGAACGGATTTAAGAATCCCCATTCGTTCTCGCTTCCGCCGATGCCGTGGCAGAGGATCAGCACATCGTAAACGTTGTCCTCGGAATAGTCCGGCGGCAGGTAGACGACCGCGTGCTTGGTGATCTCCGCCCCGTCGCCCGAATAGTCCCTGGACGGATAGGCGATTTTCTCCACCTTTCCGCCGTCCTTGACGCCGGTCATGTATTCGGACGGCAGTTTGACCTCCAGTTCGACGGCGCCGATGGCGCTTTCCGCCGACGCGGCCGCACCCAGCAGGATGCTGAGAAGGATCATCAGGGAAATCATCTTTTTCATACCGGAACCCCTCCTTTTTTCGCCCATTACTATACCCTTGCCCGGGCAATCCCGCAACAGGCAGTCTTTGCGGTTTCAGTTTGCCGCCAGTCTCAGGAAATTGTACAGGCCCAGGTACCATACGCTGAAATCGTGCCCGCCGGGGACCTCCTGCCATACGCGGTGGTCCGCCGTCAGCTGTCCGCACGCCCCGGGCAGGTTCTCCGCCAGGGCCTTCGCGCTCGCGTAAGCGGTCTTGTCCTGCTGTCCGCAGACGCTGTAGAACAGAAGCACCGGGCATTCGTCCCCGGCCGCCTCCAGCGCCGCGGCGATCCTTTCCGCCGGATAAACGCTCCGCGTCACAGAGAACGCGCCGAAGAAGGCGAACAGGTCCGGGCATTCGCACAGGCCGATATTGACCGTCTGCACGGCTCCGATGGAAAGCCCCGCCATGCCCCGGTGTTCCCGCGTGCCGTAAGTGGAATAGTGCGCGTCGATCCAGGGCAGCAGGTCGTTCCGCAGCTCTTCCCCGAACCGGAGGAAAGGCCGGATATCGCCGTTCTCTCCCCGCCCGCCGGACCGTCCGTCCGGCATCACGATGATCCAGGGGCGGGCCGCTCCATCTTCCATCAGATGGTCCGCGATGTTCCGGGCGATGGAGGAATCCTTCGTGAACCCCCACTCGTTTTCATCCCCGGCGCTTCCGTGGCAGAGGACCAGCACGTCGTATTGGTTTTCTTCCGTATACCCGTAGGGCAGGTAGACCACTGCCCGTTTGGTCACCTCCGCCCCGCCGCCGGCATAGTCCCGGGAGGGATACCCGATCTTTTCCACCGTCCCGCCGTTTTCCGCGGGCCGGGTATATTCCTCCGGAACCCGATCCGCGGGTTCCGGAAGCTTTTCCGCAAAGGAGGCGGAAACCGTGAGCGCCAGGACCGCCGCGGCCAGCGCCGCCGCGAATCTCCTCATGTCCGTTCCCTCCTTCCCTGCCCTTTTACTATACCCTTCTCCGGGCCCTCCCGCAACCAAAAAAGCGGCTCCCGGGTTATCCTTTCCCGGAAGCCGCCGCATGACGGTATTTACTTTCTTTCCTCGACCCGGATATCGCCGGACGTCGCGGAGAGCACGCACTTCGCGCTGCCGTCGCCGCAGGTGTAGCGGTTGCCTTCCTTGCCCATCGCGATGTCGCTGTTGAAGGACCCGCTGGTCGTGCTGGCTTCCACGGTAAAGCCGGGCTCCGCGGGCAGCCGGACCGTGATTCCCCCGGACGTCGATCCGGCCTTCAGTTCCTCAAAAGCGCCGGCGCTGAAGGTGATGCTGCCGCTGGTTGAGCTCAGGTCCGCCTTCTTCACTTCGTTCGCGTCGGCGATGACGTCGCCGGAGGTGGAGTGTGCCCGGATGCTGTCCGCGCTGCCGCTGACGGTCAGGGTTACCTTTCCGGAGGTCGTTCCCGCTTCGACGGTTTTCGCGTTCTCCAGGTCCGCGGTAACCGTGCCGGAAGTGGAGGAGATCGTCACGGAATCGCTGTCACCCGTCTGGCGGATGATCAGGTCACCGGAGGTGCCTTCGCACTTCAGCGTCCGCGCCTTCACGGCGGCGTCCACGCGGCCGGAGGTGCATCCGAGCAGCGCCTCGTCCGCGGTCAGCTCCGGAATCCGCATTTCGCCGGAGGTCAGGCGGATGTCCGCGGTCTTCAGTTCGATGCCCTCGGGCAGGGAGATCGTCAGGGTCTTCCCGGGATCGTTGGAGAACAGGCGGATCGCCTGCTTCTCATACCGGATCCGCAGGGTCGTTCCGTCCAGCCACCACTGCATCTTCCGGTCTTCGGCAATCTCTTTCGTGGAAGATTCGGTGATCTTCACGCCGCTGCCGGCATGGTATTCGACGACGACTTCCCCGGCGGTCCAGTCCACGTCCAGGTTTTCCACCGGATCGTTGATTTCCGTATCCCCGGCGGTATACTTGTCCGCGTTCGCGATTCCGGTGCTCTGTCCGAACATCATCCAGGCGCCGGCCGCCAGGATCGCCAGGCAGACGATCAGGGCAATGGTGGAAATTTGGGACTTCTTCATTTCTTTTCTCCTCTTTTCGTGATAATAGTATACGCCAGCAGTCCGGCGCAGGCAACGACCAGGAATTCCATCAGGGCGGTGGACAGCGCGCCTTTGCGGGTCACGCTGATCATGTTCATCATGTTCGCGAACAGGATCACGTCCGCGGCGATGACCAGCAGCGGCCGGTTGAAATCACCGATCAGCTGCTTCACCGGCTCCGCGCGGATCACAAAGGGCAGGAATACCACCCCGAGCCCGAAGAGCGCCGCGGACGACGCGACCAGGAACCAGCTGCCGCCGCTGTACAGGCTGCACACGAACAGCAGCAGCACCAGGCTCGCGCAGAACGCGCAGAACGTCCAGAGCAGCTTGTTCTCCGGCACCATCAGCGGCACGACGATCAGCGACGCCGCCACCGCCAGCGCGGCCAGCACCACGAAGAACCATCCCAGCGCCGCGCCGGAGGCCAGGTTCACGATCAGGCACACCAGCACCGGGATCATGAACAGCCCCGCGACCACGGATCCGGCCGTCGCGCTGCGGCGCCTGAACTTCTTCGCCTGGTACTCGATCACCTGGTTCTTTTCTTCCTTCAGTCCTTCCTCAATCTCATGGGTCCGAAGCTGCTCCAGCACCTTCGTGCACTCCGCGCACTCCTCCAGGTGCTCCTCGACCATCTTCCGGCTTCCGGCGCTGCATACGTCGTCCGCGTAGAGCGGGAGCAGGTCCCGGATCACTTCGCATTCATATTTCATGGTCATTCATCCTTTCCTGCAGTTTCAGCCGGGCCCGATGATATGTGACGCGCGCCCAGTTTTCCGTCTTTCCGAAGATGGTACCGATCTGCTGGAAAGACAGCTCGCCGAAAACCCTCAGCTCGAAAATCTCCTTGTACGGCTCCTCCATCGAATGGAGCGCCACGTGGATCCGGAAGGAGGAATCCTTGTCCTCCGTGTCCAGCTCAATGCCCTTCTCGTCCCCCGCCGGCAGTTCCTCCGGCATCGGCGCGGTTTTCCCGCGGCGCCGCTGCTCATCCAGGAAGCAGTTCTTAGCGATCGCGCACAGCCAGGTGACTTCGTCCGATTCGTTCCGGAAGGCCGCGGATTTGGCGAATGCGCGGTAGAAGGTCTCCTGGGATACTTCCTCCGCCAGGTGGCGGTCCCCCGCCATCGTCATCACGTAGGAGAACACCCGCATATAATGGGCGTTGTACATCCGTTCGCAGGTTTCGCTGTTCACACATCATCACCTCCTTTCCCGGTTTCCATGGATTAGACGCGTGACTTTCATTTTCGTTACAGAAAAAAATAAAAAAATTTCCGTCCCCCGGAGGTGGACCGGAGGGACGGTTCTTTTTGGTCCATTTTCCCCGGAACAGAGGGACGGAATCGTTATACTATCCGGAATGGTTTCTGTCAATCTTTTACAGGCGGGCTTCCTCCATCCGGTGAAGCTTCCGGCGCAGCAGGATGCCCTGCAGCAGGAAGGCCGTCAGCAGGATGCCGCAGCCGCCGCCCAGCCCATAGGTCAGCGCCGGCGCCCCGCTCTTCCGTACGGCGGCGCTGTCCGCCTCCTCCGTCCGGGCCTTCTCCACATACTCGTTCACCTTCAGCTCCAGCGGCAGGGTAAAGGACGCGCTGTTCCCGTCCTGGTCCGTGCATTCCACTTCCAGCGTTCCGGTGAACTCGCCCCCCGCGTCCTTCGCGGGTGACAGGATCAGCTGGGCCTGCTTGGTTTCCCCGGGCTGGATCGTGCCGACCAGCACGCTCTGGCGCTCCGTGACGCCCGGCATGGACACCGTGGCCAGCACGTTCACCACGTCCGCCTTTCCCATGTTCATCAGCGGCAGGGTCACGGTCATGGAATCCCCGGCCGTCACCTCCCGCGCCATCTTCACGCCGCCCTGCTCCAGGCGGATCTCCTGCCGCACGGATACCGTATGGTTTTCCGCCTGGCTGCCCGCCTTGCCCAGCGCGGTCCAGCTCATGTCCAGCTTCAGCACGTGCGGCGCGACGCTCGCCTTTTCCACCACGGTCACGGGATAGGTTACGGTCACGCTCTCCCCGATCCCGATATTCCCCACACGCATCGTTTCCGCTTCCCGCGGCAGGATGTGGGACGCGCCGTCACTGACCTTCAGTTCCACGTCCTCCAGCACTGACGCCGCGCAGGGATTGGTCAGGGTGATCTGCACCTCGCCCTGCTCGCCCACGTTCAGCGCCGCGCTCACTTCGCTCACCTGGATCCGCGCCTTCTCCGCGTCCTCCTTGCATCCGCGGATCCGCACCGTATAAGGGATTTCCTCACTGATTTCCTTTCCTTCCCGGTCCTTGCCCTTCAGGCGGATCACGCAGGGATAGTCGCCGTTTTTCCGGTCGTCGAACACCGCCAGGCTGAAGCGCACGCCCCATACGCCGCTGGTTTCCTCCCGGGCGGTCACCTTCGTGGTCTGGGGGCGGAACGGGGAGGTGCGTTCCCGCGGAAGCACCAGTTCCGCCGTGACGGCGCCGGTGGCCGTTTCCGAACGGACCGGCAGGATCATGACCCATCTCCCTTTGAACACATCCGGTTCATATCCCTGGAGCCATGTGCGGCTCATGCCCTGCAGGAGCTGGTTTTCGTCCGCCGTGAAGGCCGGCGCGGCCTCAGCGCGGGCCGTGAAAAAGGGTGCAAGGAACAGAGCGGCCAGGATTGCCGCGATCAGAATATTCTTTTTCATCGTCTTATAACTCCCTGATATTATCTACAATCGACTGGCGCGTCACCTGGGCCAGCCGCCCGCGGATACCCGCGGTGCAGGCCATCGCGACGCAGCATGCCAGCAGGATCATTACCGGTATCATGATCAGCGGATGGTTCTCGCTGAACAGGCGCAGGCCGGGAATCCGGGTCACCGCGTAGAACAGAAGGCCCGGTACCAGCCCCGTCGCCGCGCAGATCCACACCGGCAGCCGGTAGCAGCCGACCAGCGTCTTCAGGTTCGCGCCGACCGCGCGCAGCGTACCGATGGTTTTGGTGTCCGCCCGGATCTGCCGTGCGGTTCCGGAAACCTGCATGAACACCGCCACCGCGAAGAACAGCAGGATCAGTCCGGCAAAGAGCAGCATCTGCCGCTGCTTGCGGGCCATGTAGTTCCGCCTGGCCTGCAGGTGGTTTTCCATGGCCATTTCGTTCCGCAGGGCGATCTGGCTGACCTGCTCCCCGATCTCTTCCTCCTCCGCCTGCGTCGGATTGCCGTCCAGGAACACCTCGATATATTCCTGGATTGGCAGTTTCAGCCCCAGCGCTTCCGCGCCGCGGACGGTGGTGATTACGCAGAAGTTGCCCATATAGTATTCATTCAGGATCACCGATCCGCTCAGCACGGCGCCGACGGTGGTTTTCGCGTTCACGGTCTCCATCGGGCGGTAATAACCCGCCCAGTCGGCCCGGGCGCCCATGGCTTCCACTTCTTCCACGTCCTCGGAACCGTACAGGAAATCGTAGTCGGCCATTTCCCCGGTCATCTCCATCAGGTCCAGCTGCATCCCCGCCGTAAAGGCGTCGTTCCGGATGACCGAGTCCCATTCCGATTCCAGGTCGTCCCGGGGATCCGCCCACTTCGTGATGGCCAGCGCGTCCTCCTCGTTCCGCACGCACAGGGTCGGCGCGTACAGCAGCACCTGTTCCCCGCTGTCCAGCTTTTCCGGGTTGATCGCGCCGTCAGTCACAAATCCGTCCAGGCCGTCCGTGTCCAGGTCCGCGACGAATACGCTGACGGGAACAATGCGGTCCGTAATGCCCAGCTTCGCCTGAACCAGGCTCAGCTGGTCCGCGCACTGGACGTTGTACGCGTTTTCCCAGTCCTCGTCCTTCCGCGCCCGGGCGTCCGCCAGCTCTTCGTCGCTGTAGAACATCCAGTCGCCGCCGGCCCACATTTCGTCCAGCGGGCCGACGCGGTTCATAACCACCGAGCCGTCCGCCATCTTCCGGTCATACTTGACGCTCCGGAGGTATTCCGGAACCTCGCTCATGATCAGGTTCGCCCGGATCCAGGTGATCGAGCGGGTTTCCTTCACGCCCTCGATCCCGTTCAGCTGTTTCAGGTCCGCGCGGACGCCCGCTTCGTTTTCCCCGATCACCTGGCTGAAGGGCTCATCCTGCATGACCGTTCCGGGTCCGTACAGCAGGAACGCGCATTGTTCATTCCCGCCGCCTGTGCGGAGTCCCAGCGCCAGTTCTCCCAGCATCAGCGTACAGATCAGCGTCAGCGCCGTCATGCCTGCCGCGCCCAACTGGCGCAGCGGATGCAGCATCGTCTTCCGTCCGGCGATCAGGCCGGAGGCCGTAAAGGTCTTCCGGCTCCGGATCTTTCCGGCGCGGCGCAAAAGCCCGGTGTCCCGCAGGACGCCCATCGGCATCTGCCGGGACGCGCGGTGGAGCGGCACGCGGGAAGCGGCGAACACGCACAGCGCGGACAGGCCGAGGATCGGAATCAGCAGCCACAGGTTCATTTCAAACACCACCTGGTCCGGCGCGATCCGGGAGACGATCCAGGCGGCCAGCATGCCGGCCAGGATGCCGGCGGGCAGCGCCGTGGCGGTCAGCAGCCAGGCTTCCGTCCCGTAGATCCGGCGGATCTGCCGCCGGGTCGCGCCGATGGCGCGCAGCATGCCGATATCCTGGGTCTTCCGGGCCAGCAGGCTTTCCATGGCCGACGTGATGCCCACGCAGGCGGAAAGCATCAGCGCCGCGCCGAGCACTCCCCAGATCATGATCCGGCTCAGGGTGTTGTTCGCCCGGTCCCATCCGGAATCGTACAGCACCATGCTGCCGTTTTCCCGGCTGACGCCGTAGGCAAGCCCGATCAGGTCGGGAATCTTCCGTTCCACCTGGTTGAAGGTGATCAGCGGCGCGTAGGTCAGCACGCGGTGTACCACCGCGCTGCCCACGGTATAGGTTTCCTCCGGGGACACCAGCATCGCCGGAAGCCGCATGCCGGCTTCTTCATTGTAGGTGTCCAGGTATTCGCTCTGTTCGTTCAGGATGCCGACCAGGGTGAACATGCGTTCCTCAGCGATCCCGCGGATCGGGTTCATGGTCAGCGTCAGCGTGTCGCCGACCTCCGCCCCGCCCTGTCCCGCGCGGAACAGCGCGCTCCGCTCCGCGGCGATCTCGCCGGCCTTTTCCGGCATTCTTCCCGCGGAGAGCGTACGGTTCATCAGCCGCTCCGCGGTTTCGTCATAGTATCCCGCGCAAACCTGCGTATCTCCCACCGTGGCGTTCACCGTCACGTGGCCGATCTCCCGGAAGAAGCCGCATTCCCGCAGCTGTTCGTCCGTTCCGCCGTCTCCGCCCAGGATAAACATGTCCATCCAGCCGACCCGCTCCGCCATCTGTTCCTCATGCCCGCGGACGGTTCCCCAGGCGCACAGGCTGGTGGCGGTGGCCAGGAATACGGCGGTCAGGATGCCCAGGAACAGGCTGATATAAGCCTTGCGGTTCACCCGCAGGTTGGCCCGGGCGACCTTGCTCAGCGTCAGGCGTTTCATCCGATCACCGCCCCGCTGTCTTCCTCAACCCGGCCGTCCTCCAGCCGGATGATCCGATCCGCCTGCTCCGCGACGCCCAGGTCGTGGGTCACCAGGATCATCGTGATGCCAAGCTCCGCGCTCACCGAGCGCATCAGGGTCAGCACCTCCCGGCCGGTCCGGCCGTCCAGGTTGCCCGTGGGCTCGTCCGCGAAAAGGATCGCCGGTTTGTTGGCCAGCGCCCGGGCGATGCACACGCGCTGCTGCTGGCCGCCGCTCAGGGCGCCGGGCAGGTGGCCCAGCCGGTCCCCGATGCCCAGCATGCCGATCAGCCGGTCCAGGTACGCCTCGTCCGGCTTGCGGTTGTCCAGCATTACCGGCAGCAGGATGTTTTCCTGCGCGGTCAGTTCCCCGACCAGGTTATAGGCCTGGAACACGAATCCGAAGCGCCTGCGGCGCAGCACCGAAAGCTGGTTGTCGTTGTACCGGAAAAGGTCCTTGTCCTGGTAGATTACCTGTCCGTCCGTCGGGCGGTCCAGTCCGGACAGCAGGTGCAGCAGCGTGGATTTCCCGCTGCCGCTCTTGCCGGTGATGGCGGTAAAGCCGCCCTGCTCAAAAGACAGGCTGATATTGTCCACCGCGCGCACCGCGGCGCTTCCGCTCCGGTAGATCTTGGATAACTGTTCGCAGCGTAATACTTCCATGGTTCATTCCTCCTCGGAAGCAAGAATATCAGTCGAATCTTACTTTCAGGTGACTTTCAGCTTACGTTTTCGTAAGATAGGCTTTTTTCTTTTGTCAGCTCCGCGTCATGTCGAGCACGGGCATCGTGATCGTAAACCGCAGGCCTTCCCCGGTGTTCTCCGCGACGATGTGCCCGTGGTGGCGGATAACAATCTCCCTGACGATGGCCAGGCCCAGGCCCGCGCCGTGGGTTTCCTGCCCCTCCGCGCGGTAAAAGCGGTCAAACAGCCGCGGCAGTTCCTCCGGCGCGACCCCGCCGCCGTCGTCCTCCACCGTGCAGTAAAAGGAGCGGTCTGTCCGCTCCATCCGGATCCGGATCTTTCCGCCCTCCCGCGTATGCTCGCAGGCGTTTTTGATCAGGTTGCGGAAGGCTTCGCCGAGCCACTTCGCGTCGCAGCGGATCTCCGCCTCCCCCTCCACAGTCAGCGCCCGGTCCGGCCAGAGCGGACGGATCTGGTCCCATGCCTGTTCCGCGATCTCCCGCGCGTCATAATCACCGAAGGTAAAGTCGTACCCGTCGGCGCACAGCTTTTCCAGCCGCAGCAGGCTGCTGATCAGCGTTTCCATCCGCTCGATCTGGCTGATCTGCTGCTCACAGTGTTCGCTCCGGTCCATTTCGCAGAACAGCCGCAGGGACGCCAGCGGCGTCTTCAGCTGGTGGGATATGTCCGCGGTCAGGTCGCTGGTGCGCCGGGCCTCCCGGCGGAAGCGCTCCTCCCCGGTCATGATCCGGTTCTGCATCTCCGCCGCGGCGTTCTCCACGTGCGCGATGGTGTCCTCCTTCAGGGAGAGTTCCAGCGTGCCGCCGTGCCCGGTCAGGTAATCCTCCATCCCTTCCGCCAGCCGGTCCAGCCGCCGGTGTTCGCGCCCGCGCAGCACCAGCAGGAGGATCAGCGCCGCCGTCAGGATTCCGCTGATGATGTATCCGACCATTGATACCACACTCCCCGTATCGTGCGGATCCGGTCCGCGCCGACTTTCTCCCGCAGCCGGCTCATATGAACCGACAGGGTGTTGTCATCGATGAATTTGCCGCCCTCGTCCCACAGCACTTCCAGCAGCCGTTCCCGGGGCACGACGCCGCGGCGGTCCATCAGAAGCGCCAGGATCTTGTATTCCGTCAGGGTCAGCGGCAGCGCCTCCCCGTCCTTGAGCACCTGCATCCGCTCCCGGTCCACGGTGAATCCGTCCCGGCCCGCCGGCTGGGGCGGCCGGATACCGCGCAGCATTACCCGCACGCGGCTGAGCAGTTCCTGCATCCGGAAGGGCTTGGTCACATAGTCGTTCCCGCCCGAGTCCAGCCCGCGGACCACGTCAAACTCCTCGCCCCGGGCCGTCAGGAACAGCACCGGCCGGGTTTCCCCCGCCCCGCGCCATTCCCGGCACAGGCTCACGCCGTCCCCGTCCGGCAGTCCGACGTCCATCACCATCGCCTGCACCTCGTCCGTCCGCATCTCCCGGGCCTCCCGGACGGAGCCCGCCTGGATCACCCTGTATCCCTCGCGGGTAAACAGCTCCGTCAGTCCTTCGCGGAGCACCGTGTCGTCCTCCACCAGCAGCAGGGTCGCCGCCGGGTTTTCCATGCCTTGCGCGTTTCCCATCTGTTTCTTCCCCCGTTATCCTTTCCGGGTTTTCCCCGGACAAATGATAGCATGCGCTTCCCCGTAAAACAAGGCGGCAGTGAAACACCTTTCATTGCCATTCCGCCCCGGGAACAGTATAATGATCGCGGAATAAAAACTTCAGGAGGCTGATCCGATGCAGCACAGAATCACGACCCCCGGCCCGCTCCATGACGAAAACGGCCGCCTCGTCGAAACCGGCTGGGCCACGGAACTGATCAGAACCTATGACCGGAAAAAGGTCGCGGCGGGCCGGATGCGGATCAAGGAATGGGATTATTACTGTATCTGCAACGACCGTTTTGCCCTGGCGCTGACCATTGACCATAACGGATATATGACCATGGACAGCATCTCGCTCCTGGATTTCACCGACAATTCCCAGGTCACCACCTCGCGGATCGGCCTTCCGCTCTTCGCGAAGCGCTCCCTTCCCCCGACCAGCGCGAAAGGGGATATCCGTGTGTCCGGCAAAGGCTATGAGCTGGCGTTTGACAATGACGGAACCGTCCGCCGCCTCCACGGGACCATGGATTCCTTCTGGAAGGAGGAGGCGATCTCCTTTGACCTGACGCTGACTGACGCGCCGGCGGAGTCCATGGTCATCGTCACGCCGTACAAGGAGAACCCGAAGGCGTTCTACTATAACCAGAAGATCAACTGCATGCGGGTCTCCGGCAGTATCCTGTTCAAAAAGAAGGAATACGCCTGCGATCCCGCGGATACCTTCGCGGTGCTCGACTGGGGCCGCGGCGTCTGGACCTATGACAACACCTGGTACTGGGGCTCCGCCTCCGGTCTGGCGGACGGCGTTCCGTTCGGGTTCAATATCGGGTACGGCTTCGGCGACACCTCCGCCGCGAGCGAGAACGTCCTGGTTTACGAAGGGAAAATCCATAAGCTGAGCCAGGTCCGTTTTGAGATTCCCATGAAGGACGGAACGGAGGATTATCTTTCCCCCTGGACCTTCTCCAGCGACGACGGCCGCTTCGACATGCGCTTCGAGCCGCTCATGGACCGCAGCGCGAAGATCAACGCCCTTGTGATTTCCTCCGACCAGCACCAGGTATTCGGCCGCTTCTCCGGCACCGTCATCCTGGATGACGGGCGGAAGCTGGAAATCCGGAACCTGACCGGCTTCGCGGAAAAGGTCCGGAACAAATGGTGATTGCGAAAAAAAGGAGGCCTTCATTCATGGCCAATACGCTGTGTATGATTATCAAAGAGACGGTAACTCCCAATTTCCTGAATATCCGGACGTCCATCCGGACCTATGACCGGGACGCCATTTGCTGCGGCGCGCCCTGCTGGCGCTGGGTGTACCACGCGCTGCACTCCGCGGACAAGTGGTTCATCAACCCGAACGATTACCAGGAGCCTGCCTTTCATGAGGAGGGCATGGACAATCCGGACAATCCGACGTCCGTGGTCCTCAGCGACGCGCAGCTGCTGGAATACCTGGACGCCGTGGAGCAGAAAACCATGGCGTACCTGGATACGCTCACGGACGATATGCTTTCCGAAAAGCCGGAAGGCTGCCGGTACACGCGGCTGGAACTGGTGCTCCGCCAGTTCCGCCATATCTCCTTCCACACCGGCATGCTGAACGGCCAGACCGCGCTGGCCACCGGCCGGTTCCCCATGTGGGTCTCGGAAACCGCCAAATATGTGGACGACGGCATCTTCTTCGGAAGATACCGGAAAGGCCAGGTCAAACCCTAAGTGGACCGGAGGGTTCTTTGGGGTCCACTTTTTCCCGGTCACCTGACAGGCGCCCGGAACAGTCCGTGCCGGTTGCAGTAATAGTACAGCTCTTTCGTCCTGCTGATCCTGAAGCGGGCTTCCGCGTTTCCCTCCGGATACAGCTTTTTCATTTCGCAGCCGTCATCCCGGACCGCCAGGATGAACGAGATATAATGGGCCTTGCTCATTTCATGGGCAATGGTCACGTAGTACTCGTCCTCCGCCTTTTCAATCCTGAGCGGATGCGCTTCATCCCCGGCCTCCGCCTCCAGGGCGGGAAGCACGATTCCACAGCAGCTGATCACCGCTTCCCCGGTGCTCTGGATCACGTTGCCGCAAATCGGACAGACATGCAGCCGGATCCGCCGCATATTGAACGCGCGGTTCGTGTTGTTCACGCTTTCCCCGGAGAACAGTTCGATAATGGAAACACCCAGGGCGTCCGCCAGCGGCTCGATCAGCGATATATCGGGATACCCGCGCCCGGTTTCCCATTTGGACACGGCCTTGTCGCTGACCATCATCTTTTCCGCCAGCTGCTGCTGGGTCATTTTTCTTTCTTCCCGCAGCCGCCGGATCATTGCCCCGGTCACATACTGATTCATAGAGAATCACCTCCTCGCCGCCATCGTAGACGATCGTGAAGGAAAGCGCAACCTACGTTCCGTAGAGCGGACCGGAGGGACGGTCCGTTTCCGGTTCAGTCGTTTCCTTCATCGGCGGGGAAGCTGTTTTCCACTTCGCCGGTTTCCGTGTTTACCTGGACGGTACAGATCCGGTTTCCGTACCAGAAAATCGTGATCTGCCAGCAGGATTCCCCGTTTTCAGTCATGGTGTGGTCAACGGTGACCTCATTGTAGTATCCATCGTTCAGGTATTCCCCGGCATAGCTGCATGCGATCCGGGCCGCCTCGTCCGCGGAAACGGCTGCCTGTGCCGGATCGAACGGATCGCCGTCCCCGGATAAAACCGGGTCGGCGACAAAGACCAGCCGCTCATTGTTCAGGATGACGGTGCCGCGGGTATCTGTAACCGGTTCGCCGTAACCGTACGGTCCGTTTTTGTTGATGATGATTCTTCCGTCCGGGATGCTGTCCATCAGATAATAGTAATCATAACCGTCCAGGATGTAGGTTTCCTGACTGAGCGGATCATAGACAGACAGTTGTATCCGGACCATTCCGCTTCCGTACATCCTTTCGGTGCACAGATCCACACAGCCGTCTCCCGTGACGTCAAACCAGAGATAATAGGGGCGGTCTGTTTTCTCTCCGAACGGAAACCGGATTCCGTCGCCTTCGGGGAGGAATTTGAATTTCTCCAGGAGGATATCTTCCGGATTCAGCCCGTATTCGGCAAGATTCTGCTCCGCGTCTTCCGCAAAGGTGGCGGATATACAGAGGAGCAGGAGCATGATCCACACAAATCCGGTGAGTAAGCTCTTTTTCATCATCCTCATCCTCCTGTTGAACTCGTTCAATACTATCATGGATTCCGTAATCCGGAAAGGAGTTTTCCCGGGTGGACGAGGGTGTACAACCCCTTCTTTGGGTTAGACGAAGAAGAGGCGGGTTGGGTTCCGGAGGGACTGTATTGATTTTCCGAACTCCTGTTCCGCAACAGTGTTGGGAGACAGGAGGAAGAAGCTCCGTGCTCCAAAACAAAAATATGGCAGAGCGTGAAGCCCTGCCGTATTTTTGTGGAGCATAGGAGATTCGAACTCCTGACCCCAACACTGCCAGTGTTGTGCGCTACCAACTGCGCTAATGCCCCGAACAGCGGATATAATACCATGCTTTTCCGGGTTTGTAAAGCACTTTTTTGGGCAGGCGCGATAATGGCTGAAATCCAAAGGAGGAGCGGTCTCCCGCTCCTCCGGAAGTCTCCTTTGGCCGGTCAGCTATTGTTTCCGGCGGCTTCCGTCGATGTGCTGTCCTCCGACGGAGAGATGTCTCCCTCGATAAACTTCAGCATCATATAGCCGACCTTGTCGCCGATCCGGACCTTGACCCATTCGTCACCGACTTCCAGGATCTCCACCGGGGTGCCGTTGGAGAAGATGCCCACGATCCTGGATTTCTTTCCGGGCTCCTGCCGCATCCGGACACCGCTGCGGTTCCCGCTCTGCACGGTCGGCGCGCTGCC
>JAILIE010000133.1 GCA_024695415.1 Clostridiales bacterium | reverse complement strand
TGATTTCAACCTTGGATGCCCAAAGATGGGGCACCGGGGAAGAGATAAAGGGTTTTGAGTCGGAAAACTACCTGAAAACCACCGTTTTTCCGACTCAAAATTCTGAAGTCCGGATATCGCTGGCATTGTTCAGCGTTTCCTAAGAATTAAGAATTCAGTATCTTTCACCGGACTTGATTTTCATGCATGCATTTGTATTTAGAAATAATGAAGAGGAGCCATTGTATGAATCGGAATCTGTCCTCATTGCTGCCGGACGGCCGGGAGTTTGATTTCTGGGAGAAGGAGACCGTGTGGACGCGGGAGCTGCATGTGGCCGCGAACGACCCGTCGGCGTCGGACGACAATGACGGCAGCGCCGCCGCGCCTTTCCGGACGATCGGCCGGGCGGCGGCCGTGGCGGAGCCCGGCACCCGGGTGCTGATCCATGCCGGAGTGTACCGGGAATGCGTGAAACCCGCCCGGGGAGGCACGGACCCGGAGCATATGATTTCCTATGAGGCCTTCGGCGACGGAGACCCGGTGATCAGCGCCTCGGAGGAAGTGACGGAGTTCATTCCCAGCGAGGGCTGGAACATGATGCGCTTTCCGGGCATGGCGCCGGCGGAGGACGCCCGCGTCTGGGAGTACGACCTGGATCCGGACCTGTTCCGGGGATACAATCCGTTCTGCGCGGTGAATATCCTGCACGACCGGCTGTTCATCGAGTATGACAAGACGGATATGACCACCTACCTGAACCGGCGGGGCTGCGTCTTCTGTGACGGGAAGCCGCTGAAGCAGGTGCCGCTGTATTACCTGCTGGGTCAGCAGGAGGGTTCCTACTGGGTGGAGGCGAACGGCCAGAAGGTGCATTTCCGCCTGGAGGATGACGGGGATCCGCGGGACCACCGGATCGAGGTGACCGTGCGGGAACAGTGCTTCGCGCCGGACAAACCGTTCCTGAACTATATCCGGGTCAAAGGCCTGGTCTGCGAGCACGCGGCCACCGGCGCGCCGGTGCCGCAGCGCGGCGCGATTTCCGCTTACAGGGGCCACCACTGGGTCATCGAGGACTGCACGGTGTACTGGTCCAACGGCGTGGGGATTGACGTGGGCAACGAATGCTGGCACCACACCCACCGGCCGGACGAGGTGATCGGGTACAGCGTGATCCGCAACTGTACGATCCAGGACGCGGGCGTGTGCGGTATCGCGGGCATGTTCGCGGAGCGGCTGCTGATTGAGGGCAACGAGATCGAGGGCACCGGCTGGCAGAAGATGGAGCTGAGCTGGGAGGCCGGGGCGATCAAGCTGCACAACAGCGTGGACGCGCTGATCCGGAACAATGTGTTCCGGAACACGTTCCGGGCGGACCATCTGTGGCTGGACTGCGGGAACATCAACAACCGGATTACCGGAAACCTGTTCCTCCACGGGATCGAGCAGCGGGAAGCGATCTTTATTGAGTGCACGCGGGACGGCGTCAACCTGATCGACAACAATATCATCTGGGACGTGGAAGGCCGGTTCGACCCGGCAAAGGTGCCCGTGGAGCCCGGCTCCTCCGGATGGTACAAGCTGCGGGAGCACGACGTGGTGAACGGCTACGGGATCTACGGGGAGGGCACGGACCGCCTGCGGATCGTGCATAACCTGATCGGCCGCTGCCGCCACAGCGGGTATTACCTCAAACCCGTGCCTTTCCGCATGCACGGCATGGAGCGGGGCGGAACGTCCCGGGACGC
Source organism: Clostridiales bacterium (assembly GCA_024695415.1). GTDB lineage: Bacteria > Bacillota > Clostridia > Christensenellales > Aristaeellaceae > Aristaeella. Next base: position 1,451 of record JAILIE010000133.1, on the reverse strand, counting down.
GCGGATCATCAACAATATCTTCTACGACTGCGGGGAGGCGGCGATCGTCTTCCCAACGCGGGACAACACGGCGGAGGGCAACCTGTATGTGAAAATGCAGGGCGGCTACCTGCGCGTGATGTATCCGGAACCGGAGGTCTGCCTGAACCTGCCGGCCTGGCAGGAATTCTGCGGCTTTGACCGGGAGGGGCAGAACGCCTGGTTCGATATCGACGTGGACGAGGACGGAAAGGCCGCCTTCCGGCCCGCGGCGGACAGGCCCTTCGGCTTCCGCGGGGAGACGGAGCGGCTGAAGATGATCTTTGACCCGGACCAGGTGCAGCAGGTCCGCGCGGCGGTGGAGGACCTGCCGTGGGAGAAGGACGGCAGGGTACTGCCCGGGTTAATTCAGAATTCAGAATTCAGAATGATGAATTGAGGAGTGCAGGGAGAGATCCGGACGCGGGATTGTCATCCTGAGCAAGTGAGCGGCAGCGAACGCGTCGAAGGATCTCCCTCCCATCGGGGACACATTTCAGGCAGGCAACTTTTACAGCGTAATCGCAGAAGGAGAAATGGCAATGTTGAGACAGGTCAAAACCGAAAACGGCTGGGTGCGGGGCATTGAGGCGGCGGATCCGCGGATCACGGCATTCAAGGGGATTCCCTTCGCCGCGCCGCCGACAGGCGTCAACCGCTGGCGCGCGCCGCAGCCCTGTGAAAGCTGGGCGGGGACGCGGGACTGCTCCCGTTTCGCGCCGATTTCCATGCAGTGGATCCCGGGGCTGGGAGACGATATCTACTGCCGGGAATGGCATGTGGACCCGGAAATCCCCATGGGGGAGGACTGCCTGTACCTGAACGTCTGGACGAACGCGAAGAAGGCGAACGAGAAGCTGCCCGTGCTGGTCTGGTTCTTCGGCGGCGGCCTCCAGTGCGGCTATCCCGCGGAGATGGAGTTTGACGGCGAGCGGATTGCCCGCCGCGGCATCGTCGTGGTCACGGTCAACTACCGGGTCGGCGCGCTGGGCTTCCTGACCCATCCGCAGATCAGCATGGAGCAGCCGGACGCGCCCGCGAACTTCGGCAACCTGGACCAGCAGGCCGGCCTGAAGTGGGTGCAGCGGAACATCGCGGCCTTCGGCGGGGATCCGGGGCGGGTGACCATCGCCGGCCAGTCCGCCGGCGGCGGCAGCGTCATGTCCCAGCTGGCCTGCAGGGCGAACGAGGGGCTGTTCTCGAATGCCGTGGTCATGAGCGCCATGATCTTCGATCCCTATCTGCGCCGCGAGGTGGGCCGCCCGGAGACGCTGAAGCAGGCGGAAAAGAAGGGCGTGGACTTCTTTGCCTTCCTCGGCGTGAAGACGCTGGAGGAGGCCCGCACGATCGACGCGGTGACCCTGCAGCGCCGGTATGAGAAGTATATGGAGACGCATGTGCCCTTCTTCACCGTGCAGGATGACCTGTTCTGC
>JAILIE010000122.1 GCA_024695415.1 Clostridiales bacterium | reverse complement strand
CGTTCCGCCTCTATCTGATCGGTGAAAACGAATTTGGTCGGAAGAGCGGTATGTTGAAACTGAAATTTGGTGACGGCTGCCTGATGTACGACGAGTTTACCTGTAAAAAGCTGTGAACAGCTGCCGGACAAATTCCAGTTTGCCGGGATGCCTGTTAGCAAGAAATATCGGAAGATATCTGATTACCCCCGGGCGGCTTCGGCCGCCCTTTCTTCATTTTCTCTCCGCACCCGGATCAGCTCCGTGATATCCAGCAGGTCGTCCAGGGTATAGGTGCCGTCCCAGAGCTCATGCTGCTTCCAGAAGCCGGCGGCCACGGGCAGGAAGAGGAACTCGTCGATGTTCGGGCAGATCAGGGGGACGTAGGAGCAGGCCCGCTCCCCGACCCCGACTGCCCGCCGCCGAAAAAACCGGACAGGCTCCAGGCGATTCCCTCCAGCAGCAGCTTCATGCAGGCGGGCGTATCGTGCTCCAGATCCGGATAGCCCCACTCCCTCCCGGTCATGACCGGATGGGGCCCCGCCGGCAGGAGAACGGACACATGGTTCAGCACGGAAGTCATGACGGACCGGAGCTCCTCCTCCGAGAGGGAGGAGATGAGATCCAGCATGGTCAGGGAATCATCCTGCCCCTCCAGCCGCATGAGCAGCCGCAGCAGCGCAACGCCGGAAAAGGCATCCAGTTTGGAAAGACGGAACCCGACAGGGTTCCCGTCGATGGTCAGTTCTATATCCTTTGTGATCTGGCGCATATTAGCCTCCCGGTTTATTGACCGAATGATTCATGCTTGATATAATCCAATTGAAGGTGCAGGAGCGCCGGTGCGACACCTACGGGTGGACCCGGCGTTAAGAGTGCACCTTCTTTTACTGCTCCGTAATCGTCGCGGCCAGTAAGGTATACGTCACATTGCCCGCGGTCCGGTCATAGGTCCGGTCCGCGGCTTTTTGCAGGGATACCCCGGTGCAGACCGTCTTGAACCCGGAGACGTTGTCCATAATGGTCAGTGTTCCCAGGGCGATCCGGTTCGGGCTGCCCGTACTCCTCGCCCACTTTGCCCAGCGGCGGAGAAAATCATCCCCCAGCGAATTCTGCGGCACCTCGATCTGGACGGTGCCGTTTGTCGTCTTCAGCCGGTTCACCACCACATACCCATCCGCCGTGGTGGTATGGGACGACAGGTCCCCGGCCGCCGACACCGTGATCTTCCCCACCCCGCACAGGTGTAGGTTCGCCGTGCCCACGTCCGGATGATACAGGACGGACTTCACGTCCGGCAAAGAATAAACGTTATAGGCCATAAAGAAAACCTCCGGTTTTCAATTCAGAATTAAGAATTCAGAATTCAGAATTATGTTCGGTTAAACTTGCACGTTCACCGTAATCACGATGCTCTCAATGCTCCCTGCAAGGGTCAATGCGACCTGCACGGGCACTGCCTTATGCGCCGCCCGGTCCGCGTCAGACTGGTCGTCGTAGCTGTCCGCCCAGAGGGTAAAGCCGTTCTCGATAATCTCTCCGTTCCTCACCGGGCCCACGTCGCTGCCCCGCCAGGCGGAAGACGCCAGGACGCCCCGGTCGGTATACCCCATGAGGATCGAAGAAAACCGGTTGATAAACTGCGCCGTGGAATCGTCCGTTTGGGGCAGCTTGTCCGGGTTCTCCGCCAGCAGGGTCACCGCCGCGTTCTGCAGGTCCTCCGCGATCTTGTCCACATACAGGACCTCATCGTACCGCTGGCCGGAGGAAACAGAGCCGTTCTCCAGCAGGAGGTGGGTATATCCCCGGGCGACGTACACATTGCAGCCCAGGGCTTTTAAACTGTCCACCTCGCTCTGAGTCAGGGCAGACGGCTGGATGCCCGACACCGTCTTGTAGCACAACGCAAAGGCGGAGCCTTTGTGCGACCGTTCCAGCCCCATGGCCGTACCCATGACCGCGCCGCAGTCGGAAGCGGCGGCGCAGTAAAACGGCACCGCCCGCTTGACGGAAGCCTGATGGAGCTTATCCAGCGTCCCATTATTCGCAATGGCATTCGCCACCGTCCCTGTCACCGGCACAAAGAGCATGAGGGGCACGGACACTCCCTCGACGTGCTGGGCAAAGGACAGCCAGTCCCCGGCGGACACCGTGTCCACCACCAGCACCCCGTAAAAGGACGCCGTCTG
>JAILIE010000121.1 GCA_024695415.1 Clostridiales bacterium | reverse complement strand
AGGCTCGCGCTGGGTTTTATCAGGACTTTCCCCCACGGAAAAGCGGAGTACTGCTGGATCTGCTATGATCGGGACAACACGGTGGCGAGAAAGCTGTACCGTTCCTTCGGTTTTGAGGAAATTAAGGAGTATGAGGACGGTAATATCGACGCCGTTCTGAAACTTTGATTTTGTCTGGCAGCTTCCGGTTTGGCGGGACAATGATGCTGATTGATGCCGCAGTTTCCGTCAGAAGCGCTTTCCGGCAATCCGCCATGGATTGCCGATTTTCCGTATGTGGCTTTCCGGGGCTGTTTATATGCCGGTACTGGTCAGTAGATCTCTCCTTCCAGCGCATTTCTGGCTGCAAGAATATATTTCGCCGTATCCAGCGGATCCACACCCCGCCGCGGCGCGGTATGCCCCAGTTCCATCGGGCACTCACGGTATCCGTGCAGGGATGTGCTCATGCTTCCCCTGCCGCCGGTCAGGGAAGCAAACTGCGTCGGATAATCCATGCTGGAAGCGGCCGGGACCAGCGCCTTCAGGGTCACGGTCTCTTCGTCCGCAGCGGTGTCGGTCACCTCTCCCCTCATCTGCTGAACGTCGCTGATAATTCTTCCGCCCAGCGCTGAAGGTACTGTAAAACGCATTTCAAGGATCGGTTCGAGCAGTACGCTGCCTCCCCGGCGCAATCCGTCCTGAATGGCCATCGGAGTCGCCACAATAAAATCCAGCGGATGCGTATGGACCGGATGATGGTTTCCGCCGGTCAGGGTGATTTTTACGTCCGTGACCTGCCACCCCAGTCTGCCATGGCTCAGCGCCCTCGGCAGCGCCTGCTCAACCTGGTGCTGATAACGCGGCAGGATATCCCTGGCCGGAACATTGGAGGCATAGGTGATTCCGCTGCCTCTCGGTCCCGGTTCCAGGTCAAACTCCAGAATAGCCCAGCAGGGTTTCGGCATGGTATAGGCGGCAAAACCCGTTGTCCTCTCCCGAAGGGTTTCCCGGTAGATGACCGCCGGGTCTCCGAAGGACGCCTTCAGTCCGAACCGGGATTCCAGCGTTTCCTGGATGATTTCCAGCTGTACCTTCCCCATGATCTGCAGCAGGATCTCTCCCGTAGTCCGGGTATACTGCGCCTGAAGCAGCGGATCCTCAGAAGACAGTACGGAACAGGCTTCCCACAGCTGCTGCGTTTCCTCCGTCCTGTCCGGAATCACCCGAACCATGAGCAGCGGTGTTTTCAGCAGACCCGGCTGCACTTTCCGGGGAAGCTTTTCCGGTCTGCCGAATACATACCCGACCTCCGGATCGCCCAGCCCGTAGACGACCGCGACGTCGCCGGCGGACAGGCGGCCTACGTCCTCACCGTCAGCGTTCCGGATCTGGCTGATCTTCCGTTGCACAAAAACCGGTTCTCCTGTAATCCGGTCCGTACCGGTCTGTATTTCCAGCGCCATCCGGTTTTCCAGTTTTCCGCCGAACAGGCGCACCCAGAGCCCCCTGCCCAGGATTCTGTCCCTGGAAACGGCAAAAGCCACTCCGCACAGCTCGTCTCCGGATGTCTCAGGCCCGGGCAGGTAAGCGACCATCGCGTCCAGCAATTCCGGAATGCCCAGATCCTTCAGGGCGGATCCGTAAAGAACCGGAAAGCTTTCTCCGGCAGCGGTCAGGCCGGACAGTCTCTCCCGGATTTCCGCCTGACTGATCGGTTCTCCCTCAAGATACCGGATTGTCAGGTCGTCCGACTTGCCGCAGACATATTCCGCCATGGCGTCCTCATCCCACAGGGGACAGATATCTTCTGACAGGCGTTTTCTGATCTGTTCCAGCACCCGCTGAGGATCCGCTTCGGGGCGGTCTGTTTTGTTCAGAAAAAACAGGAAAGGCAAACCCTGTTCCTTCAGGGCGCGGAACAGCGTTTCAGTCTGGGGCTGAACCCCCTGCGCCGCGTCCACCAGCAGCACGGCCGCGTCCAGCGCCCAGAAAGACCGCTCAATCTCGGCTGAAAAATCCGTGTGTCCCGGGGTATCGATCAATCGGATCGCCGTACCTTTCCAGTC
>JAILIE010000126.1 GCA_024695415.1 Clostridiales bacterium | reverse complement strand
CGCGCTGGTCGTCGTCGGTGACGAGAACGGCCGCGTCGGCGCCGGCATGGGCAAGGCTGCGGAAATTCCGGAAGCCATCCGCAAGGCGAATGAAGACGCGAAAAAGCACCTGGTGAATGTGCCGCTGAAGGGCACCACCATTCCGCATGAAATGACCGGATATTACTCCACCGCCAAGTCCGTGCTGATCCCCGCTCCCGAAGGAACGGGCGTGATCGCCGGCGGCGCCGCCCGTGCGGTGCTGGAACTGGCCGGTGTCAAGGACATCCGGACCAAGAGCTTCGGGACCAACAATCCCATCAACATGGTCAAGGCCACCCTGGAGGCCCTCAAGCAGGTGCGCAGCGCCGAGCAGGTCGCCAAGATGCGCGGCAAGACCGTGGAAGAGATTCTGGGCTGAGGAGGAGAGAAGAGATGAAACTGAAGATTACTCTGACGAAGTCTCCGATCGCCAGCCTGCCCAAGCACAAGGCGACTGTGGCCGCCCTGGGCCTCCGTAAAGTGGGCCAGACCGTGGTGCAGCCGGACAATCCGGCCATCCGCGGACAGATCTTTGCCGTGAAGCACATGGTGAAGGTCGAGGAAGTTGACGAGTAAAGGAGGGTTTACCCCATGAAACTGCATGAACTGCATCCCGCTGAAGGGTCCACCACCGCGCCGAAGCGGCTGGGCCGGGGCACCGGATCCGGACTGGGCAAGACCTCCGGTAAAGGTCACAAGGGCGCCAAGGCCCGCAGCGGCGGCGGCAAGCGGCCCGGTTTTGAAGGCGGCCAGATGCCTCTGTACCGCCGGGTTCCCAAGCGCGGCTTCACCAACGTGTTCGGCACCGAGTATGCCGTCGTGAACGTGGAGAGCCTGGAAGCCTTTGAGGACGGCGCCGTCGTGAACGCGCAGGCGCTTAAGGACGCCCGGATCATCCGCAAGGAACTGGACGGCGTCAAAATCCTGGGCAGCGGCGAGCTGACCAAGAAGCTGACCGTGCAGGCGGCGAAGTTCTCCGCCAGCGCGAAGGAAAAGATCGAAGCCGTCGGCGGAAAGGCCGAGGTGATCTGATATGGTTGAGAGCATTCGGAAAATGTGGAGGATCCCGGAACTGCGCAAAAAGGTGGTTTTCACCTTCCTGATGCTGGTTCTGTACCGCCTCGTCAGCGTGATTCCCGCCCCCGGCGTGGACGTCAACCAGCTGAATGAGACGATGAAGTCACTGCCGATTTTCCAGCTGGTCAACATGATGACCGGTAACAGCTTCGGCCAGATGACGGTGATGGCCATGGGTATTACGCCCTACATCAACGCCAGCATTATTATGCAGCTGCTGACCATCGCCATTCCGGCGCTGGAGCGGCTGAGCAAAGAAGAAGACGGCCGCCAGAAGATCAACCGGATCACGCGCTACGTGACGATTGTTCTCGCGCTGCTCCAGGCCATCGGCCTGGTCCGCGGCATGGGCGGTATCGACACCGCGACCTACGGCTGGCTGGCCTATGTGCTGGTCGGCATCAGCATGGCGGGCGGCACTGCCCTGGCCATGTGGATCGGTGAGCGGATTACCGAGAAGGGCATCGGCAACGGCATCAGCCTGCTGATCTTCGTCGGTATCATCTCCAACCTGTTCCAGCAGGGTATCGTCGGCGGCATCACCAACGCCATCGGTACCGGCACCCTGAGCGGCTGGCTGAACGTGATCGTGATCATCGTGGTCACCATCATCATGACCGTGGTCGTTACCTTCGTCGAACTGGGCGAGCGGCGCATCCCGCTGCAGATCGCCAAGCAGGTGAAGGGCCGCCGCGTATACGGCGGACAGAACACGCACATGAGCCTGAAGGTCGTTTCCGTCGGCGTGCTGCCCCTGATCTTCGCGTACAGCTTCCTGGCTTTCCCGGGAACCATCGCGCAGCTGGTGGCCCCGAACAGCGGCTTCACCGCCTGGTGGAACTCCACCATGCAGACCGGTACCGTCTGGTACATGATCGTGTCCGGCCTGCTGATCATCGCCTTCACGTTCTTCTACTCCTCCATCAGCTTCGATCCGAAGCAGCAGGCGGAGCAGCTGCAGCAGCAGGGTGCCGTGATCCCCGGACAGCGGGGCAAGAACGTGCGCCAGTACCTGCAGAACATCGTGAGCCGGCTGAACCTTTTCGCGGCACTGTTCCTGGCCGTCCTGGCCGCGGTGCCCACGCTGCTGCTGAGCCTGACCAGCATTCAGGTTCCGTTCGCGGCGAGCTCCATCCTGATCGCTGTGAGCGTATCGCTGGAAACCATCCGCACCATCCAGGGCGAGATGAGCGTGCGCGGCATCGATATGGATATGGACAACGTTGGCTTTATGTGATGCGGATCTGTCCGAATCTCCGATTCGGGTAACAGATCCCATGCTGCAGCCGTCCATTGCCGCGAACCGTCAGGTAAAGCAGGAATGGGTAACGGCGATCGTATCAGGTAGGAAGTAGGAGGTAGGAAGTAGGAGGTTTAGAATCTCAGACTCCTGCCTCCGGTCTTCCGGACTTCAGAGTAAAAGGAGGGAACCATATGAATATCATCTTTCTTGGACCTCCCGGGGCAGGCAAGGGCACGCAGGCACAGAAGATCTGCGACGCGCTGAACATTCCCCAGATTTCCACCGGAGATATTCTCCGCCGCGCTATCAAGGAAGGCACTGAAACCGGACTGAGGGCGAAGAGCTATATCGACGCCGGCAAACTGGTTCCCGACGAAGTAATCATCGACATCGTGAAAGAACGCCTGGCCATGGCGGACTGCGCAAACGGCTATATCCTGGACGGGTTCCCCCGTACAGTCCCTCAGGCGGAAGCCCTCGACACTTTTGCCACCATCGACAGCGTGATTGAGCTGGACGTGGCGGACCAGGTGCTGGTCGACCGCCTGAGCGGCCGGCGCGTCTGCCTGAAGTGCGGCGCGACCTATCATCTGAGCATGCTGAACGGTGAAACGAAGTGCGCCAAGTGCGGAGAGGAACTGATCCAGCGCAACGATGACAAGGCGGAAACCGTGCTGAGCCGCCTGGAAGTCTATCACGCGCAGACCGCGCCCCTGACCGGCTATTATGAAGGCAAGGGCCTGCTGCACAAAATCGACGGCGCGCAGGGACTGGAAAACACCTACGCCGCCATTATGAAGGAACTGGGTGCTCAGGCATGATCAGTCTGAAGAACCCGGCGCAAATCGCGAAAATGCGGGATGCCGGCAAAATCCTTCGCGAGGTGGAGGACGAAGTCCGGGCGGCGATCCGCCCCGGCGTTTCCACCGCCGAGCTGGACGCGCTGGCGGAGAAGCTGATCCGGAAGAATCACGCGATTCCATCCTCCCTGCATTATGAAGGCTATCCCTGCTCCATCTGCGCCAGCATCAACGACGAAGTGGTGCACGGGATTCCGAGCGCGAAACGCATCCTGCGGGAAGGCGACATCGTCAGCATCGACTGCACGCTGGTGCTGGACGGATGGCAGGCGGATTCCGCCTTCACATCCGGCGTCGGCGAGATCAGCGAAGCGGATGCGAAGCTGATCCGCGTGACCGAGGAGTGTTTCTGGAAAGGCGTACGCCAGTGCATCGCCGGTAACCGGCTCGGTGACGTGGGATTCACGATTGACTCCCACGCCCGGAAAAACGGTTTCACCGCGATCCGGGAGTTCACCGGTCACGGGATCGGCCGGGAGATGCACGAGGATCCCGCGGTGTACAACTACGGGGATCCGGGACGGGGCCTGCGGCTCCGACGGGGAATGACCCTGGCCGTGGAGCCCATGATTGCCATGGGCGACTGGCACCTGAGCGTCGACGACGACGGCTGGTGCGCGCGGACGGTGGACCATTCCCGGTGCGCCCATTATGAGCACACCATCGCCGTCACCGAGGACGGACTGCCTGAAATCCTGACGCTGCCCGGATTTGTATGGGGGGCGGAAGAATGAAGGAACCCTTTTCCTTCGAACAAGGACGCGTGGTGCAAAGCATCCAGGGCCGGGACCGGGGAGGATATTTCCTGGTGCTGGCGGACAACGGGGACGGCAGCGTCCTGATCGCCGACGGGCGGACGCGGAAGCTGGCCAACCCCAAGAAAAAGAAGACGAAACATCTGCGCGCGAAACCGGTTCTCATCGACTGGAGAACCATCCGCCCCGAGGGCGGAAAGGTGCAGGACAGCGATCTGAGAAGAGCGCTGGAAGCCAACGGATTCGCCGAAGAACGCTCGCTGTGCAAGGAGGGCTGATCTTTTGTCCAAGAGCGACGTAATCGAAATGGAAGGCAAGGTTGTTGAAGCTTTGCCCAACGCCATGTTTCAGGTGGAACTGCAGAACGGCCACCAGATCCTGGCACATATCTCCGGCAAGATGCGGATGAACTTCATCCGGATTTATCCCGGCGATAAGGTAACGATTGAACTATCGCCCTATGATCTGACCAGAGGCCGGATCACCTGGCGCAGCAAAAACTGATCCTGACAAGGAGGGAACGACGATGAAGGTTCGTCCGTCTGTGAAGCCGATCTGTGAAAAGTGCAAGATTATCAAGCGCAAGGGCCGTGTGATGGTGATTTGCGAGAATCCCAAGCACAAGCAGAAGCAGGGCTGAGCAAAGGAAGCGCCGGGACTGATCCCGGTGCTTTTCTTTACGAAAAACCGCGCATGTGTTAGAATATCCGGGAACGGAGGTGGGTGAATGTACAGGCGCTATTCCCAGAACAACGGGGAAGGTGTTTCCATTACCCAGATCAAGCGAAACCGGATCCGGAACGCTGTCACCCTGCTGCTGGCGCTGACGATCGTCGCGCTGGTTATTATCGGCGTACCGGCCCTTCGATACCGCAGCGAGGAGCGGAGCCAGTTTATCAGCCGGATGCAGACGGAATGCAGCGAAGCGATCCGCCAGACCTCCGTGCTCAGCCGGAACGCCGGCGCGGACTCCGCGCTGATCCTGGCCAAGGTCCGCAGCGCGATCTGTTCCATCCGGACCGTCAACAGCGCCTACGGCGGGCTGACCAACGCGCCGATGGTTTCGGACGACCAGCTGATGACGCTGCAGAATATGGTGGACCGGTACCTGACCTACCTGACCACGGGCATGGATACCGGCGAGTACCAGACCAACCTGCAGACCGCGCTGGAGGAGCTCCAGGCGCAGCTGAACGAACTGCGGTAAGATATGAAAAACTGGGGAGAGAAACTGGAGGAGAAAATCCGGAAGCTGCCGGATTCGCCCGGCTGCTACCTGATGAAGGACCGGGAAGGCACGATCATCTATGTCGGGAAAGCGGTGAACCTGAAGAACCGGGTGCGCAGCTATTTCCGCGACACGGCGCATACGCCCAAGGTGGCGGCCATGATCGCGCATATCGACGATTTTGAAATCCTTCTGTGCGAAACGAACCTGGAAGCCCTGATCCTGGAATGCAACCTGATCAAGCGGCACAGGCCTTACTACAATATCCTGCTGAAGGATGACAAAAATTATCCCTACCTGAAGGTGGACCTGCGCCAGCCCTTTCCGCGGCTGGAGCTGTGCCGCCGCATGGAGCGGGACGGCGCGCGCTACTTCGGTCCCTATATCGGCGCCAACGCCGTGCGCCAGGTAATCGAGGCGGTGAGGGACGTGTTTCCGCTCCGCTCCTGCCGCCAGGCGCTGCCGGCGAAGACGGAGAAACGCCCCTGCGTGAACTACGATATCGGCCGGTGCATGGCGCCGTGCGCGGGGAAGTGCACGGAGGAAGCCTACCGGGAGATGATGAACGGCGTCATCAGCTTCCTCAGCGGCGACTATGAGAGCGTGCTGCGGAAGCTGAAGGCAGACATGAACGAGGCCGCCGCGGCGATGCGGTACGAAAAGGCGGCGCGGATCCGCGACAAGATCCGGGACGTCGAAGGCCTGATGGAGCGCCAGATCGCCACGCGGACCGACCGGAGCGAACAGGACCTGATCGCCCTGGCCCAGGACGGGCTGGACGCGATGATCCAGATCCTGTATATCCGGGGCGGCCGGATCATCGGCGGCGACCATTTCGCCCTGCCGCGGGAAGGCGGGGAGAACCCCGGCGAGGTCATCGCTTCCTTTATGACCCAGTATTACGAGGCCGCGGGCCTGATCCCGCGCAACGTGCTGTGCCAGGAACTGCCGGAAGGCGCCGCAGAGCAGCTGGAAGCCTGGCTGCGGGAAAAGAAAGGCGCGGCGGTGACCGTGGCGACGCCCCGGCGGGGCGAGAAGCTTGAGCTGGTGCTGCTGGCGGCGAAAAACGCACGGGACGCGCTGGACAAGCGGAACGCGCGGCGGACCATCCGCGAGGAGCGGACCACCGGCGCGGCGGAGAACCTGGGAAGGATCCTGGGAATGGACCGGTTCCCCCGGCGGATCGAGGGCTACGACATCTCCAACACCCAGGGAGAGCAGAGCGTGGCCGCCATGGTCGTGTTCATCGACGGCGTGCCGGCGAAGAAGGAATACCGCCATTTCCGGATCAAAACCGTCGAGGGCGCGAACGACTTCGCCTCCCTGTATGAAACCCTGAGCCGCCGCTACGCCCACGCGGCGCGGGAGGAACAGGAAGGAAACGCGGAGGGAAAGTTCACGGACCTGCCGGACCTGATCCTGATCGACGGCGGACCGCAGCAGCTGCGCTTCGCGCGGCAGGCGATCCTGGACCAGGGCGCCGAGCCGCCGGCCATGTTCGGCCTGGCGGAAAAACATGAGGAAATCTGGCTGCCGGACGCGGAGGAGCCGATCCTGCTGGATCACCGGACACCGGAACTGCAGCTGGTGCAGCGGATCCGGGACGAGGCGCACCGCTTCGGCATCATCCATCACCGGACGCTGCGGGGCAAAGCGTCGATCCATTCCCAGCTGGAGGATATCCCGGGAATCGGCCCGGCCCGGCGAAAGGAACTGCTGAAGGCCTTCGGCAGCCTGAAGGCGATCCGGCAGGCCGGAAGGGAAGAACTGCTGCGCGTCCGGGGCATGAACGGACCCGCGGCGGACGCCGTTCTGAAATGGAGCGGACAAACGGAGTCAGGAGCGAAATAAGATGGCGACAGCCCTTTGGGTCAAAATCATCCGGAATCACCGGACGGACCGGCAGGCCACGGCGCCCTGCGGGCGGGACGAAGCCCACAGCGCGCTGCGGGAGGCCTGCCGGGAGCTGGACCTGCCGGAGCCGATCTGGCTGGATAAAAACGAGCGCGAATGGGAAGAATTCGGCATGACCCGGTTTTTCCCGGACGCGTTTTTCGAGAGCGTGCCGTTTGAGCGGATGGAGATCGAGTACATCGATCCGGACGCGCCGAAGAAGAAAAGCCGGGATCCGCGGAACGCATTCTGAAGACAGGAGGACGGAAGAACATGGAACGCAGGGTATATGAACTGCTGGACAGCTACCGGGGCGAGCTGACGGAGACGCTGCAGCGCTGGATCCGGGTTCCTTCGGTGAAGGGGGAAAGCGCGGAGGGCGCGCCTTTCGGGAAAGAGGTCCGGCGGATGCTGGATACCGCGATGGAAGACGCCCGGAGGATGGGCTTCCCGGTCCGGGACTTCGACGGTTATGCCTGTGACATCACCCTGGGGGACGCGGAGGAAAAGATCGCCGTGCTGGGCCACCTGGACGTGGTGCCCGTCGGTGACGGATGGACCCGTCCGCCCTTTGACGCCGTCATGGAAGGCACGCGGATGTACGGCCGGGGCACGAACGACGACAAGGGCCCGAGCCTGGCCGCGCTGTACGCCATGCGGGCGATCCGGGAAGCGGGTATTCCCCTGAAGAAGAGCATCCGGATGATCCTGGGCTGCGACGAGGAAAGCGGATGGGAGGACATGGAGTGGTACGCCGCGCATACCGACATGCCGGAGACCGGCTTCAGCCCGGACGCGTCTTTCCCGGTGATCAATACCGAGAAGGGCATGATTCACCTGCTTCTGCGCGGTAAGGACGCGGAAGGCGGCGTCAGGGTGCTGGAGATGGCGACCGGCGACCGGCCGAACGTGATCCCCGGCGAGAGCACCGCCCTGCTGGAAGGCGGGGAGGAACTGGCGGAAAAGATCCGCGCGTGGGGCGAAAAGACCGGCCTTCCTTTCACCGCGGAGGTGACGGAGAAAGGCGTACAGGTGACGGCCACCGGTATTCCCGGCCACAGCGCCTATCCGGAAGGCCGGCGCAACGCGATCGGCATGATGCTCTGCCTGCTGAGGGAGCTCGGGGCGGAGGGAACGGTCCGGACGCTGGCGGAGGCCGTCGGCATGGAGCAGGACGGGAAAAGCCTGGGGTGCGCCTGCCGGGACGACGTGTCCGGGGAACTGACCTGCAATATGGGTATTCTCCACCTGAAGGACGGGGAATGGACCGGCACGCTGGATTTCCGCTGCCCGGTGACCGCGGACCAGGAGGCGCTGAAAAATACCGCCATCGCGCACCTGCCCGGGATTGAAGTGGAAGTGCTGGAGCTCAAGGAACCGCACCACGTGCCCGCGGACGGCTGGCTGGTGAGCCGGCTGCTGGCGGCGTACGAGGAGGAAACCGCCCTGAAGGGCGAGGCGATCGCCACCGGCGGCGGCACCTACGCGAAAATCCTGAAACAGGGCGTCGCGTTCGGCGCACTGTTCCCGGACGAGGAAGACCTGGCCCACCAGGCAGACGAGTATACGGACATCGACCGGCTGATGACGGCCGCGCGGATCTATGCCAACGCGCTGATCCGGCTGGCAGCGGAGTAAGAGGAGAAAAGACGATGATTACAGTCAGCAACGTATCCCTGACCTTCGGCGGACAGAAACTGTTCTCCGGGGCGGACCTGAAATTCCTGCCCGGCAACTGCTACGGCATCATCGGCGCGAACGGCGCCGGGAAATCCACCTTCCTGAAGATCCTCAGCGGCGAGCTGGAGCCGACCACCGGTTCCGTAACCATTCCGCCGACGGAGCGCATGAGCACCCTGAAGCAGGACCAGTTCATGTACGACGCCTATCCGGTCATGGACACCGTAATCATGGGCAACCAGCGGCTGTACGACATCATGAAGGAAAAGGACGCGCTGTACGCCAAGCCGGATTTTGACGAGGCGGACGGCGAGAAGGCCGCGGAGCTGGAGGGCGAGTTCGCGGAGATGGACGGCTGGAACGCGGAGAGCGACGCCGCCACGCTGCTGACCGGCCTGGGCATCCCCGCGGAGGAACACTATACCCAGATGGCGGACCTGCAGGCGGGCGACAAGTTCAAGGTGCTGCTGGCGCAGGCGCTGTTCGGCAACCCGGACATCCTGCTGCTGGACGAGCCGACCAACAACCTGGACAACCGGTCCGTCGCCTGGCTGGAGGATTTCCTGATGGATTTCCCGGGCACCCTGATCGTGGTCAGCCATGACCGGTGGTTCCTGAACAACGTCTGTACCCACATCGTGGACATCGACTACAACCAGGTCAAGCTCTACGTCGGCAACTACGACTTCTGGTACGAGTCCAGCAAGATGATGCAGGCCCTGATGAACGACCAGAAGAAGCGGCGCGAGGACAAGATCCGCGAGCTGCAGGCCTTCATCCAGCGCTTCTCCAGCAACAAGTCCAAGGCGAAGCAGGCCACGAGCCGCCGCAAGCTGCTGGACCAGCTGACCATCGAGCAGATGCCGGCCTCCAGCCGGCGCTATCCCTGGGTCAGCTTCACGCCCGACCGGGAGGCCGGAAAGGATATCCTGCAGGTGACCGGCCTGAACTATACCCAGGACGGGGTGCAGCTGCTGAAGGACGTCTCCTTCCTGGTCACCAAGGGACAGAAGATCGCCCTGGTTGGCAACGAACAGGCCCAGACGGCGCTGTTCCGCATCCTGGCGGAGGAAATCCAGCCGGACAGCGGCACCGTAAAGTGGGGCGTGACGATCACGACCAGCTATTTCCCGAAGGACAACAGCAAGTTCTTCGACGGATGCGACCTGAACATGATGCAGTGGTTCGCCCAGTACTCCCCGGAGCAGCTGGAAACCTACATGCGCGGCTTCCTGGGCCGGATGCTCTTCAGCGGGGACGACGTGTACAAGCCCGTGAGCGTCCTGTCCGGCGGTGAGAAGGTTCGCTGCATGCTCAGCCGGATGATGCTTTCCGGCGCGAATTTCCTGATGCTGGACCAGCCGACCAACCACCTGGACCTGGAATCCATCACCGCGGTGAACAACGGCCTGATCAACTTCCCCGGTAACGTGATCTTCACCAGCCAGGACCACCAGTTCATCACCACGATCGCCGACCGGATCATCGAGATCCGCCCGGACGGCACGATCGCCGACTACCTGTGCAACTATGAGGAGTACCTGGAGAAAGTCCGGGAAACGTTTGCACCGGTCAAATAAGTATGTTATAATTGAACAAGTGACCGCGCACACGGTTTTCCCACGCGGAACAGAAGAATAACGGAGGAACTGCCCATGAAATTCGGCCATTTCGACGACAAAGCCAGGGAGTATGTCATCGACACGCCCCGCACGCCGTACCCGTGGATCAACTATCTCGGATGTGAAAAGTTCTTCGGAATCATCAGCAACACCGCCGGCGGATACTGCTTCTACCGGGACGCCCGGCTGCGCCGGATTACGCGCTACCGCTACAACAACGAGCCCGTGGACAACGGCGGCCGCTATTTCTACATCTACGACAACGGAACGGTCTGGAATCCCGGCTGGAAGCCCGTCAAGACCGAACTGGACGAGTACTCCTGCCGCCACGGCATGGGCTACACCGTCATCACCGGCAAAAAGAACGGCCTGAAAGCTTCCCAGCTGAGCTTCGTTCCGATGGGCTTTGACGCCGAGGTGCACCAGATCACCCTGACGAACGAGAGCGAAGGCGCGAAGGACGTCATCCTGACCAGCTTCGTCGAGTTCTGCCTCTGGAACGCGCAGGACGACATGCTGAACTTCCAGCGCAACTTCTCCACCGGCGAGGTGGAGGTGGAAAACGGCGTGGTCTACCACAAGACCGAGTACCGCGAGCGCCGGAACCATTATTCCTTCTATGCCGTGAACACCCCCATCGACGGATTCGACACGGACATGGAAACCTTCCTGGGCATGTACAACGGATTCGAGAATCCCCAGGCGGTCATGACCGGAAAGATGGGCAACTCCGTCGCTTCCGGCTGGCAGCCGATGGCCGCGCACCAGATTAAGGTGCACCTGGAAAAGGGCGAGGAAAAGAAGTTCAATTTCGTCCTCGGCTATGTGGAACTGCCGGTGGAGGAAAAGTGGGAGAAGAAGGGCGTCATCAACAAGAAGCCCGCGAAGGAAATGCTCGCGAAGCTGAGCAGCGACGCGCAGATCGCGGATGCCTTCGCCGCCCTGAAGCGCCACTGGGACAACCTGCTGAACGCCTATACGCTGACCTCCGGCGAGGAGAAGCTGAACCGGATGGTCAACATCTGGAACCCCTACCAGTGCATGGTGACCTTCAACATGAGCCGGAGCACCTCCATGTTCGAGAGCGGTATCGGCCGCGGCATGGGCTTCCGGGATTCCAGCCAGGACCTGCTGGGCTTTGTGCACCAGATTCCGGAACGCGCCCGGGAACGCATCCTGGACATCGCGGCGACCCAGTTCCGCGACGGCGGCTGCTACCATCAGTACCAGCCCCTGACCAAGAAGGGCAACAACGACATCGGCGGCGGATTCAATGACGACCCGCTCTGGCTGATTGCCGGCACCGCGGCCTACATCAAGGAGACCGGCGACTTCGCCATCCTGGACGCGGCCACACCGTACGACTGCAATCCGGACGACTGCGGCACCCTGCTGGAGCACCTGGAAGCCAGTTTCATGCACGTGGTGAACAACCGCGGCCCGCACGGCCTGCCGCTGATCGGCCGCGCCGACTGGAATGACTGCCTGAACCTGAACTGCTATTCCGATACGCCGGATGAAAGCTTCCAGACCTTCTCCAACCCCAACGCGCCGGACGAGCGCGTGGCGGAGAGCGTCCTGATTGCCGGCATGTTCGTGTCCATCGGACCGGAACTGGTCGCCATCGAGCGCCGCAAGGGCAACGACGCCAAGGCGGACGCCTATCAGAAGTCCATTGACGAAATGACCGCGGCCATCGAGAAGGACGGCTGGGACGGCGAATGGTTCGTCCGCGCGTACGATGCGATGGGCAACAAGGTCGGCAGCAAGGAATGCGAGGACGGCAAGATCTTCATCGAGTCCCAGGGCTACTGCGTGATGGCCGGTGTCGGCGTGGAGAACGGCAAGGCCGAGCAGGCGCTTGAGAGCGTGCATAAGTGGCTGGAAACCGAGCACGGCATCGTGCTGCTGCAGCCCGCGTACAGCGAGTATCACCTGGAGCTGGGCGAAGTCAGCTCCTACCCGCCGGGATATAAAGAAAACGCCGGCATCTTCTGCCACAACAATCCCTGGATCATCGCGGCGGAGACCGTGGTCGGCCACGGCGACCGGGCTTTCGACCTGTACAGCCGGATCGCTCCCGCCTGGCGCGAGGAGATCTCCGACCTGCATAAGATGGAGCCCTATGTCTACAGCCAGATGATCGCGGGCAAGGACGCGAAGAACTTCGGCCAGGCCAAGAACAGCTGGCTGACCGGTACCGCGGCCTGGAACTTCTACGTCATCAGCAATTACATCCTGGGCATCAAGCCGGACTGGGACGGCCTGAAGGTCGATCCCTGCATCCCGCACACCTGGGACGGATACTCCGTCAGCCGCCGTTTCCGCGGCGCGGTCTACGACATCGAATTCAAAAACCCGGCGCATGTGTGCCGCGGCGTGAAGCAGGTGACCGTGGACGGGAAGGCCATTGACGGCAACGTCATTCCGGACTTCGCGGACGGAAAGAACCACAAGGTGGAAGTCATCCTGGGATAATCCATTTACCGGGGCGGAACAGCGGTTCCGCCCCGGTTTTCAGACTCCTGCAGCCCGGAATGTGAAAACTGGTTGAAAAAATACCGGAACAAAACAAAAGAAGCAGGAATCAGGCGGGGAAGTGTCGAAACTATTCAACACAAGACAACGAGAGGACGTGGTGCCCATGGCACACGCAGAATCGCGGACCGGAGGTCAGGGATGACCGCGGATCCGTGATGGTTTTTGCTGATTCACAAATTTGAAAGGAGCCCTCAGGAAGTATGAAACTGACGATTACCGCACGCAACATGTCGGTCAGCCCGGCAATTACCAAGAGGATCGAGAAAAAGACGGAAACCATGGGCCGCTATCTCTGGCCGGAAACGGAAATGCAGATCAAGATGCGGAAGGAGAAGAACGATCGCCGGATCGTTGAAATCACCGTCCCCATGGGGAAAAACGTGATCCTCCGGAGCGAGTCCTCCGCGGATGACAACCTGTTCCTGGCCATCGACAAAGCCCTGGCCAAGATGGAACGCCAGATCCGCAAGCACAGAACCAAGCTGGGCAAGAACCTGAGAGAAGAAGCCTTTGCCGAGGTTCCGGAATATATTGAGGAAGGAGACTTGGGAGAAGAAGAAGGACGGAAGGTTGTCAAGCACAAGACGTTCCCGGTTCGTCCCATGAGCGTTGAAGACGCGATCATCGAAATGGAACTGTTGGGGCACAGCTTCTTCGCCTTTGTGAATATAGATACCGAGCGGACCAATGTCCTGTACCTGAGAAAGGACGGAAATCTCGGTCTGCTGGAGCCCGAAGCCTGACA
>JAILIE010000102.1 GCA_024695415.1 Clostridiales bacterium | reverse complement strand
CTAAATCAAAACCCCTCTCCCGGATGGGAGAGGGGAAAGTGCTGATGGTGATCAGAAGCTGTAGGAATCCCGGATGGTGATATCCTTGTAGCGCTTCATGCCGGTACCGGCGGGGATCAGCTTGCCCAGGATGACGTTCTCCTTCAGACCGATCAGCGGGTCGACCTTGCCGCGGATAGCGGCCTCGGTCAGCACGCGCGTGGTCTCCTGGAAGGACGCGGCGGACAGGAAGCTTTCGGTCGCCAGGGAGGCCTTGGTGATACCCAGCAGGATACGCTTGGCGATGGCGGGAGTACCGCCTTCCATGATGGCCTTCTTGTTGGCTTCCTCGAAGCGGAAGATGTCGACCAGGGAACCGGTCAGCAGATCGGTGTCACCGCTGTCTTCCACGCGGACCTTGCGGAGCATCTGGCGGATGATGATTTCAATGTGCTTATCGCTCACGCCGACGCCCTGCAGGCGGTACACGGAAAGGACTTCCTTCAGCAGGTATTCCTGCACGGCCTTGACGCCCAGGATCCGCAGCAGGTCATGCGGGTTGATGGAGCCTTCGGTCAGCTCGTCACCGGCCTCCACATGATCGCCCTCGGCCACCTTCAGGCGGGAACCGTAGGTAATCTGGTAGGACTTGGTATCCTTGGGATCGTCGTCGGAGGCGATGACCAGCTCGCGGCGCTTCTTGGTCTCCTGCAGGGAGACGCTGCCGGCGATTTCCGCCAGGATCGCGTCACGCTTCGGCTTCCGGGCCTCGAAGAGTTCCTCGACGCGGGGAAGACCCTGGGTGATATCCTCAGCGCCGGCGATACCGCCCGTATGGAAGGTACGCATGGTCAGCTGGGTACCGGGTTCACCGATGGCCTGGGCCGCGATGATACCGACGGCTTCACCGACGTCCACCTTGCCGCCGTGGGCCATGTTCTCGCCATAGCAGCGGGCGCAGACACCGTTTTCGGTGCGGCAGGTCAGCACGGAGCGGACCGTCGCCTGGGTGATGCCGCGGGCGACGATGTCGCGGGCCATCTGGTAATCGATCGGCTCATTCATCCGGACCAGGACTTCGCCGGTCGCGGGATCAATGATATCCTCGGCGGCAGTCCGGCCGCGGAGGCGGTCCTCCAGGGACTCGATGGACTGTTTGCCGCTCATGAGCTCGGAAACGGTGATGCCGCGGACCTTTTCGCCGCGGGACTCGAAGCAGTCCTCCTCGCGGACGATGACTTCCTGCGAGACGTCCACCAGGCGGCGGGTCAGGTAACCCGAGTCAGCGGTACGCAGGGCGGTATCGGCCAGGGACTTCCGGGAACCGTGGGAGGAGAGGAAGAACTCTAGCACCGTCAGGCCTTCACGGAAGTTCGCGCGGATGGGCAGTTCGATGGTTTTGCCGGAAGGAGAGGCCATCAGGCCGCGCATGCCGGCCAGCTGGGACACCTGCGCGGAAGAACCGCGGGCGCCGGAGTCGGTCATCATGCGGATCGGGTTGAACTCGTCCAGGTTCGGCAGGATCTGGTCACGCAGGTTATGCGTGCAGTCGTTCCAGATGGTGATGACGCGGTTGTAACGCTCGTCCTCGGACAGGAGACCGCGGCGGTAGAGGTTGTTGACCTTGCGCACGGCTTCGTCCGCGTCCGCCAGCATGGTTTCCTTGCAGGCGGGCACCTTGATGTCCGAAACGGACACGGTGATGGCGCCCAGCGTGGAGTACTTGAAGCCCAGCGCCTTGATGGCGTCCAGCACCTGCGCGGTGCGGTGTTCGCCCTGGGTGTGGAAGCACTGGTCCACGATGCGGGACAGCTGCTTCTTGCCGACGAGCTCGTCGACTTCCAGGAGGAACATGTCGTCCAGGCATTCACGCTTGCGGAAGCCCAGGTTCTGCGGCAGCGCGTCGTTGAAGATCAGGCGGCCCAGCGTGGTGTCGATGATCTTCGAGGCGGTCTCGCCCTTGAAGGTGCGCGTGATGCGGACCTTGATGGGGGACTGCAGGGTGATCTGGTCCAGGGAGTAGGCCATGATGGCTTCGTCCTGGGAGGAGAAGACCCGGCCGGCGCCCTTGGCGTTCGGATTGATGATCGTCAGGTAGTAGCAGCCGATAACCATGTCCTGGGAGGGCGAGATGACCGGACGGCCGTCCTGCGGCTTCAGGATGTTGTTATGGGCCAGCATCAGGAAGCGGGCCTCAGCCTGCGCCTCCATGGACAGCGGGACGTGCACAGCCATCTGGTCGCCGTCGAAGTCGGCGTTGAAGGCGGTACAGGCCAGCGGATGCAGCTTGATGGCCTTGCCTTCGACCAGGATCGGCTCGAAGGCCTGGATGCCCAGGCGGTGCAGCGTGGGCGCGCGGTTCAGCAGGACGGGATGGTCCCGGATGACTTCTTCCAGGATGTCCCAGACCTCGGGACGAACCTTTTCCACGGCGCGCTTGGCGGACTTGACGTTGTGGGAATACTTCAGGTTGACCAGCCGCTCCATGACGAAGGGCTTGAACAGCTCCAGCGCCATTTCCTTCGGCAGGCCGCACTGGTAGAGCTTCAGTTCCGGACCGACGACGATAACGCTGCGGCCGGAATAGTCCACGCGCTTGCCCAGCAGGTTCTGGCGGAAGCGGCCCTGCTTACCGCGAAGCAGGTCGGACAGGCTCTTCAGGGCCCGGTTTCCGGGACCGGTGACCGGACGGCCGCGGCGGCCGTTGTCGATCAGGGCGTCCACAGATTCCTGCAGCATGCGCTTTTCGTTGCGGACGATGATGTCCGGCGCGCCCAGCTCCAGCAGCCTCTTCAGGCGGTTGTTCCGGTTGATTACCCGGCGGTACAGGTCGTTCAGGTCGGAGGTGGCGAAACGGCCGCCGTCCAGCTGAATCAGGGGACGAAGGTCCGGCGGGATGACCGGGACCACGGTCAGGATCATCCACTCGGGCTTGTTATGGCTGGTGCGGAAGGATTCGACGACTTCCAGGCGCTTCACCGCGCGGGCGCGCTTCTGGCCTTCGGTTTCCCGGTCGCGTTCCTTCTCGGTCAGCTGGGCGATTTCCGCCTTCAGTTCGGCGGAAAGCTTATCCAGGTCGATCTCCATCAGGAGGTCACGGATCGCTTCGGCGCCCATCTTGGCGACGAAGGAACCCTTGCCGCAGCGGGCTTCGATCTCCCGGTAGCGGGCGTCGTTGATCAGCTCCAGGCGCTTCAGTCCGGTTTCCTCGCTGTTGCCGGGATCCAGGACGATGAAGTTGGCAAAGTACAGAACCTTTTCCAGGTTCCGGGGGCTGATATCGAGCAGCATGCCCATGCGGCTGGGGATGCCCTTGAAATACCAGATATGGCTGACGGGCGCGGCCAGCTGGATATGGCCCATGCGCTCGCGGCGGACCTTGGCGCGGGTGACCTGCACGCCGCACTTGTCGCAGACCTTGTCCTTGTCCTTGAACTTGATCCGCTTATATTTCCCGCAGTTACATTCCCAGTCCTTCGTCGGTCCGAAGATGCGTTCGCAGTACAGGCCGTCGCGTTCAGGCTTCAGGGTGCGGTAGTTGATGGTTTCGGGCTTGGTGACCTCTCCGTGGGACCAGGCAAGAATCTGTTCCGGGGAAGCCATTCCGATCTGAATGGAATCGAGGTTAGAAAGTTCGAACAAAAGGGGCACACTCCCTTCTTTTATTGGGGGGGCTTTCCGGTCGCCCCCCAAAAACCCCCTTCGGCCACCCACAGGGTGGGGAAGATCAGCGGTTAATGGTTAAATGTCATCGTCGTCAAGGTTCAGATCGGACAGATCGTCGACGCTGAAGTCTTCCATATCGTCCACGTCCTTGTCATCCAGGCTGAAGTCGTCGTTGTCGTCCTCAGTACCCAGGGCCAGGTCGTCCTCAGACATGCTGAAGGCTTCGTCAGCGGCCTGGCTGATTTCCTCATCCTCTTCCGCGGCTTCGGAGACTTCCTCAGCGGAGGGAGTGAAGACAGCGGGACGGACGGGCGGTTCAGGCTGCGCCATATCTTCCGGATCCAGCTCGGGAATCTCGATCTCGTTCTTCTGGGCGTCCAGGACACGGATATCGAGGCTCAGGGCCTGCATTTCCTTCAGCAGGACCTTGAAGCTTTCCGGCACACCGGGGGTCGGAATGTTCTGGCCCTTGATGATGGCTTCGTAGGTCTTGACGCGGCCGACGGTATCGTCGCTCTTCACGGTCAGGATTTCCTGCAGCGTGTTGGCGGCGCCGTAGGCTTCCAGCGCCCAGACTTCCATTTCACCGAAGCGCTGGCCGCCGAACTGGGCTTTACCGCCCAGGGGCTGCTGGGTTACCAGGCTGTAGGGGCCGGTGCTCCGCGCGTGCATCTTGTCGTCGACCAGGTGATGCAGCTTCAGGAAGTACATGATACCGACGGTGACGGGGTTCTCGAAGTAGTCGCCCGTGCGGCCGTCGCGCACACGGATCTTGCCCTGGCGGAAGAGCTCCTTGCCCTCCTCGTCCAGGTCCAGGCGCAGGGGCCTGCCGTTGTGGAAGTGATACTCGGTCACATGCGGATCGTTCAGGTCCTCGGGGGCGGCCATCTTGGCTTCGGCCTTTTCCAGGTGCTCGAGGATTTCCTCATAGGTGGCGCCGTCGAAGACCGGGGTGGCGATGTGCCAGCCCAGCGCGCGGCAGGCGAGGCCCAGATGGACTTCCAGCACCTGTCCCAGGTTCATACGGCTGGGAACGCCCAGGGGGTTCAGCACGATCTGCAGGGGCGTGCCGTCCGGCAGGAAGGGCATGTCCTCTTCACGGAGGATCCGGGAAACGACGCCCTTGTTTCCGTGGCGGCCGGCCATCTTATCGCCGACGGAAATCTTCCGCTTCTGGGCGATATAGATCCGGACCATCTCGTTGACGCCGGGGGAGAGCTCGTCCTTGTTCTCGCGGGTGAAGACCTTGACGTCGACCACGATACCGCCTTCGCCGTGGGGCACGCGCAGGGAGGTGTCCCGGACTTCGCGGGCCTTTTCACCGAAGATGGCGCGCAGCAGGCGCTCTTCCGCGGTCAGCTCGGTTTCGCCCTTCGGGGTGACCTTGCCGACCAGGATGTCGCCGGCGTGCACTTCCGCGCCGATGCGGACGATACCGCCCTCATCCAGGTCCTTGATGGCGTCGTCAGAGATGTTCGGGATATCCCGGGTGATCTCTTCCGGCCCCAGCTTGGTTTCGCGGGCTTCGCTCTCAAACTCCTCGATATGGATCGAGGTGTAGATATCTTCCTTGACCAGCTTTTCACTCAGCAGGACAGCGTCCTCGTAGTTGTAGCCTTCCCAGGTCATGAAACCGATCAGGGCGTTGCGGCCCAGGCCGATTTCTCCCTTTTCCGTGGAAGGACCGTCCGCCAGCAGGTCGCCCTTCTCAATCTTCTGGCCCGCGGAAACCACGGGGCGCTGGTTGATGCAGGTGCTCTGGTTGGAGCGGGCGAACTTGGTCAGCAGGTAGGTATGGGATTCGCCGAAGTTATCCCGGATCACGATGTGGTCCGCGTCCACCTTCTCGACCACGCCGTCTTCCTTCGCGAGGATGACGACGCCGGAGTCATGCGCCGCGCGGTATTCCATACCGGTGGCGACCAGGGGCGCTTCGGGAACCAGCAGCGGCACGGCCTGGCGCTGCATGTTGGAACCCATCAGGGCGCGGGTCGCGTCGTCGTTCTCCAGGAAGGGAACCATGGCGGTGGCCACGGAAACGACCTGGCGGGGGCTGACGTCGATGAAGTCCACCTGGGAAACGGGAACCTCGATGATCTCGGCCCGGTCACGCACGGTGATCCGGTCGTTCACGAAGGTGCCGTCCTCGTTCAGGGGCTCGTTCGCGGTGGCGACCTTGAACAGGTCTTCCTCGTCCGCGGTCATGTAGTCGATCTCGTTCAGCACGCGGCCGTTTTCCTTGTCGACCCGGCGGTAGGGAGCTTCGATGAAGCCGTACTCGTTGATCCGGGCGTAGGTGGCCAGGGAACCGATCAGACCGATGTTCGGGCCTTCAGGCGTCTCGATCGGGCAGATACGGGCGTAATGGCTGTAGTGCACGTCGCGCACTTCGAAGGAGGCGCGGTCGCGGTTCAGGCCGCCGGGGCCCAGGGCGCTCAGGCGGCGCTTGTGGGTCAGCTCGGCCAGGGGGTTCGGCTGG
This sequence comes from Clostridiales bacterium, assembly GCA_024695415.1. GTDB lineage: Bacteria > Bacillota > Clostridia > Christensenellales > Aristaeellaceae > Aristaeella. The sequence goes on along the minus strand of JAILIE010000102.1, from coordinate 7,079 downwards.
TCCATGAACTGGGACAGCTGGGAGGATCCGAAGAACTCCTTGATCGCGGCGCTGACCGGACGGATGTTGATCAGGTCACCGGGTTTGATGTCGCCGCTGTCCTGGATGGACATGCGCTCACGAACCACGCGCTCCAGCCGGCTCAGGCCGATGCGGATCTGGTTCTGGAGCAGCTCGCCCACGCTGCGCAGGCGGCGGTTGCCCAGATGGTCAATATCGTCGGTGGTGCCGATGCCGAAGGGCAGGCCCAGCATGTAGTTGACGGAGGAAACGATATCGTCGGGGATGATATGCTTCGGCACGAGGGCCGCCGCGTTCTCCTTCACTGCCTCGAAGAGCTGGTCCGGCTCCACGCCTTCCATGATCTGCTTCAGGGTGGGCAGGTGGACCATTTCGAGGATGCCGGCTTCCTTCGGGTCGAAGGGCAGGTAGGCAGCGGCGTCGACGAAGTTGTTGCCGACGACCTTGCGGATCTGGCCGTCGCAGTCCAGCGTGACGGAGTTGACGCCGGCGTTCTGGATCTCGCGGGCCACGTCCAGCGGGATGGTTTCGCCGCGCTTGACCATAACTTCACCGGTCTGGGGATTGATGATATCCTCCGCCGCGATATGGTTATGGATGCGTGTCGCGATGGACAGCTTCTTATTATATTTATACCGGCCCACGCGCATGAGGTCATAGCGCTTGGGATCAAAGAAGAGGGAATTGAACAGGTTGGTGGCGCTTTCCACGCTGGCGGGTTCGCCGGGCTTCTGGCGCTTGTAGATCTCGATCAGGCCCTCTTCACGGGATTTCGCGTTGTCACCCTTTTTGATGGTGGCCATCAGGCGCTCGTCTTCGCCCATCAGGTCGATGATTTCCGCGTCGGTGCCGTAGCCCAGGGCGCGGAGGATCACGGTGATGGGGAGCTTGCGGGCACGGTCGATACGCACCCACAGAACGTCATTGGAGTCGGTCTCGTATTCCAGCCAGGCGCCCCGGTTCGGGATGATCTGGGAGGAATAGAGGGGCTTGCCGGCCTTGTCCAGCGCAACGTCAAAATAGACGCCGGGGGAGCGGACCAGCTGGCTGACGATCACGCGCTCGGCACCGTTGATGATGAAAGTGCCGTGGTCGGTCATGAGGGGGAAGTCGCCCATAAAGACGTCGGATTCCTTGATTTCGCCGGTTTCCTTGTTCTTCAGGCGGACAAAGACCTTCAGCGGGGCAGCATACGTAATGTCCCTTTCCCGGCAGCGGGCAACAGAGTTTTTCGGTTCGTCGAGAGAATAGTCCACGAATTCCAGAACCAGATTCCCATTATAGTCGGTAATGGGAGATACATCGTTCAACACTTCGCGGAGATCGGTATCGAGAAAGCGTTGATAAGAGTTCTTCTGAACTTCGATCAGGTTGGGCATTTCCAGAACTTCATCAATGCGCGAGAAGCTCATTCTTTCACGGAGCTTCCCCATGTGGACCTCGTGTACCATGCTATGAAATCACCCCTTATTCTGTCCGACCAGAGTCGCCCCGGAGCCGGAAAAACAGGGCTTGCATTTCACACGGAACCTGTGTAAAATAGGGTCGCCCGGATCCCCGGAAAGCACCAAGACGATACTGATGCAATTGTAAATTTTAGCACAGAATTTGCATAGTGTCAACGGATATTCTTCAATATATTTGGAGAATACTTATTTTTTTCCTATTTAATATATATTGTCGGTTGGATCAGGCAGAGGTTCCTTCGGATGCGTGCTGTCCGGTATGCGGATAAGAGTCCCCGGCTGCACCCGGAATGACAACGTTGGGGGCTCCCTTCGGATGCGGTATCGCGGCATTGCCGATAAGATTCCTCGGCTGCGCTCGGAATGACACCGATGGGGTATTCCTTCGGATGCAGTATCGCGGAAGTGCGGATAAGAGTCCCGGCTGCGCCTGGAATGACAATGTGGGTCGGCGCCCTTCGGTTAAAGGTGAAGGGTGTTGCCGATAAGATCCTTCGGCATTGCCTCAGGATGACAGCCGGGCAGGATACAGACCGAGCAGGGAACAGGATTGCGGAAAGGGTTTGCAGGATTGAAGAAGCTTGTGTTGATTATTCTGGCTGCGGCGCTGGCGCTGGGAATGCTGTCCGGCGCAACGGGCGCCGCCGCGGAAGTTCCGGCGCCGGAAGCGCCGCTGCCGGCACGGCCGGCACCGCGGGAAGCGGCGGAGGACCGGTTCCCGGATGTGATCGACCGGGTGACGGTTCCCGGCACGGAGGAGAACTTCCGTTTCCGGCTGGACGCGGAGCTGCTGGAGATCTGGTTTCCGAACATTATGAATGCAGACGAAGCAATCCTGATGTACGGCGGGGATGTCTGGCTGATCGACTGCGGGGACGTCAAAATGGGAACCCGCGGGGCAGAACTGATCAGGAAGCTGGGAATCAAGTCCATCGGGAAACTGTTCAACAGCCATCCGCACCATGACCACCTGAACGGGCTGGCAGTGACGGACCAGGCCGCGAAGGTGGAGGAACTGTATATCTGCTTTCCCGCTGCGTCCACGGAGCATATGATCCGCGCGGTGGAATACGCGGACGCCAACGGCATCCCGGTGCGTGAATACCGCAGCGGCAGCGAATTCACCATGGGGGACGGGGCTGTATCGCTGAAGTTTTACGTGAATACAGATCCGACCCTGGATATGAACAACCAGAGCGCCCAGACGATGATCACGTACGGAGAACGGAATATCTTCTTTATGGCGGACATGGAACAGCTGGGGCAGGTGGTTCTGATTAACCATGTCGTTCCCCGCAAGGACCTGAAGGCGGACCTGGTCAAATACCCGCACCACGGGAAGTCGCCGCTTTTTGAAACCATGTATGACGCGCTGGGCGCGAAGGCTGCCATTGTGACCAACAAACGCGTGGAAGACTGGAGCGGAATCAAATACCTGCGCGGAAAGGGAATGCCGATTCTCTACACCAACCGGGAGGGTATGTACCTGCACCTGGTGACGGACGGGGAGCACTGGGTCTGCGAGTACGTGGACCAGGCTGCTGTCGGCGGTTTAAGTGATTAGCGGCTGGTGATTAGTGGTTAGTGATTGGATGGCAGTTTTATGTTAACAGTTTGGGCCTTTTTTGCATTTTTTGGGCTGCTGCCGGAGGATGGCAGTTTTTTTCGTGAAAAATCGTTCAATCCGTTGACATTCCAACACATCGATGATATGATAGTCGAGTTGCATCATGCCCCGGGTGGAGTGCGCTCTTTTTCAGGTGCGCTCTTCGGGAAGCGGAAGGAGGCCTCCGGAAGGATGGAAATGCTGAAGGCGGGCGGCCGAAAGGTTGTCGGGACGAAGCAGGTTATCCGCGCGCTGAAGGCCGGAACGCTTTCACGGGTTTATGTGAGCAACGACGCGGACACGTTCATCTACCAGCAGGTGGTGCGCAGCGCGGAAAGCGCCGGCGTGCCCTGTGTGCGGGTGGCGTCCATGAAAGAACTGGGAATGGTCTGCGGGGTGGATGTTCCCGCCGCAGCCGCAGGGCTGCTCCGGCAGTAAAGTTCCCGGCTCCGGGAGGGGCGGGTTTCCGCTCCGGCATCTATCAGCCTTTTAGATCCTGAGGGTTGCAGGATCTTGAGGATATTATTCAGGAGGTGCTCTAATGCCCACAATTAATCAGCTTGTCCGTAAGGGCCGTGAACGGGCGACCAAAAAGCCCACCGCTCCGATTCTGCAGGGCTGCCCCCAGAAGCGCGGTGTGTGCCTGAGCGTCAAGACACAGACGCCTAAGAAGCCTAATTCCGCTCTGCGGAAAATCGCGAGAATCCGCCTGACGAACTCCATCGAAGGTACCTGCTACATCCCCGGGATCGGCCACAACCTGCAGGAGCATAGCGTTGTGCTGATCCGCGGCGGCCGTGTGCGGGACCTGCCCGGCGTTCGTTACCACATCATCCGCGGTGCTCTGGATACCGCCGGTGTGGCCAAGCGGATGCAGGCGCGTTCCCTGTATGGCGCAAAGCGCCCGAAGAAGTAAGTCTTACGCTGCCGACGCAGTCCGAAAGGCGAGATGAGCCGCGGCTTTCATTCCGGGGGTTCTTCGGAACAGGAATCCTCTGAGGGGAAGCACCGGCGGCCGCCGCATCCGGCCTATCCGTGGCCGGGGCTCCGTGATGCTGACACGGGGCCGGAGGAAGAGGAAGCAAAAGAACTTGCATCAGGAAAAGAATTGAGGAGGGAAACCTATGCCCCGTCGCGGTTTTGTACCGAAACGTGAAGTGCTGCCGGATCCTGTACACGGGACCACGGTGGTCACAAAACTGATCAATCAGATTATGCTGGACGGAAAGCGCGGAGTCGCGCAGAACGTCTGCTATCAGGCTTTTGAAACTGTAGCCCAGAAGACCGGGAAGCCGGCGACCGACGTTTTCCAGGAAGCCCTGAACAACGTGGCACCCCAGCTGGAAGTCAAGGCCCGCCGTGTGGGCGGCGCCACCTATCAGGTCCCGATCGAAATCCGTCCCGAGCGCCGTCAGACCCTGGCCCTGCGCTGGATCGTCGACTTCGCCCGGAAACGCGGTGAGAAGACCATGGCCGAACGCCTGGCCGGCGAACTGATGGACGCCGCCAACAATACCGGCGCTGCGGTCAAGCGTAAGGAAGAAATGCACCGCATGGCCGAGGCCAACAAGGCATTCGCTCACTATCGCTGGTAAGCGGCTGCGAGTGGTCAGTGGTCAGCGGTTAGCGATCAGTGAATCCTGATCACAGCCAAAAACGGATCGCCGGCTGCTGAAAGCTCAATCCGTGCTTTTCAGAGGTTTGAAAGGAGCAATTGCTTAGTATGCCCAGAAGCCATCCACTTGAAAGAGTCCGGAACATCGGTATTATGGCTCATATCGATGCCGGAAAAACCACCACCACCGAGCGGATCCTGTTCTACACGGGCAAGAATCATCGCATCGGTGAAACCCACGAGGGTACGGCCACCATGGACTGGATGGCCCAGGAACAGGAACGCGGCATCACGATCACATCCGCTGCCACCACCTGCTTCTGGCATGATCCCCATGACCCGGACAATGCACGGAAACAGTACCGGATCAATATCATTGACACCCCCGGCCACGTCGACTTCACCGTCGAGGTGGAACGCAGCCTGCGTGTGCTGGACGGCGCCGTAAGCGTCTTCTGCGCCAAGGGCGGCGTTGAGCCCCAGAGCGAGACCGTGTGGAAACAGGCGGAGACCTATCATGTTCCCCGCATGGCTTATGTCAACAAGATGGACATCACCGGCGCTGATTTCTTCCGCGTTGTCGACATGATGAAGGAACGCCTCGGCGCCAACGCCGTTCCGATCCAGCTGCCCATCGGCAAGGAAGCCACATTCCGGGGAATCGTCGATCTGGTCCGCATGCGCGCAGAGATCTATTACGACGACCTGGGACAGGACGTCCGGGACGAAGAGATCCCTGCGGATATGCGGGATATCGCCGAAGAATACCGGGCCAACCTGATCGAGAAGGTAGCGGAGACGGATGACACCCTGATGGAAAAATTCCTGGAGGGTGACGAGCTGAGCGAAGAGGAAATCCGGTCGGCCATCCGCAAGTGCACCATCGCCTGCACGATGAACCCGGTCCTGTGCGGTACCAGTTACCGCAACAAGGGTGTGCAGCCGCTGCTGGACGCGGTGATCGATTATATGCCCAGCCCGCTGGACATTCCCGCCATCGACGGCGTGGATCCGGACGATCCCGAGAAGAAGATGGAGCGTCATCCTTCCGATGACGAACCCTTCTCCGCCCTGGCATTCAAAATCATGGTCGATCCCTTTGTCGGAAAACTCGCTTTCTTCCGCGTATATTCCGGCACACTGAACGCCGGAAACTACGTGATGAATTCCACCAAGCAGAAGCGTGAACGCATGAGCCGGATCATGCTGATGCATGCCAACCACCGGGAAGAGGTCGAAACGATCTATACCGGTGAAATCGCCGGTGCGGTGGGCCTTAAGGATACCACCACGGGCGATACCCTGTGCGATGAAGGGCACCAGATCATTCTGGAAAGCATGGTCTTCCCGGATCCCGTGATCGAAGTAGCCATCGAACCCAAGACCAAAGCCGGCCAGGAGAAGATGACCTATGCGCTTCAGCGGCTTGCTGAGGAGGATCCGACATTCAAGACATACACCAACCAGGAGACCGGTCAGACCATTATCGCCGGCATGGGTGAGCTGCATCTGGAAATCATTGTGGACCGCCTGCTGCGCGAATTCAAGGTTGAGGCAACCGTGGGCAAGCCCCAGGTTACCTACAAGGAAACCATCCGCAAACCGGCCAGGGCCGAAGGGCGCTACGTGCGCCAGACCGGCGGCCACGGCCAGTATGGCCACTGCTGGATCGAGATCGAACCGCAGGAGCCCGGCAAGGGAGACGAGTTCGAGAGCCGGATCGTGGGCGGCGTGATTCCGAAGGAATACATCAGCCCCATCGATCAGGGAATCCAGGAAGCCGCCAAGAGCGGCGCCATCGCCGGCTACGAAGTGGTCAACTTCAAGGCTGCGGTGACGGATGGTTCCTACCACGAAGTGGACTCCTCCGAAATGGCTTACAAGATCGCAGCCAGCATGGCCTTCAAGGAAGCCGTGCGCAAGGCGGATCCCTGCCTGATGGAGCCCATGATGAAGGTCGAGATCATTGTACCGGACCAGTATCTGGGCGACGTGATGGGCAATGTGTCCAGCCGGCGCGGCCGGGTCGACGGTACCGAGGTACGCGGTCAGGACCAGATCATCCATGCCTATGTTCCGCTGAGCGAAATGTTCGGCTACACGACGGATCTTCGTTCCCGCACACAGGGCCGCGGCATGTTCACCATGCAGTTTGACCACTACGAGGAAGTACCGAAGAGCGTCGCGGAAAAGATCATCGGCAGAAAAGTGTAAACTGACAGACAAGGAGGGAACACCCCAATGGCAAAAGGACGTTATGAACGGACAAAGCCCCATGTAAACATCGGCACAATCGGACACGTTGACCACGGCAAGACGACGCTGACCGCTGCGATCACGATGACGCTGGCGCTGAAGGGCGAAGCCCAGG
>JAILIE010000080.1 GCA_024695415.1 Clostridiales bacterium | reverse complement strand
CGCGGCGTGACCTACGCGCCGTTTATGCCCCTGATCGCGGTGGCCCTGATCTACCTGCTGATGGTCATGTTCTTTACATGGCTGGTCGGCAAACTGGAAAGGAGGCTGCGCGCCAGTGACCACTGAGAATGTGATTTCCGTCCGGAACCTGGAAAAGCACTTCAACGGCGGCGAGCTGAAAGCCCTGCGGGGTGTGGATGCGGATATCCGCCGCGGCGAGGTGGTCGTGGTGATCGGCCCCTCCGGCAGCGGCAAGAGCACCTTCCTGCGCTGCCTGAACCTGCTGGAAATGCCGACTGCCGGTACGATTACCTTCGAGGGAACGGACATTACCGACCCCTCCGTGAACATCAACCGCCACCGCCAGAAGATGGGCATGGTATTCCAGCACTTCAACCTCTTCCCCCATATGACGGTGCTGCGGAACATGACGATCGCCCCGGTCAAGCTGAAGCTGAAAACGGAGGCGCAGGCGAAGGAGCAGGCGATGGCGCTGCTGGAGCGCGTGAACCTGGCGGACCGGGCGAACGCCTATCCGAGCCAGCTGTCCGGCGGCCAGAAGCAGCGGATCGCCATCGTGCGGGCGCTGTGCATGGACCCGGAGGTCATGCTGTTCGACGAGCCGACCTCGGCGCTGGATCCGGAGATGGTCGGCGAGGTGCTCGACGTCATGAAGGAGCTGGCGAAGAGCGGGATGACGATGGTCTGCGTGACCCATGAAATGGGCTTCGCCCGGGAGGTCGCGGACCGGGTGCTGTTCTTCGACGAGGGAAAGATCGTCGAGGAGGGGACACCGGCGGAGATTTTCGGCAGTCCGAAAGAAAAAAGGACGCAGGATTTCCTGAATAAGGTGTTATAATCATACCCGGGAGGGGATCGGTTTGAGCCTTTTACAGACCCTGGTATCGGCGGGAGCCGCGGCGCTGATGACGCTCTCCGCGCCGCTGGACACACTGGCGCCGCAGAACGACGTCTCCGGTACGCTGTTCCTGGTGAACCGGCAGAATACCATTACGGAAGCGTATGAGCCGGAGGACCTTGTGGAGGCGCAGGTCAGCGGATCCGTCCGCCGGATGCGCGCGGAAGCGGCGGCCGCCCTGGAGGAAATGTTCGCCGCGTGCAGGGAGGAAACCAGGCTGACCCTGATTTCCGTCAGTGGATACCGCTCCTGGAGCAAGCAGAACAACATCTGGCAGCGGAAGCTGCGCAGCGTCAAAAAGAACGTGGAAAAGGCCCAGGAGTATGTGGCGCCGCCGGGCGCAAGCGAACACCAGCTGGGCCTGGCCATGGATATCGGCCAGAAGAGCAAGGCGCACCTGACCGAAGCCTTCGGAAAGACGGAGGGCGGCAAGTGGGCCCGGGAAAACTGCTGGCGCTTCGGGTTTATTCTCCGTTACGCGGAGGAATGGGAAGAAATCACCGGATACAAGTTTGAACCCTGGCACTTCCGGTATGTGGGCAGGGAATACGCGAAAGAGATCCATGACGCGGGCATCCCCTTTGAAACCTGGCTGATCCGGTACCGGACCGACCTTCTGACGGGACTGCTGGAGGAGGGAACAGAATGAGAAAGCTGCTGTGCCTGGTATTGGCGCTGCTGATGATCCTTCCGGCCGCCGCCCTGTCCGAGGAGGATATCGAGATCGAGGAAATCACCGACAATCCGGAGGCGCAGGAAAACGGCGGACCGGTATGGCACTTTCCGGTTGCCCTGGAGGACATGAATCCGGATTTCGTGAAAATCGCAAACAAGCATTACCTGCTGGATAAAAGCTTCGTCTGCAAACCGCTGGTAAAGATCAAAAGCCTGAAGCTGGAAAAGGACAAGGTGACCCGGAAAAGCGGGGACATGTATGTCGTGTCCGGCGGGATGGAACTGAACGAGACCTGCGCCGCCGCGCTGGCCGCACTGTCGGACGCCGCGCGCGCGGACGGGCAGATCCTGTACCTCAAGAGCGCCTACCGCTCCTTCCAGACCCAGAAGACCATGTACTACAACCGGCTGAAGAAGAACAACGGGAAGGATGACGGATGGGTATCCAAACCCGGCGCGAGCGACCATCAGACGGGACTGGGCTGTGACGTCGTTCCGAAAAAATGGAAGAGCAAGGCCATGAACGAAAAGATGGCGAAGGAGCCGGAGTGCGTCTGGATGGCGGAACACTGCCAGGAATACGGCTTCATTATCCGCTATCCGGAGGACAAGCAGGATATTACGGAGATCAACTACGAGCCGTGGCACCTGCGCTATGTGGGGATTCCCGCTGCCACCTATATCATGGAGAACGGGCTGTGCCTGGAGGAATTCACGGAGCAGATGCAGGAAGCCATCCGGGAATTCCTGGAGGCGGGCGGCGATCCGCAGCTGGTGGAAGCCTTCATCCAGACCCCGACGGAAGAATAACGAAACAAGAGGATAAGAGATGAAACTGCTGATTGTGGACGACGAGGCCCGGATCCGCAGCCTAATCGCCAAGTACGCGTCCTTTGAGGGATATGAAACCGAGGAGGCGGCCAACGGGATGCAGGCGGTGGAAATGTGCCGCACCCAGGCGTATGACCTGATCATCATGGACGTGATGATGCCGGAGCTGGACGGCTTTTCCGCTGTGCGCGAGATCCGGCGGACCAGCCGGACGCCGGTGATCATGCTGTCCGCCCGCGGCGAGGAATACGACCGCATTCACGGCTTTGAGCTGGGAATCGACGACTATGTGGTCAAGCCGTTCTCCCCGCGTGAACTGATGATGCGCGTGGCGGCGGTCCTGAAACGGAGCGGGGCCGAAAAACTGTCGGAAAGCGAAACCTATACCTACGAGGACCTGACGGTGGACTTTACCGCGCGGCGGGTCACCCTGGAAGGAAAGGACCTGGACCTGAGCCCGAAGGAATACGACCTCCTGTTCTACATGGTGAAAAACCGCGGAATCGCGCTGAGCCGGCAGCAGCTGATCAGCGACGTATGGGGTTATGACTTCTTCGGGGACGACCGCACGCTGGACACGCATATCAAACTGCTGCGCAGGCAGCTGGGCAAATACGCCGACCGGATTACCACGCTCAGAGGGGTGGGGTATCGCTTTGAGAAAGAGTAAGAGGGGAGACCTGGCTTACCGGGAAGCATTCCTGGCCGGAAGGCTGGGAATCCGGAAGAAGATCCTGATCTACCTGATGGTCCTGGCGGGATTCATCATCTCCATGGTCTGGCTTTTCCAGAGCGCCCTGATGTACTACGTTTACCAGGGACCCCGGGGAGACCTGCCCGGCCGCGGGCCCGCGCTGGTGATCCGGAATATGGACGAGGACAGCCTCGAGGGCCTGGAGGGCTGGGAAAAGCCGGAAGGCTGGGAGGAGAGGCAGGAGTTCTTCGAACGCGTGAAGCAGGACCGGGACGTCAGCATCGTCCGGCTGGACGGCGTCATCCGCTGGCAGTTCATCATCATCTGCGCGGCGATCCTGCTGGCCACCGGCCTGATCGGTTTCTTCATGGCCAAATTCATCTCCCTGCCGATTATCGAAACCAACAAGGCCGCCCGGGAACTCAACCGGGCCCGGTACCAGCGCCCCCCGCACAGCGGCGGATACCTGGAGATCGCCCAGCTGAACGACACGCTGGTCCAGACAGCCGAAGACCTGCGCAAGGTGGAAGACCTGCAGCATGAGCTGATCGCCAATATATCGCATGACCTGCGGACACCCCTGACCATGATCGAGGGCTACGCGGAGGCAATGCGCGATATTCCGGAGGAGATCACCCCGGAAAATATGCAGATCATCATCGACGAGACGGAGCGGCTGTCGAGCATGGTCAACGAGGTGCTGGACTTCAGCCGCCTGCGGACAGGCAGCCTGGAGCTGACCATGACGGAATTCAGCCTGACGGAACTGGTACGGTCCAGCATTGAGAGAATCAGCCGGATGACCGGGTCGGACGGATATACCGTCACATTCGACGCCGAAGGGGACGCCCGCGTGAACGCGGATTGCGGACGGATCGGCCAGGTGATTTATAACCTGGTCGGCAACGCGCTGACCTATACCGGAGAGGATAAAACCGTCCGGGTCCGGCAGGAAATCCGCGGCGGAAAGGTGCGGATCAGTATCGCGGACAGCGGGGACGGCATTTCCCCGCAGGAGCTGCCCTACATCTGGGACCGGTATTACCGCAGCCGCGAGAACCACAAGCGCGCGGTGATCGGCAGCGGACTGGGCCTGAATATCTGCCGCGGCATCCTGGAAAACCACCATGCCGAATACGGCGCGATGCCCGGGGAAGAGGGCGGAACGGTCTTCTGGTTTGAGCTTCCGCTGCAGAATATATAAATATGAAAAGAGACGTACGAAACCGTACGCCTCTTTTTGCGAGCGGGTGATGGGAATCGAACCCACGTGACCAGCTTGGAAGGCTGGAGCTCTACCATTGAGCTACACCCGCGAATGGAGCGGTAGACGGGACTCGGACCCGCGACATCCACCTTGGCAAGGTGGCACTCTACC
>JAILIE010000010.1 GCA_024695415.1 Clostridiales bacterium | reverse complement strand
AGCATCTGGTGCGCGTAAACCCGGACCGGATTTCTCGTCTGAAACCGGTCCCCGGTTTCCAGGGCCTCCAGCGCTTCCCGGTATCCCGCCGGCCATTCCTCCGGCGCCCGGTGCACGTCGCTGACCCCCGCCTTCATCCGCAGGCCGGCCTCGCTTTCCAGGGTGTTGATCAGCGCCAGGGTATACTCCGCAATCTCCTCCGGATCCTCCCCTGCCTTGATCAGCAGCGCCCGGCCGGCCCCGTCCTCCGCGAGGATGTCTCCCTCCTCCAGGGGGGCCAGCTCCCGGATCAGGGCCGCGGGGGATTCTCCGGTTTTTTCCTCCGGCCGCAGCACCACCACACAGCTGGATTCCGGCAGTCCCGCCCTTTCCGCCAAAGGCCCGTCCCCCTCTCTCCCGCAGAAATTAGTATTGAGAATTATACCACAACTCCGGGAGGAGTCACAAGCACAACTTTAAAGCCGCCCGGGAAATCTCCCGGGCGGCGGATCGGTTCGGAATTCCTGTTCCTGAATTACTTGTTCAGGATGGTCTTCTCGGTTTCCTTGTCGAAGAAGTGCAGCCGGTTGGTGTCGAGCGCGATCTTGATCTTGCTGCCGGCGCGGCTGGTGGAACGCGGATCAACGCGGGCCACGATATTGCCTTCCTTGCCGGTGGTGGACAGATACAGATAGGTCTCGGAGCCCATCAGCTCGGTCACTTCCACGTCCACATCCACGGTGGCGGTGGCGAACTCAGCCAGCTTCTCCTCGCTGTCGTGAATGTTCTCGGGACGGATGCCCATGACGACTTCCTTGCCCACATAGCTCTCATCCACGAACTTGCTGATCTTGGAGGTGGGAACCACGATCTTGTTGTCGCCGAACTTCACGACCACATCCTGGCCTTCCCGCTCCAGCTTCACATCGAAGAAGTTCATCTGGGGGCTGCCGATGAAGCCGGCGACGAACTCATTGGTCGGATAGTCGTACAGGTTCTGGGGGGTATCCACCTGCTGCACAACGCCGTCCTTCATAACCACGATGCGGCTCGCCATGGTCATGGCTTCGGTCTGGTCGTGGGTAACATAGATGAAGGTGGTCTGCAGTCTCTGATGCAGCTTGGTGATCTCGGTACGCATCGCGACGCGCAGCTTGGCGTCCAGGTTGGACAGCGGCTCGTCGAACAGGAAGACCTTGGGTTCACGGACGATGGCACGGCCCAGGGCAACACGCTGGCGCTGGCCGCCGGACAGGGCCTTGGGCTTCCGGTTCAGCAGGTGGGCGATGTCCAGGATCTTGGCGGCTTCTTCCACGCGGCGCTTGATCTCATCCTTGGGGGTCTTGCGCAGCTTCAGGCCGAAGGCCATGTTGTCATAAACCGTCATGTGGGGATACAGGGCGTAGTTCTGGAACACCATGGCGATGTCGCGGTCCTTGGGAGCGACGTCGTTCACCAGCTTGTCGCCGATGTACAGTTCGCCGTCGGAGATTTCTTCCAGGCCGGCGACCATGCGCAGGGTGGTGGACTTACCGCAGCCGGAAGGTCCGACCAGAACGATGAATTCCTTATCCTCGATGTCCAGGGTGAAGTCGGAAACGGCGGTGACGTTTCCGGTGTAGACCTTGTAAATGTGCTGAAGGGATACGCTTGCCATGCTTGATTTCCTCCTCATTTATTCCGGGACCGCATACGGATCCCGCTGATGGCAGTATTATATTCCGGGGAAAGAAAAAAGGGAATTGCCCGTTTTCACAAGCATTTCCCCTCTTGTTTGTGCAGTTTGTACAGGTCCGTCACCGGTGGTTCCGGATCTCGTTGCGCTCCAGGCGGATGCTGTTGAGCAGTTCGCTCATCTTCCGGTCGGTTTCAGCCAGCAGGGAGTCGATATAGTCCAGCGTGTTCTTGTGCAGGCTGGCGGCCTCCTGGCGGGCGCTCTCCCGCAGCTCGTCGCTCTCGACCCGGGCGCGGCGGACGATGTTCTCCTCCTCCACCAGTTCCTGGGCCTTCTTCTCGGCGTCCTGCACGATCCGGGCGGCTTCCGCCTTCGCGGCCTCGACGCACGCGGCGGCGTCCTGCTGGGCCTTGTCCACCATGGCGTTGGCTTCATAGGAAGCCTGTTCCATCATCTGCTGGGATTTCCGGGAGGCGTCGTCCACCATGCCCTGCGCCTGGGCGGAGGCGTTCCCGAGGATCTCGGTGCGCTTCTGTTCCGTCTCGGTGCGGATGGTTTCCTCCTGGGCGACGATTTCCGCGGCCTTCGCCACCGTATCCGGCAGGTTGTCCTGCAGGTATTCCAGCTGGGCGGTCATGACCCCGCGGTTGACGACGCAGTTCTCGCTGTTGATCAGCGTTTTCTTGGCCTTTTTCAGTTCGTCCTCCAGCACGCGTACCGCCTTCAGGCACAGTTCCGCGCTGTTGATATCGTTTGCCATATGCACAACCTCCCCGACCGTTTTGTGTTTATTTCTTCAGGTACCTGTCAATATCCTTCCGGACCGCGCGCGGAATGAGCGCGGAGTAATCCCCGCCGAAGGAGGCGATTTCCCGTACCGCGGAGGAGGACACGCACGCCGTTCCGTCCGACGCGGGCAGCAGCAGCGTTTCCATGTCCGGGTTCAGCTTCCGGTTCACCGCCGCCGCGCAGGCCTCCCGGTCGTATTCGGAGGCGTCGCGCACGCCCCGGACCACGACGCTGCCGGGATGCTGCCGTACGTAATCCGCCAGCAGGCCTTCCCACATTTCCACGTCCACGTTGTCCAGGCCGGCGCAGGCCTTGCGCAGGATCCGGACCCGTTCCTCCCGGGGGATCGCCCCGTCCTTGGCGCGGTTCACCATCACGGCGACCGTCAGGCGGTCAAAGATCGCGGAGGCCCGCCGGATCAGGTCCATGTGGCCGACGGTCGGCGGATCGAACGAACCTGGAAAAATACCGGTCATTCCGCGTCCCTCCCCGTTTCTTCGGTGTCTTCCGCCCGCTTCCGGTAAAAGGAAACGGCGCAGAATCCCCATTTCCGCTCGTCTGTTTTCTCAAAGCCGTCCCCGCAGATCACGGGAACCTTCGCCTCATGCTCCACCATTACGACGGAATCCGGCCCCGTCAGGCCCTCCAGCGCGCGGAACACCTCGCGCAGGTCCGTCATCGCGTAGGGCGGGTCCAGGAAAACCAGGTCGAACTGCCTGCCCTCCATCCGGCGGAGCGTTTCCCGCCAGTCGGCGAGCAGGATTTCCGCCCGGTCGGCAAAACCGAGCTTTTCCGTATTCTGTTTCTGGATCCGGTGGGCCGTGCGGTCGTTGTCCCCCATGACGGCGGAAGCGGCGCCCCGGCTCAGGGCCTCCAGGCTGAGGGCCCCCGTGCCGGCGAACAGATCCAGCACACGGGCGTTCCGTACCTTTGTCTGGATCATATTAAACAGGTTTTCCCGGACTCTGTCAAGGGTCGGGCGGGTATGATTCCCCGGCGGGGAATCGATGGTCCTGCCCCGGGCCTCTCCGGCGATAATGCGCATATCCGTCCCCCGATCAGTTCAGCTGTTCCGGTTCCCGTTTCCGGCCCTGGTCGGCGCGGGCTTTCCGGGCTTTCCGTTCCTTCTTCGCGCGGATCTTCCGGTTCTCCTCGATCTCGCTGTGGATGCGCGTGCGGACGCCGCGTCCGGCGAGGTAGCCGGTGCCGTACGCCGCGGCGGGCAGCAGCAGGAGCACGGGGCTCAGCCGCTCCAGGAGCAGCATCCTGTCGGACCCGGAGGTGCCGACCATGCTGACAAAGGGCATGACGGCGATCCGGACGATCATCCGCAGGATGTCCGTCAGCGTGACGGGAACTCCGTTCGTATAGGTCGCCAGCGCGTCGCCGATCTCGCTGCGGCGCAGGAAGGCTTCCGTCCAGGACGGCAGCGCACCGATGCCGGTCATCTGCTTCCGGGCGGTCAGGGCCAGGACGACGGCGCAGAGGATGAATGGAATCAGGGCGCAGAAGGCGGTGAAATACCCCTTGGCCGGGTGGAAGCTCAGCCGCTGCTCCGCGGGCGTGAACTCCACGCCCTTTTCCTTCCGCTGGTACAGGATTTCCCCGCGGGCCACCGCCTCGGCGCCCTTCGCGGCGCCGGCGTTGTACAGGATGAACAGCACCAGGGCTTCCACCAGCATGCAGAAGGCGCCCCGGATAAAGCCGTCCACCACGCCCGTCATCAGGCAGACGATGAAGGTCATCAGGAAGACCAGGACCATGGTCCCGAACAGCTTCAGGATGTTCCTCAGGGTGTTCTCGTCGGTCACCGATCCGGTCAGGTAGGGCTTGGTCACCTTTTCCGCCGGCTTATTCCCTTTCAGCTTCAACTTCATCTGCATCTGAGTCTGTTCCTTTCATATCCGAAAATACACGGTCCACCCGGCTGCCGACGCTCAGCAGGATCTCATAGCTGATCGTCCCGCTCCACCGGGCCAGGTCCTCGGCCGTGATGCGCTCGCTCCCGCTCCGGCCCATCAGGACGACCTCGTCCTCGGGCTGTACGTTCTCCAGTCCGGTCACGTCGGCCATCATCTGGTCCATGCAGATCCGCCCGATCACCGGCACGCGCTTGCCGTGGATCAGCACCTGGGCCTTTCCGCTGGCGCAGCGGTGGTACCCGTCGGCGTAGCCGCAGGTAACGGTGGCCACCGTCCGCTTTTCCCCGGCGCGGAAGGTCCGGCCGTAGCTGACGTAATCCCCGGCGTCGATTTCCTTGACATAGCTGACCTTGGCGGTCCAGCGCATGCAGGGCCGCAGGGGCAGTTCGCATTCCACCGGCGGATAGCCGTACAGGCTGATACCCGCGCGGACCATGTCCAGGGCGAAATCCTTCCGGCGGTGGATCGCCGCGGAGTTCGCGCAGTGGCGGATCACGCCCTCGGGCAGGCCGTCCGTCAGGCGGATAAACGCGTCGTACTGCGCCTGGGTATAGGCCATGCCGTCCTCGTCGCCGTCCGCGTCCGAGAAGTGGGTAAACGCTCCGGCCAGGCGCACATGCGGGCATTCCGAAAGCGCTTTGAGCACGCGGTCGCGCTCTTCTTCGCTGCGTACGCCGATCCGGCCCATGCCGGTATCGACCTTTAAGTGGACCTCGGCCTGTTTTCCTGTAACTTTTGCCGCCTGCTCGCACAGGAACACCATTTCCGGTGAGCAAACCGTCTGGATCAGACCGAAGTCTGCTCCTTCGCTCACATCCGCGGCGGTCACGGCGCCGAGCACCAGGATCGGCGCGGAGATCCCGGCCTTGCGGAGCTGGGTGCCCTCCTTCACCGCGGCGACGGCCAGCATGTCCGCCCCGCCGGCGAGGGCCGCCCGCGCGGTTTCCGCCGCGCCGTGGCCGTATCCGTCCGCCTTGACGACCGCCATGACCCGGGTGCCTTCCGGAACGGAGGAGCGGATCAGTTCCATGTTCCGCCGCAGCTGGTCCAGGTGGATCACCCGGATGTTCCTGGGCCTCATCACGCGCGTCCGCCTCCCTTTTCCGTCTCGTGGCGGTGAATCTGGTCGTTCAGCAGGTTGATGTCCCCGCAGCCCATGGTCAGCACCAGGTCGCCGCTGTGCCAGTGGCTCCGCAGCCAGTTCTCCGTATCGTCGAAGGACGGCGTCCACACGGCGTCGATCCCGTTCTGCTTCATGCCGTCCACCAGCATGCCGCTGTTCAGGTCGCCGGGATCCTTCTCCCGGGCGGCGCAGATATCCGTCACCAGCGTGTGGTCCGCCACGGCGGTGCAGGTCAGGTACTGGTCGAACAGCGTCCGCACCCGGCTGAAGGTATGCGGCTGCATAACCGCCCAGAGCTCGCCTTTGCAGCGCTTCCGGGCGATGGCCAGCGCGTTGCGCATCTCCGTCGGGTTATGCCCGTAATCGTGGAAAATCTCCACGCCGTCGATCTCGTCGGTCTTCTCGAAGCGCCGGTGGGCGCCGGTGAACTTCTCCAGCGCGTCCGCCGCGGCCTGCGCGTTCACGCCGAGCTCATATGCCGCGGCCACCGCCGCCAGCGCGTTCATCCGGTTGAAGGATCCGGGAACGCCCATATGGATCCGGGCGGCCTTTTCGTCCCGGTGCATGATGGTGAAGGTCGCGTATCCGCGGTCGTCCTCCTCCATGTCCGCCGGGTACCAGTCGTTCCCCGGTCCTTCGCCGAAGAATTCCTTCCGGTAGTCCGTCTTCTCCGCCTGGCGCCGCACCCGGGGATCGTCCCCGTTGCCGATGATGACGCCGCTTTCCGGCATCAGGCGGATGAACTGTCCGAAGGTCTCCTCGATCTCGTCGATGTCCTTATAGCAGTCCAGGTGGTCCGCGTCGATGTTCAGCACCACCGCCACCGTCGGGAACATGTGCAGGAAGCTGCGGTTGAACTCGCAGGCTTCCGCCACGAAGATCCCGCTGTGGCCGACGCGCACGCTGCCGCCGATGGCGTCCAGCCGCCCGCCGATGTGGATGCTCGGGTCCATGCCGGTTTCCACCAGGACCTGGCTGAGCATGGAGGTCACGGTCGTCTTGCCGTGGGCGCCGCAGACGCCGACCGCCTTCGGGAAGCCTTCCATCAGCTGGCCGAGCAAGTATGCCCGCTCCATCGTCGGGATGCCCAGGCGCTCCGCTTCCGCGCGCTCCGGATTGTCCGCCGGAATCGCCGCGGAAAAGACTACCAGGTCGGCCCCATGGACGTTCTCCGCCCGGTGGCCGATCATGACGGTGCCGCCCGCCTCCCGCACGTGGTGGATCAGGTATCCCTCGTCGCGGTCGCTGCCGGTGACCGTATACCCCTGGTCGATCAGCATCTCCGCCAGCCCGCTCATGCTGCTGCCGCCGATGCCGATCATATGGATCCGCTTCCCGCGGTAATCCCTGATTTGCGCTGTGTCCATGATCCTTTACTCTCCGTTAAATCTCGATCCGGTGGTTCTCCCGGCTGGGCCGGTACATGACGAAGCGGCGGCCGATCTGCTGGATGGGTTCCGCGCCCGTCCTTTCGCACAGGATCGTCAGCGCCTCGCGCGCAGTCAGCGGCGCGCCCTGCTGGACGCAGCCCTTGATCAGCTCCCGCGCCTCCAGCGCGTCGTAGCATTCCTTCACCGTCGCGTCGGTCACGCCGTCCTTGCCGACGTAAAGGATCGTTTCAATCGTGTTCGCCATTCCCCGAAGAACGGCCCGCTGTTTTCCGGTCATATGCTCCTCCGTTATTCCACAAAGTCAAATTCCATATCCGCAATCCGGACCGTGGATCCCTCCCCGGCGCCCTTCTCCCGCAGCGCGTCGATCACGCCCAGGCGGCGAAGGGTCCGGTGGAACCAGTTCAGGCTCTCGGTATCGTCAAAGTTCACGCTGTCGATCAGTCGCTCCATGCCCGGGCCGGTCACCTCGAACACCGGGCCGTCCATCACGATCTCGAAGGCGTCCGGATCCGCCGGCGGCAGCTCCTCTTCCTCCTCCTCGTAATGCAGGATCGGCGGCAGCGTCTCCAGCATCCGGGCGGTCTCGTCCAGCAGGGCGTCAAAGCCCTCGTGGGTCGCGGCGCTGACCGCGAAGACGGGGCATCCCATGCCTTCCGCAAGGGCGCGCATCCGCTTCAGGTTCTCTTCCGCGCCGGGCAGGTCCGTCTTGTTGCAGACGATGATCTGCGGCCGCTCCGACAGGTCGCCGTAATGGTCCAGTTCCGTGTTGATCCGGTCCAGGTCGTCCAGGGGATCCCGCCCCTCGCTGCCGGAGATATCCACCACGTGCAGCAGGAGCCGCGTCCGCTCGACGTGGCGCAGGAAGTCGTGGCCCAGGCCGGCGCCTTCCGCCGCGCCTTCGATCAGGCCCGGGATATCCGCCAGCACGATGTCCTGGCCGTACCGGCGCACGATGCCCAGGTTCGGCGTCAGGGTGGTGAAATGGTAGTTGCCCACCTTCGGCCGCGCGCTGGTCACGACGCTCAGGATCGAGCTCTTGCCGACGTTCGGATAGCCGATCAGGCCGACGTCCGCGATGGTTTTCAGCTCCATCCGCAGGGTCCTGATCTCCGTCCTGACGCCGGGCCGCGCGAAGTTCGGCGCCTGGCGGGTGGATGTGGCGTAGTGCTGGTTGCCCCAGCCGCCCTTGCCGCCCTTGAGCAGCACCCGGGACTCCCCGGCCTTGTCCATGTCCGCCATGATCCGGCCGGTTTCGTCATCCCGGATCACCGTGCCGACCGGCACCTTGATCACCAGGTCCTCGCCGCGCTTTCCGGTGCAGCGGTTGCCGGTCCCGTCGCCGCCGTTCTCGGCGGTGTACTTGCTGCGGAAGCGGAAATCCAGCAGGGTGTGCATGTTCACGTCCGCGTAGAATACGATATCCCCGCCGCAGCCGCCGTCCCCGCCGTCCGGGCCGCCGTTCATCACGTACTTCTCCCGGTGGAAGGACGCCGAGCCGTTGCCGCCGTTGCCGGCCTTGGCGGTGATCCGCACCTGGTCCACAAAATTGCTCATGATTTACCTCTTTTTAGTTCCTCAGGGAATGCAGGGGCGCCGGAATCCGTCCGCCCCGGGCGATAAAGTCGTCGTTCTTCCACTCGTTGACCGGCATGACGGGCGCGTAACCCAGCAGGCCGCCGAACTCGACCCGGTCGCCGGCCTTCTTGCCGACGGCGGGGATCACGCGGACCGCGGTGGTCTTGTTGTTCACCACGCCGATGGCCGCCTCGTCCGCGATAATGCCGCTGATCGCCGCCGCGGAGGTGTCCCCGGGGATCGCGATCATGTCCAGGCCGACGGAGCAGACGCAGGTCATCGCTTCCAGCTTCTCCAGCGTCAGCGCGCCCTTCGCGGCCGCCTCGATCATGCCGATATCCTCGCTGACGGGGATAAAGGCGCCGCTGAGCCCGCCCACGTGGTTGCTGGCCATGACGCCGCCCTTTTTCACCGCGTCGTTCAGAAGCGCCAGCGCGGCCGTCGTGCCGGGCGCGCCGGCCATCTCCAGGCCCATCTCGGTCAGGATATGGGCCACGGAGTCGCCCCGCGCCGGCGTGGGCGCCAGGCTCAGGTCCACGATGCCGAAGGGGATGTTCAGCCGCTGGCTGGCCTCCCGGGCCACCAGCTGGCCGACGCGCGTAATCTTGAACGCGGTGCGCTTGATCGTCTCCGCGATCACGTCAAAGGGCTCGCCGCGCACGGACTCCAGCGCGACCTTGACCACGCCGGGTCCGGAAACGCCGACGTTGATCGCGCATTCCGGCTCGCCGACGCCGCAGAAGGCGCCGGCCATGAAGGGATTGTCCTCCACGGCGTTGGCGAAGACCACCAGCTTCGCGCAGCCCAGGCCGTCGCTGTCGGCGGTGCGCTCCGCGGTCTCCTTGATGATCTCGCCCATTTCCTTCACGGCGTTCATGTTGATGCCGGAGCGGGTGGACGCGACGTTCACGCTCGAGCAGAGAAGCTTCGTCTCGCTCAGCACCTCGGGGATGGAGGCGATCAGCCGCTCGTCCGCCCGGGTGGAGCCCTTGTGCATCAGGGCGGAATAGCCGCCCAGGAAGTTGACGCCGACCCGGGCCGCCGCCCGGTCCAGGGCCAGCGCGATCGGCCGGGGATCCCCCTGGCAGATCAGGCTGACCGGGGTCACGCTGATCCGCTTGTTCACGATCGGGATGCCGAATTCGGTCTCGATCTCCTCGCCCGTGCGGACGAGGTTGCCGGCCAGCCGGCAGATCTTGTCGTATACCCGCCCGGCGCATTTCTCCGGGTCGGGATCGGAGCAGTCGAGCAGGTTGATGCCCAGGGTGATGGTCCGGATGTCGAAGTTCTCCTCCTGGATCATCCGCATCGTCTGCAGTATTTCGCCTGTTTCAATCATGGCCGCGCCTCCGTCAGATTCTGTGCATCGCATCGAAGATGTCCATCCGCTGCATGTGGATGGTCATCTTTTTCTCGTCGCGGACCGGCTGCAGCCTGCGGTTGATTTCCTCAAAGTCCAGGTTTGCCCCGTCCAGGTCGACGACCATCATCATCGTGAAATACCCGCCCAGGATCGTCTGGGAAATATCCAGGATGTTGATGTTCATTTCGCTCAGCCGCGTCGCCACCGACGCGATAATTCCCGTGGTATCCAGGCCTGTTACGGAGATCAGTGCTTTCGTCATTTTACCCGTTCCCTCCGGCACATAAAAATACAGTGTATTATAGGGCTGCCCCTCCTCTTTTGTCAATTTGGCTTTTATTTCTCTTCATCTTATGCTATAATTATTGGGTTCACATTTTGATCAGGGAGGGCTCCGGCGTTGGAAACACTTGTACTCGCGTCCGCGTCTCCGCGCCGGAAGGAACTGCTTGCCATGGCCGGCATTCCGTTTGAGACGGACTCCGCCGACGTGGATGAGGCCTGCGCCCTTCCGGCGGAACAGGCGGTCCGCGTCCTGGCCGAAAGGAAGGCCCGCGCGGTCGCGTCCCGGCACCCCGGCCGTTTCATTCTCGCGGCGGATACCCTGGTGGAGCTTTCCGGCCGCCCCCTGGGCAAGCCGAAGGATCCCGGTGACGCGGCGGACATGCTCCGCGCGCTGTCCGGAAACACCCACCGGGTGCATACCGGCGTCTGCGTGATCAGCCCCGCCGGGGAGCGGCATTCCGGAAGCGATACGTCCCATGTCACCTTCTGTGACCTGACGGACGCGGAGATCACCGCCTATATCCGCACCGGTGAGCCGATGGACAAGGCCGGCGCCTACGCCATCCAGGGGCGTCCCGCCCTCTGGGTCACCCACCTGGACGGAAGCTACACCTCCGTGGTCGGCCTTCCGCTGCACCTGGTCCGCTCCCTGCTGCTGGAGGCGGGATACGTCCTGTCCCCCGCGCTTTAATCCGGTACGTCCCGTACCGTTTACTTAAGGAGATTTCATTTATGCCGTTCTGGGCACCTGATATCGGTATCGACCTGGGAACTGAGAACTTCAGCATGTATGTCCGCGGAAGGGGCATCGTCATTTCCGAACCCACGCTGGTCGTGCTGGACCGGGAGAACCGCCGTGCCGTGCGCGCGGTCGGCGACGAGGCGTCCTTCATGCTTGGCCGCTCCCCGGACCGGCTGACCGCCGTCTCCCCGATCAAAAACGGCCAGGTCGCGGACTTCGACATCGCCGAGCTCATGCTCAAGTACTTCATCCGCAAGGCGATCGGCGTTTCCTACCTGGGCAAGCCCCGGATCATCGTCTCCGTTCCCTGCAACCTGGACGACGTGAACCGCAAAGCGCTGACCGAGGCCGTGCGCTTCGCCGCCGGCTCCCGCCACGTCTACCTGATCGAGAAGCCCTTCGCCGGCGCCATCGGCACCGGCCTGCCGGTCTATGACCCGGTCGGCAGCCTGGTGGTCGATATCGGCGCCGGGACCACAGACGTCGCGGTCATTTCCCTCGGCGGCCTGGTCGTGTCCCAGAGTATCCAGGTCGGCGGTTCCAAGTTCGACGAGGCGATCATCGAGTACCTGCGCAAGGAGTGCAGCATCCTCGTCGGCCGCCAGACCGCGGAAAACATCAAGAAGGACCTCGCGGCCGCGCTGCCGCTGGAGGAGCCCCGCTCCATCCTGGTCAAGGGCATCAACCAGCTGAACACGTCCGCCGGCACGGTCCGCTTCACGTCCACCCAGGCCTATGAGGCCGTCCGCAGCGCCTGCAGCGCCATCGTCAAGGCGATCCGCTGGGTGCTCGAGCGCACGCCGCCGGAACTGGCCGCGGACATCATGCGCGGCGGCATCCACCTGACCGGCGACGGGTCCCGCCTTTTCGCGCTGGACCGCTATATATCCGAAAGCCTCGGCATTCCGGTGCTCCTGGCCCGGGATCCCGGGGACTGCTGTATCCTCGGCATCGGCTACCTGACGGAGAACATCCAGCTGGTATCCCCCCAGAACAAGGGCGCGGGCGTGCCCGCGGGCAAATAACGGAAACAGGCAGGAGGTGATCCTTTGCCCAGGCTGAAACGTCATAACAAAAATGAAAAAGACAGCCGTCCGGTCGTGACGGACGACTTTATATACAACGATCCCGACGCGGGGGAGGAGAAATACGCCTCTCCTGTCGCTTCCGACACCCCCGACGAAGCGATCCGCAAGCTGCGCGGCCGCGCGAAGACGGAGGAACCCGATTCCGAAGACAGCGCCGAAGAGAAGGAGAACGGGCGCGAAAAGCCCGCCGCCACCGGCAAGGTCTATTCCTCCGGCATCATGCTCGACGACGACCTGCAGCCCGTCGGCACCACGCGCAGGCGCTCCCGCGGGGATCACCGCATCCTGCGCGGCCTCATCCTGACGCTGGTGACCCTGGTGCTCCTTTTCGCCGTCGCTTCCTATATTTTCAACCGCGTTCCGGGCATGCCGGCCCTGGACCAGTCCGAAAACCTGATCAGCCGGATCGTGACCCCCGTCCAGTCCCTTTTCTCCGGGCTGACGGAGAGCGTCGCCTCCTACTTCCGCTCGATGAAGCTGCGCAGCAATATCGAGCAGGCGTACAACGAGGTCGTCGCGAAGAACGAGCAGCTTGTCTACCAGGCGATGCTCGCCGAGGAGCTCCAGCATACCCTGATCCAGTATGAGGACCTGTCGGAGGAAATCCGGGCCAACGCGAACATGCAGCCCATTATCTGTACCGTCATCGGCAAGTCCGATTCCAACTACTTCTCCACCTTCACGATCAACAAGGGCAGGAACGACGGCATCAAGGACTACATGGCCGTCACGATTTCCGGCGCCCTGGTCGGCTATACCGAAAACACCAAGGCCACCGAGGCCACGGTGCGCACGATCATCGACTCCAACGCGTCCATCGCGGCGCTGATCCAGTCCTCCCGCGACCAGGGCACCGTCCGCGGCACCCTGGGCATCGACGGGAAGCCCATGTGCCGCATGTACTACCTGCCGGACGACAACCTGCCCCGCCCCGGTGACCAGGTCGTCACCTCCGGCGTCGGCATGTCCTTCCCGAAGGGCATCCCGATCGGCGTGGTCCGCGAAAGTACCCGCGGCATGGAATCCAACAAGCAGTTCATCGTGCTCGAACCGCTGGTCGATTTCCAGCACCTGGAATACGTGATCGTCCTGCGTTACGAGCCGGAACCGATCGCCGTCGAAGGCCGGGAGAACGGCCGGACCAACGTGGAGCTGGTGCCGCTGGAAAGCGCGCGTCCCTCCCCGATCGTTCCGGAAATCGCGTCCTCCCTGTTCGAGCCGGACGCCGAGGCCACGGAGGTCCCGGAGGACTATGTCTCCCCGACCCCGGAACCGGAATCCACCCCGGAACCCACGCCGGAGCCGACGCCTGAGCCCTCCGAAACCCCCGCGCCCACGGAATACACCGCGCCGCTGGAATACCAGGTGGTCAACCCGCGCGGCGCCGATCCGACCGCCAGCCCGACGCCGACCTGGGAACCCACGCCGACGCCGTACCTGACGCCGGACCCGGAGGCGATGGATTTTGAGGAGGATGATATTCCATGACGTCTTCCCCCTCCCGCCGGATCCGCACCGGCCTCATCCGGCGCTACCTGGTGCTGGCCTTCCTGATCGTTTTCGGCTACCTGTGCCAGGTCTGCGTCATCCCCTATATCAAGGTCTTCGGCGTGTCGCCGAACCTGCTGTACGTGGTGATCGGGATCGTCACCGTCGCCTACGGCAAGCTGCGGGCCTTCTGGGTCGGCATGATCTACGGCCTTTTGATGCAGATCATGATCTCCTCGGTCACCTACCTGGACCTGGCCCTCTATACCCTGACGACGCTGTTCTGCTCCTTCGGCTTCGCGGACAAGCCGCTGAAGACCCTGGAATACGAGCGCGCCACCAACCGCGTCCGGAAGGAGCTGCCGCCCTGGCTGCGTACGCTCCTGTGCACGATGCTGAACACCTTCATCTATGAAGTGGTCAACGTGACCTATATCTACCTGGGCGGTTCCCCGCTGACCGGCGGCCACTTTTTCCGCGCGGGCGTGGACGTGGTCATTACCGGCCTCCTGTGCCTGCTGCTCATGTTCCCGATCCGCCGCCTGATCCTCGGGCCGCGGCGGGACGCCCCGGTGTTCCGGCCCGCGCCGGTGGTCTTCGGAAAGAGCTGAGGCGCGCCGGGCACACCCGCCAATTGAATGAAATCAACGCAGAAAGGAGCGGATGATATGGATAAAGGCAGGAAAAAGAAATCCCCGGAATTCTGGCGTTTCGCCGCGTTTATCATTGTGCTTTTCGCCATTTTCGTCTGGCTCGTTTCCGGCCTGATCAACCTCCAGCTGAACAGCAGCGAAATGTACAGGGAAAAGGCGGAGGATACCCGGACCTATACCATCGCGCTGCGCGGCAAGCGCGGCACCATCACCACCTCCGACTCCGTGGTCATGGCCCAGGACGAGGAAATCTACAACGTCACCTTCCAGAAGGACGCGTCCCAGAACTCGAAGGCGATGTACAAAATCTATACCGATTCCATAATCGAGACGATCAGGATCATCGAGAAAAACGGCGGCACCATGGCGATCAGCTACGTGATCGAGCGCGATCCCGAGACCGGCGAATGGGTGTTCAATTTCGGTTCCGGCGTGTCGGAAACCGTCATCGAGACACGCATGAAGCAGTGGCGGTCCAACAACTACGCCACGAGCAAGCGCTACGAGACCGCCGCGGACTGCATCGAGATGTTTAAGACCCGCTACCAGATCCCGGACGACGTGGACGAGGATATGATGCTCAAGATCATGGCGATCTACTCGGAAATGCAGATGAACATCTTCAATTCCCAGCCGATCGTCATCGCCAAGGACGTCCGCTACGAGACCGTCATCGAAATCGAAACCCGGTCCATGATGCTGCCCGGCATGAGCATCGAGATCGGCACCAAGCGGGTCTATCCCCGCTCCACCCTCGCCTCCCAGATCATCGGCTACACCGGCGCCATCCCGACCCGCGCCATGTGGCTGACGCTGAGCGCGAAGGGCTATTCCTACAACGACACCATCGGCCGCGACGGCATCGAGTCATCCATGGAGGACTGGCTGACCCAGAACTCCGCCCTGCGCAAGGGCAGCAAGGTCGTCGAGCGGGACCAGATGTCCCGCGTCGTCCGCGTGATGAGCACCACCGACCCCCAGGACGGCAACAACGTCAAGCTGACGCTGAACGCCTCCTACCAGCAGGTGGCTGAGCGCTGCATGGCCGCGAACGTGAACTCCACCCGCGACCTGCAGGATTCGAAGCTCGCCTCCTCCACCTGGCTGGAAGCCAACAAGAACGATATCCATAACCGGAACTGGACCAGGTTCCCGCTGACGCTGGCGGAGCACGGCTGCCTGATCGTGCTGGACATGCAGTGCCGCGTGCTGGCGATGGCCAACTATCCGACCTATGACCTGAACGCGCTGGTCGCCGGCGGCAAGGACGCCATGGCGATCCTGGGTGATTCCCGGAACCTGCTGCTGAACTACGGCATCCACGCCCGCGGCACCCCCGGATCCATTTTCAAGATGGTCACCGCCATGGGCGCCCTGGCCACCGGGGAACTGGACGTCAACGAGCGCATCTCCGACATGGGCTACTATACGGTCTACAACTCCGACCTTTCCACCGCGCCCAAGTGCTGGATCAGCAAGAACTACCTGTACAAGCACGCCAACCAGACCATCGTCGAAGGCCTTTCCCATTCCTGCAATTACTTCTTCTACACCCTGGCGGACCGCCTGGGCGAGCACCGCCTCTACCGCTACGCCTCCCTCTTCGGCCTGACGTCGAAGACCGGCATCGACCTGCCCGGCGAAGTCCGCTCCGTGGTCGGATCCCAGAACACGCTGTACGATCCCTCCAAGCCCGTGAACGAGGCCAACCAGGATACTTCCCTGCCGATCATCGTTTTCAACTCCATCAAAACGCACCTGAAGAACTGCGGCGAGTCCCGCAACATCCACTACGACGACGAGCGCCTTTCCGTCTGCGCCAAGCGGCTGATGGACATGGCGGTCAATTACGGCGAAGGTGAATGGCTGGACAACATGCGCACCATCCTGATGGAAGAGCTGAACATGACCAAGGACATGGTCTACAAGCAGTCCGTCATCGGCGATACCTACAACTACATGAACGATATCAAATGGGGCGGCGGCCAGACGATCCTGACCGGTATCGGCCAGTCCGTGACAGTGCTGACCCCCATCGCCGTCGCGCGTTACGTCTGTACCGTGGCGAACAACGGCTACCTCTACAACGTTTCCCTGATCGATTCCATTACGTCCCCGGAGGGCGAAATCCTCTCCCAGCGCGAGCCGACGCTGATCCACCGCATCGAGAGATCGGATGAGTTCATGGGCCTCATCCGGGAAGGCATGGCGGGCGTGGTCGACGAGTCCGGTACCGCCGGTAAGTATTTCCGCAACTGGCCCTACCAGGACCAGATCGCCGCGAAAACCGGAACCGCGCAGGTCACCAAGATCGACCTGGAAAACAACTCCTGGTTCGTCTGTTTCGCCCCGTACGACAACCCGGAAATCGCCGTGGCCTGCTTCATCCCGAACGGGTATTCCGGTTCTGAGGCCGCCAAGGCTCCCCGGGACTTCATCGAATGGTATATGGAGCAGAAGACGCTCCGCAGCGTCGACGTCATCCTGCCCGTCGGCAACTCGCTGGGGCCGTGACGTTCCCCGTATCCTGAAATCCACAGTATCTCCGGAGGTGCTCAATGTCCGTTTCCATCTGTATCGCGTCGGGTAAAGGCGGCGCGGGAAAATCCACCCTGGCCGCGAACCTGGGCGCCGCGCTGGCGTTCCGCGGCGCGTCCGTCGTGATCGTCGACATGGATATCGGCCTCCGTTCCCAGGACGCGCTGCTTGCCCTCCAGGACCACGTGGTCTACGACCTGGTGGACGTCGCCAATAAGGACTGCCAGCTTGACCAGGCGCTGATCGCCCATCCGGCCTTCCCGGGGCTCCGGCTGCTGCCGGCCGCGCAGTTCGCCCGCGCCCGTTCCCTGGAACCGGAAAGGCTCGGTAAAATCCTGAAGAAGCTCAAGCAGGAGAACGACTTTATCCTGCTGGATTCCCCCGCCGGCATCGAGCGCGGTTTCCGGAACATCCTGAACGCCGGCACGGACGAGATGATCCTCGTCACCACCCCGGACGACATCAGCATCCGGGACGCGGAGCGAGCCGCCCAGGTCATGGACGCGAAGCGCCTGCCCCGTCCCCGCCTCATCGTCAACCGGCTGGACAACGACCTGATCCGCCGCGGGGAAATGTATTCCGCGAAGACCGTCGCCCAGGCCCTGGACCTGGCGCTGCTCGGGGAAGTTCCCGAGGATCCCGCGGTCTACCGCTCCATGCTGCGCCACGGCCTGCTGATCGATTACGACTGTGAGGCCCGCTCCGCCGTGCTGCGGATCGCGGACCGTCTCCAGGGGGAGGACGTTCCTTTCCCGGATTACGGAAGCCGCCGGATTCCGCTCCTGCGCCGGCTCTTCCATACCGACCTGAAGGAGGTTGCGCCGCTTGACAGGAACTGAGGAGAACCGCCGTTCCCGGGCCCATGTGGACGGCGTGCTGATTGCCCTGGTCTTCGCCATGTCGCTGTTCGGCGTGGTGGCTGTTTGCGTTGCCACTTTTTCCCCGAACTCGACGGCGGACACCTCCTTCCTCAACCATGTCTTCGAGTCCTCCTATGCCATGCGCCAGTGCCTGTTCCTGCTGATCGCCCCGCTCGTCGTCGGCGTGATCATGGCCTTCCCCTATGACCTGCTCCGCCGCCGGGCGGAATGGTTCTACTGGATCGCCTTCATCCTGCTGACGGTCACCACGGTGTTCAACCGCGCCACGGGCGTGAAGGCCTGGCTGGACACCCTGTGGGGATATACGATCCAGCCGTCCGAATTCGCCAAGCTGTCCATGATCCTGATCCTGGCCAAGAACCTTTCGAAGCAGTACCGTCCCCTGTCGGACGCTCGCTCCTTCGTACGGGTGTTCGGAATGGTCCTCGTCCCCGGCGCGGTTATCCTGCTCCAGGGCGAAACCGGTTCCCTGCTGGTGATCATCTTCATGTTCGCCGTCATGATGTATTTCTCGAACGTCTCCCTGAAGACGCTCGGCATCCTTGCGGCCATCGCCATCCTCGGCATCCTGACCCTGTACGGCTTCATGGTCGCCACCGGGTCCACCGACTACCGCCTGGCCCGGATCGCCGGCTGGCTGAACCCGGAACTGTATTCCTCCTCGGACGCCTATCAGCAGACCATGTCCAAGATGACCATCGGCTCCGGCGGCATGTACGGAAACGGCATGTTCGTCCAGGGCGCGATTTCCCAGCTGAACTACGTCCCCGCGGACTGGACGGACTTCATCTATTCCACCATCGGGGAAACCTGGGGCTTCGTCGGCTGCGTGGCCGTGCTGATCATGTATATCCTGATCCTGCTGCGCATGCTGTACCTGGCCTGGTACACCCGCGACAAATTCGGCCGCCTGATCATCGTCGGCGTCATGGGCATGCTGCTTTTCCACGTGCTGGAAAACATCGCCATGACCCTCGGCCTGATGCCGATCACTGGTATTCCCCTGCCCTTCCTGTCCTACGGCGGATCCAACATGATGACCAATATGGGCGGTATCGGCCTGGTGCTGAACGTCACCCGGAACCGTTCCATCTCCATCCCGGTCAACACACCCCAGACGATGCACAACCCCTACCGGATCCATAAACAGTTCAAAACAAGGGCATACTGACTGCCCGGATAAGGAGAACCCATGTCGGACGTCCTGAATCCCGATTTCCTGGTCGCCGCTCCGGATTACGCCGGCGCCATGGATTCCGTGGTCCTTCCCGCGCTTGCCGCCATTGAGAAGGTGACGGAGCTGACCGCCCCCGACGGAACGCGGCTGTACTGCGTTTCGTATCCCGCGGAAAAGCCCCTGGGCACCGTGCTGGTCCTGCACGGATTCACGGAAAACGCCTTCAAGTATTCCGAGCTTATCTACTCCCTGGTCCGAAACGGTTTCTCCGTCCTGGCCTATGACCAGCGGGGCCACGGGCGTTCCGCCCGCGCGGAGGGCGTCACCGGGAATTCCGTCACCCACGTGGATCATTTTTCGGACTACGTGGAGGACCTGCGCCTGGTCTGCGACCAGCTGCTGAACGCCATGCCCCGCCCCTGGAGCATCTTCTGCCATTCGATGGGCGGCGCGGTGACCGCGCTGTACCTGGAAAAATATCCGGACACCTTCACGTCCGCCGTGATGTGCGCCCCGATGATCGCCCCGAACACCGGCGGTTTCCCGCCGGCGCTGACCCTGGCCTTCTGCGGAACCGCCGCCGCCATCGGCCGGGGAAAGAAGCATCCCTTCTTCCTGAAGGAGTATGCCGGCCCGGAAAAGTTCGAGGATTCCTGCGCCACGGACCCGGCGCGCTTCGCCTGGTACGACGCCGTCAAGGCTTCCCGCCCGGAATTCCAGAACAGCGTTCCCTCCCACCGCTGGACAGTGGAAGGCGTCCGCGTGACAAAGCAGATCCTCGCGGAGGGCGCGCCGGAATCCATTCATATTCCGGTCATGCTCAGCACCGCGGAAAAGGACTACAGCGTCATGCCGGAGCCCCAGTACAAGTTTATTTCCCGCGTTCCGGACGGAACCCACGTTTTCGTCAGGGACGCGCGCCACGAGATTTTCCGCTCGGTGAACGAAGTGTTCTTCCCCTGGTGGCACGACGTGCTCGCCTTCCTGAAGAACGCCGCTGAAAGGGGGCCGTCCGCCTGAATACGAAAGAGAGAAAACTCCAGGCCGTCCTGATGATCCCGGTCCTGCTGATCACAGTCCTCTTCCTGCTCTGGTACACCGTGTCCATCGGCGCCGCGCGCTCCGCCCTGGAGGAAGCGCAGAATGACCTCGAAACCAACCGGGGGCGTGAGCGGAAACAGGAATACGAGTATAACCAGGTCGTGGAGGAAATCCCCCGGGTCCAGGCCGAGATCGACGCGCTCCGCCCGCAGGTGGACGCCGCGGAAGAGGAAGAATCCGCCCTGAAAGCCGAAAAGAAGAAGCTGAAGAAGGAAAAGAGCAATCTGGAAAAGCAGCTGAAAGAGCTTGCCGCCCCCGACGGAAAGGAGGCGGATGAGCCGTGAAGATCCGTTTCCGGGCCCTCGTCCTTCCACTCCTCACCGCCGCCGTCGCGGCAATCCTGATCCTTTCCCTCTTCTTCCATTACACCTCCCTCCGCGGCGAAACCTCCCAAACCGGCACCCTGATCACCGAAAGCAAGGCCCGCTGGAACGACGTTTCCGACCGGAAGGAGGAACTCCAGAAGGACCTGACCGCCCTGAAGGAAACCCTTCGGGACGCCGAAATCTCCCTGCGGGAATCCATCGACCACGCCGCGGAACTCTCCGCCGACATCGAAACCCTCCGTTCCGAAATCGCGGTCCTCGAATCCGAACTCGAAAAAGCACAGGCAGCCAACTGACCGCCTGTGTCTTTTCTTTCGAGCCAGGATTTATACCTTAGCTTTTTTTCTTTCTGAACACAATTTACAATATACGTTTTGCAGCATGGAGGTAGCCCGTTTCGGTCCAAAAGCAGGCTGTGGGGCGCAGCCCCACAACCAATATAATCCCCGTCTCCATGCCGTACAAGCTACAAGATCATGCAAGTAACAGCATGGGGAAGGGGGCGAAGCTCTGACGACTGCCAGTGGCAGAATTCGTCAGAGCTGAGGTCAACCAATAAAGAGCAGAGGCGGATGTAACGCCTCTGCGACTATATAGGTTGCGGAGCAGGGGAAGTGGTAAAAATTTGTGCCTGTCAGACAGTAGTAGAAGAATCATTCTCCGCCCCTTCTCCCGTCTTTTCCGGCTCGGCCTTTCCTTCAGCCATCTCAACCTTCCCGATTTTATCTTCCAGAATGGTCTTCATAACCTTCTTCTCGTCATACAGCTTCAGTATAACAGCCCCCAGTACACAGAACACCACCGCGACAATCGCCACAATCCTCAGCCCCGTATCCGACGCTGTCAGGTCATTACTCGTCAGGTCCTGCGTGGTCCCCAGCACCGCCAGTGACGTAAATACCAGCATGGCGATCGACTGCCCGAACTTCATCGCGAAGGTCCGTGCCGCGAAGAACATCCCTTCCCGCTTTTCCCCGGTCACAATCGCGTCTTCTTCCGCCACGTCCGCTACAATCGCCTGCGGGATAATCCCCAGCAGCGCCATCGGGAACGCGGCGACCAGCACGATCAGGATCCCAGGAATCATGCTTCCGGTGGTCCCCGGCACGACGCCGATCAGCGCCGTGATCACATACGCCAGCGCCAGGCCCAGGAACCCGGTGATGACCAGCTTCTTCTTGCCGAACTTCGCCACCAGTTTCGATACGATGGGATAGAAGCAGGCGCTCAGCACCGTCATGCCGCCCATGAACAGCATCGTGTTGGATTCATCCAGCTGCATGGACACCTTGACGAAGAACGGAAGGCCCGTCTGGAACAGCGTCAGGCCGATCCAGTACGCGATATCGGACGCGGAGAACTTGCGGAACTCCTTGTTTTTGAAGGTCTTGATCAGGCTCTTCATGGCGTTGCTTTCGCTGGGCTGCGCGTCCACGAAATCCTTCTCGTTCAGTTTGAACGCCGGAACCAGCATGCAGACGAGCGCGAACAGCGCCAGCACCATGAACCAGATCCGGTAGCTCCAGGCGTAGCCGACCATGCCCTGCAGCGGTCCGGCCAGCGCGAAGGGCAGGTAAGCCAGCAGCGTGCCGAAGAAGAACGTCAGGGAGATCGCCGTGGAGATGAACATGCGGTCTTCCTGCGTCTGGCCGAACTCGGAAATCAGCGCGTTGTACGGCGTGCAGTACATGGTCATGAACAGGTAGAACAGGATCAGGGATACCAGCACCCACGCGATGTTCCAGGGGCTGGTCGCCTCCCCTTTCCCGGCGCCGAAGGGCGCGAAGAAGATCAGCACCGTCACGATGGCAAAAGGAACCGCGGCCCGGCGCATGAACGGAATCCGGCGGCCTTTCGGGTTCCGGCTCCGGTCGGACATCGACGCGATCCACGGGTCCGTCACCGCGTCAAAGATCCGGCAGATGAAGGTGATCAGGCCGAGGATGGTCAGTACACCGAAAATGACCAGTCCGGTCGGCACATAGAACAGCGCGCCGGACTCTTCCACCGCCTGGCTGGTCGGCAGGTAAAATGTCACCAGCCAGGTGCCGACAATGCC
Source organism: Clostridiales bacterium (assembly GCA_024695415.1). Lineage (GTDB taxonomy): Bacteria > Bacillota > Clostridia > Christensenellales > Aristaeellaceae > Aristaeella. The sequence goes on along the minus strand of JAILIE010000010.1, from coordinate 14,298 downwards.
GCTCAGGATGGACCAGCCCAGCTGGCCGATCGCGAAAATCCACATTTCCTTCTTGGTCAGGCGTCTCGTTTTCATAGGCATCTCCTGTGTTTTGAATGGTATGTTTCCGTTAATACAAGTATATCGAAGGCTTCCAAAAAATGCAAGCAAAATACAATCCATTATTTTCCTGCCGGTTGTTCCCGGAATGGCATTTTTATGCGATAATGAAAGGGGTCCGGACTTCGTCTTATATAAACGCGTCATAACCGGTGAAAGAAGGGAAACACATGAAACGATATACCCGCGCGGCCATCATCCTGGCCGTTGGAATGCTGTGCGTGTTTGCCCTTTACCGGCTGGCGGCGGGCAATGCCCTGAATGTGCGTTTTTCGCTGCCGGTTCTGCCGGAAGGCACGCAGGTCCGCGCGGAAGCGGATCGGCCGGAACTGATTGAGATCGGCGAGCCGGTAATCCACGGGGACAGCGTATGGGTGAATGTCATCCCCCGGGCGCCGGGCGAAAGCGAATTGTGCCTGCTGGACAGCCAGGGGGAATCGGTCGGATTCACGGTGCTGAAAATCAGCGGGCTGCTCACCGTCTATAACGAGGCGGACGGCAGTTTTTCCGGCGGCGGTGCCGCCCTGGTATGCCTGACCGTATTCGTGCTGGGGATCAGCGTTATCCTGCTGCGGGGGTATCTTTCCGCCCGGGGCCCGGCGTTCTATGCCTATTCCACGATCTTCTGCGCCGGCGGATTCCTGTTCACCTTCGTGAGCGGCGTTATCCTGCTGGTGGCGACACTGAGATATCTCTTCCGGCCGGAAGAGATGCTGATGAATTCGGTTTACTCGACCATCTGCTGCGCCGGTTCCCGGTTCCTGTTCTATACTTTCCCGGCGGTCTTCATCTTTTCGGTGGCCATGGTTGTCAGCAATATCGAACTGCTGCGCCATCACCGGCCCCGGCCGGAAAGCATCGCGGGCCTGATCGTGGGCCTTGGGATGCTGGGTGGCGGTCTGTTCGGCATCTGGCTCTCTTCCCGGGATTTTGCCGGATCCCTGATGGAACTGCGGATCAACATGACCATGGAGAACCTTTACTGCACGGCCTATTCCTACTTTGAGTGCATGCTGGTGGGGGCAGCCGTATGCGGGCTGAAAGCCGCCCGGCATGTGCCCCCGCAGGACCGGGACGCGATCCTGGTCCTGGGATGCTGGTTCCGGTCGGACGGCACGCTGCCGCCGCTGCTGCAGGGCCGGGCGGACCGGGCGGTCGATTTCTGGAAAGAACAGAAGGAAAAGACCGGGAAGGAAGCGGTCCTGATTCCTTCCGGCGGCCAGGGGAAGGACGAGCCTATGCCCGAGGCCGCGGCGATCCGTGCCTACCTGCTTTCCCGTGGGATCCCGGACAGCGCGATCCTGACGGAGGAACAGTCGGCCAGTACGCTGGAGAATATAGCCTTTTCCCGCAAACTGATGGAGGAGCACGGGATCGGGAACAGAATCGCTTATGTGACCACCAATTACCATGTGTTCCGCAGCGGATTGTGGGCGGCCCGGGTCGGTGTCTCCGCGGAAGGGCTCGGCAGCAAAACGGCGTGGTGGTTCTGGCCCAACGCCTTCATCCGGGAATGCGTCGGCCTGATCCTGTACCGCTGGAAGCTGGAGCTGGCGCTGCTGGTTTTCCTGTCGCTACTGTTCGGCCTTTTGTCCATGACGATTATCGGGTGATAAAAGCGGCGATTCCGGACGTATGCTTTTCAATCTCCATACGATGATTGAAATATGAATTTTCAAAGATAAAACCAAAAATCCCCTTACGTCAGGTATTGCTTGTGACGTTACGTCATATAGTAGGATGGCCGCTGAAAGGAGGTTCGGAGTTATGTCACAGTACACAACCGGAGAGCTGGCGAAACTTTGTGGTATTACTGTCCGGACTGTGCAGTTCTACGATCAGCGGGGTATCCTGATTCCCAGCGCGCTGACGGAGGGCGGCAGGAGGCTGTATTCCGGGGAAGACCTGAAGAGAATGAAAATCATATGCTTCCTGCGGGACACGGGGTTGTCGCTGGACACTATCGGGCAGTTGCTGAAGGAAGATGACCCTTCAGGCGTGATCGCTGTAATGCTGGAACAGCAGGAACAGGTGCTCCGGGAGGAAATCGGCGAGCGTAAGGATAAACTGGACCGGCTGGCTGAACTCAAAAGCGGACTGAAAACCGTTTCGTCATTCTCCATCGAATCCATTGGTGACATAGCGACGGTTATGGAAAGCAAAAAGAAACTGAATACCATGTACAGGAATGTATTCCTGTGCGGGATTCCCCTGGGTCTCCTGCAGATCGCGTCCATCCTGCTGTGGATTTTGAAAGGGGTCTGGTGGCCCTTCGTCCTTTGGGTTGTGATCGCAATCCCCTTCGGCGTATTCTGGACGCGCTATTACTACCGCCATACGGCCTATATCTGCCCGCAGTGCCACGAGGTGTTCCGGCCGGCATTTAAAGAAGCTCTTTTCGCCGGTCATACGATGAAAACCCGGAAGCTGACCTGCGTGAAGTGCGGCCATCACGGCTTCTGCGTGGAAACCTGGGGAGGTGACTGAAAATGACAGAGTTTGAAAATATCGTCATCGGCAGCAACGCCGTTCCCTCCCTGGCCATCACGGTCATCCTGATGATCGCGGTTCCTGTCGCCTGCTTCCTTTACTGGCGCGGGAAGCATAAGGAACAGACGAAAATCAGCTGGCTCATCGCCGGCGCTGTCGGGTTTATGGTTTCCTCCCGCGTGCTGGAACTCGGGGTGCATTATCTGTGCATTGTCATGGATAATCCCGTATCCCGGTTTATCAACGGGAATACCGTGGCATACGTGCTTTACGGAATCATCATGGCCGGCGTTTTCGAGGAGTGCGGAAGGTATATTGTCCTGAAATACATCCTGAAAAAGGATCGTACCCGTGAAAACGCGGTGCTGTACGGAATCGGCCATGGCGGGATCGAAATCCTGGCGGTCATCCTGCCCACCATCATGATTTATCTGGTCTCCGCGATCCTGTTCTCCCGGGGAACCGCTGAAGACGCGCTGAAAGCGCTGAAAATTACGGAGGAAACGGCCGCGGCCGCGCTTCCCTCCGTTCAGGCTGCCGCCGCGTTTGATTTCGGCTCAATGGCCCTGAATGTGATCGAACGGCTGTTCGCGATGCTGCTGCATATCGGATTGACAGTGATTGTGTTCTGCGGCGTACAGAACGCAAAGAAAGGTTACCTGCCGCTGGCCATCCTGCTTCATATGCTGATGGATACTATCCCCGCCCTGTACCAGAGGGGCGCAGTTCCGCTCTGGTCGGTTGAGATCTGGTCCGCTTTGTGTACCGCGGTTGTGGTTTTCATAGCGGTCCGGCTTTACAGAAAAATGTCGGAATAACCCGCGTCTGAAAGAGAAAGGCAAGCCCGTCATCTCTGACGTCCGAAATACGTCCTGCAGTCAATCATGTATTCAACATGTCCGGAAACAGTTTGACCGGTATGCCGGTTCCTATCCCTACGCGTGCGAAATCGAGGCGGAACGGGAATTGATGTCGATTTTGGACAAACAGGCAGGCGCGGAGAGTCACCGTGGCTGAAGAAGTATCCGGAAAAAGCAAGCTGAGACGATGAAGGAAAAAGAACAAGAGCGGCAAAGGAATGCGTTCGGAACCGGTACTCTGTGTTTTTCCAGATTCGGCCTGAGCATGCGGTCCTTCGGAAGGCCCAGTTCTTCCAGGAACGGGCGGGCGATCCGGGCGGAGCGCCTCCCGTGGTCTTTCCACGCGGGCCAGAAGCGGCCTTCCCCGACCGCCTCGCAATAGGCCACGTCATGAAGAAGGCAGGCGATTATCATCTCCGTTTCGTCAAAGCCTTCCCTGACTGCGATTTCCCTTCCGATATTCGCCACCCGGTAGGTATGCTCGATCCGATAGGCAATATCCGGCTGTTCAAACTCCGTGGCATGCTCGAATTTCTGCTTCAGGAACTCCTCCGTGGCCCTGATCAGTTCATGACGGATCAGGGCTAATATCCTCCTTGTTCATTCGCTGGGCTCTTCAAATTCAGGCCGGCGGGAGCCGCTTATCCCGGAATCTTCCCGCCTGCCAGCGCGGCCGTTTCCCTGCACAGCTGCACAGGTTCCCCCGCCGCAATCCGTTCCTCCGCCAGGCGGCGGACCTGTGCGCACCATTCGTCCGTTTTCCGGATATCTCCGCAAAAGTCGTGAATCACCCGATCGCATTCCGACAGAGCGGCTTCGTACTGCGCTTCAGTCAGTTCGCCGGAAGCAAAGGCCCGGTCCAGTTCGTCCCGGTCGTCGATTCTGACGTCTCCTTCCGGGGTAAAGATCACGTCCAGGTACTTGTCGATGAACACGGCGACGCCAAATTCGTCATATTCGATCCCCTCGATGATATCCACATACCAGACGGATGGCCGGAAGCGCGGGTCCGCCGGAACCGGATAATGTTTCCGCTCTGCGTCATGGGTGCCGTCCGGGAAATACTTGACCGTTATCACCCGGCCGGTGCCGTCCGGAACCAGCTCAAGCCAGGTCATTCCCGAACCCGTAACCTGAACCCTGCCGGCCTTTGGGGTTTCCCAGTAGTTGTTTTCCCCGTCCGTCATCCGGATCAGGCAGGCCAGCCCGTGAAACAGATCATGGTCGATCCTCATCTGGTAGTACGGGTAATACTGAAATCCCCACCCGTCCCGGTTCAGGCGTTTATGTTTCACAGCCCTGATTCCCCCTTACCGGACATAATACACCATATTCACTTCATGGCAATCCGGTTCGTCCACCACATCCGTCTCGACAAACCCCACTTTTTCATATACATGTTTCGCGTGCTCGTTGCCGTATATGTAGGTGGTCGTAATCTCCCGGGCGTCATGGTTGACCTTCATGTATTCGATGAATTCCGTCAGCGCCTGTGTCCCTTTGTGCCGGTTCTGGTGGTTTTCGTCGATGGCGAATTCCCACAGGAAATACTTGTTCGCTTCGAAACGGTGCGCCAGGACAAAACCGATCAGCTCTTCCCGGTCATAAATATCAAAAGCCAGGACCGTATCCGGATTCCGCCGGATGATTTCCCGGATGGTTTCTTTCGTCGACAGCATTTCCGCCTGTTCCGGGGACAGGCTGATCTTCATTTCCGTGGATCTGACAAACGTCATAACTTCTGCTCCTCCAAACCGGAATATCTGAATGCTTTTTCCCCGGGATGCCTTATCATTCCATCACCAGTTCCGCAATCCGGTCAACCGGAAGACCGCTTGTGTCTATGGTGTTTTCCATCGATTCAAAACCCGGAAGCGACTTCAGGCTCACGTTCAGCCAGTAGTCCGTCCGCCATTCACACCCCCGATCATGGTTCCATCGACTGATCAGGTTTTCCCTGTCGCAGACCAGCGTCACATACTTCACTTCGGCCTGCATGGCGGAGAGACCTTCCATAATGCTCCGGATCACCTGCGGATCGTCCATGAGCCATACCAGCACCGCCATGCAGCATACGGAACAAGCCTGATAATTCCTGATCATATGAAGGATATTGTCGACGGCCATGGCCCTGGTTTCCGGATTGCCGACAAACGGATGGAGATCCATGCACCAGTCCCCGTCAATAAAAGCGGTTCCGGGGTTCTGTTCGGCGATGTATTTCCCGACCGTGGTCTTTCCGACGCCCATCGGTCCGTTCAGAACAATGACTTTCATAAATGCTCCTGTCCGTTCTCTGCAATTTCCATAGCCGGCAATTTCAAAAAAGAATCGTACAACTCATTTATGGATTGTAAGCAGAACCCCCCTGCGGTCAATAACGCCTTGGAGCGGAAAACCCGAATTCTGATGACTGCCACTCCATATGGATTGGTGGTTTTACCTGTTGTGTATTCCATTTTTCGACCGGAATATCACCCGCTGAAAATGTTTTTTTCGATTGACACGGGTCATTAACTATGCTATGATACCATCCGTTGACTGGGTGTGGCGCAGTTTGGTAGCGTGCTTGAATGGGGTTCAAGAGGCCGGAGGTTCGAATCCTCTCACCCAGACGTTCAAAGCCCTTGAGTTTTCGGCTCAAGGGCTTTTTCCTGTCTGTCCTTCTCAGTAGTTCTCCGCGTTGACCTCGAAGTAGCTCTGGGGATGCGCGCAGACCGGGCAAACGTCCGGCGCCTTGGTGCCGACCACGATGTGGCCGCAGTTCCGGCATTCCCATACCTTGACCTCGCTCTTCTCGAACACCTGCTTCATCTCGACGTTCTTCAAAAGCGCGCGGTACCGTTCCTCATGGTGCTTCTCGATGGCGGCGACCCCGCGGAACTTTTCCGCCAGTTCCGGGAAGCCCTCTTCCTCGGCGGTCTTCGCGAAGCCTTCGTACATATCGGTCCACTCATAGTTCTCCCCGTCCGCGGCGGCGGCCAGGTTCTCAGCGGTGCTGCCGATACCCTCCAGCTCCTTGAACCAGAGCTTCGCGTGTTCCTTCTCGTTCTCCGCGGTCTTCAGGAACAGGGCGGAAATCTGCTCAAAGCCGTCCTTCTTCGCTTTGGACGCGAAATAGGTGTACTTGTTCCGGGCCTGGGACTCCCCGGCGAACGCGGCCAGCAGGTTCTTTTCGGTCTGTGTTCCGGCGTACTTGCTCATGTGTCATTCCCTCCGTTTTTCGTTTTTTTCGCTGAGTCCATTATAGGGCTTTCCCGGCCGGATTTCAATTGTTTCTTCGCCTTTCTTCCGCTTGCCATTCCCCGCTTTCTGTTGTAAAATTTTCAGGTATATTATGATGAAGGAAGTGCGCATCATGACGAAACTGGAAACCGCCCTCCTGGACCTGATGAAGGAGGATTGCCGCCTTCCCCTGGAGAAGCTGGCCGTAATGACCGGCGTCTCGGTGGAGGAAGTGGCCGAAACGATTGAGAGCCTGGAAAAGCGCCGCGTCATTCTCCGCTACGCCCCGATGATCAACTGGGACCTGACGGACCGGGAACGGGTGGAGGCCATGATCGAGGTCCGTGTCACGCCGCAGCGGGATATGGGGTTTGACGCCATCGCCCGCCGGATCTACTGCTTTGACGAGGTAAAGAGCGTTTTCCTGATGTCCGGCTCCTATGACCTGCTGGTCCTGGTGGAAGCCCGTACGCTCAAGGAACTCGCCGCCTTCGTCTCCGGCAAGCTCTCCCCGCTGGAAACCGTCACCGGCACCGCCACCAGTTTCGTCCTGAAGCGCTATAAGGAAGAGGGCGTTATTTTCGATTCCGGGGATTCTGACCGCAGGCTGGTGATCTCGCCGTGAACTACGACCGGTTTCTGAATCCGCGGATCACCTCCGTTCCGCCCAGCGGCATCCGCCGCTTCTTCGACCTGGCGTCCACGATGAAGGACACCATCTCCCTGGGCGTCGGCGAGCCGGATTTCAAAACGCCCTACGCGATCCGCAACGCCGCGGTGGATTCCATCGTGGACGGGGAAACGCAGTATACCGCCAACCGCGGCCTGATTGAGCTGCGGGAGGAGATCGCCCTGTACATGGACGGCCGATACGGCCTGGGCTATGACCCGAAAACCGAAATCCTGGTGACGATCGGCGCCTCCGAGGCGATCGACCTGGCCCTGCGCGCCATGCTGTCCGAAGGCGACGAGGTACTCGTGCCCGAACCCAGCTATGTTTCCTATTCCCCCGGGGTCATTTTCGCCGGCGGCACGCCGGTCGGTGTGGTCACGCTGGAGGAGGACGACTTCCGCCTGCGGCCGGACCTGCTCGAAAAAGCGATCACGCCGAGAACCAAGGCCCTGATCCTGCCCTATCCGAACAACCCCACCGGCGGAATCATGGAAAAGGCGGACCTGGAAGCCATCGCGGAAGTCATCCGCCGCCACGACCTTTTCGTCATTTCCGACGAGATCTATTCCGAGCTGATGTACGACGGCCGGCAGCATGTATCCTTCGCCTCGATCGAGGGCATGTATCCGCGCACGCTGACGATCAACGGATTCAGCAAATCCTTCGCCATGACCGGCTGGCGCGTCGGCTACGCCTGCGGCGCGAAGGAACTGATCGACGTCATGAACAAGATCCACCAGTACGGCATCATGTGCGCGCCGCGCCAGGGGCAGGTCGCCGCGATCGCCGCCCTGAAGGCCGGCCGGGAAAACGGCTATGAGGAAGTGGCCCGGATGCGCGACAGCTATGACCGCCGCCGGCGCCTGATGGTTTCCGCCTTCCGGGAAATGGGCCTGCACTGCTTTGAGCCCTACGGCGCCTTCTACGCCTTCCCCTCCGTCCGCTCCACCGGGCTGAACAGCGAGGAGTTCTGCTCCCGCCTGCTGCGGGAGAAGAACGTCGCCGCGGTGCCCGGGACCGCCTTCGGCCCCAGCGGCGAAGGCAACATCCGCTGTTGCTACGCGACGGCGGTGGATAAGCTGAATATCGCGCTGGACCGGATTTCTGATTTCGTATCATCCCTTCGCTGATTGGAGGTTTTGTTTCGCATGCTTCGCAGACTGTTTGCGCTTCTCCTGGTTCTTCTCCTGGCCTGCCCCCTCGCCTTTGCCGAGGAGGACGACATCGAGATCGAGGATATCCTGGAATATCTTCCCGCGGAATCCGGCCCGAAGCTGACTGTGGACAGCGACGGCGTCCCGATCATGACGATCACCTGCACCGGTGATTTCACGATCGGCGACAACGCGAAAAGCAGCAAGAAGATCTTCGCCAGGGCGCTGGAGGACCATGAGGGCAGCGTCAACTTCACCATGAAGAATATGAAGGACATCCTCTCCTCCGATGAGCTGACCCTGGTGAACTTCGAGGGCACCCTGACAGACACGACCTACGTCCCGTCAAACAAGAAGAACAACGACTTCCTGTTCAGCATCTCCCCGTCCTACGTCTCCGTGCTGACCGAAAACAGCATCGAGGCGGTCTCCCTGGAGAACAACCACGTCATGGACCACGGGGACGAGGGATACGACGACACGAAGAACGCCCTGGACGAAGCCGGCGTCATCTGGTCCAACTCCGGGCACATGGGTGTTTTCGAGTTCCAGGGCGTGAAGGTCGCGATGCTTTCCTATTTGTGCATCGACCGTTACGGCAAGCCCTTCGGCGGCTACGATACCTTTGAGGAGAAGGTCTGCGCGGATATCGCCGAGGCCGATAAGTATTATCCCCTGGTCATCGTTTCCTTCCACTGGGGCGTGGAAAAGGATTACTCACCGACGGACAACCAGATCCGCCTGGGCCGTATGGCGGTCGACAGCGGCGCGGACCTGGTCATCGGCCATCATTCCCACCGGATCCAGCCCATCGAGTACTACAAGGGCGTCTATATCTGCTATTCCCTGGGCAACTTCTGTTTCTCCGGAAACAGCAAGCCGGACGATATGTCCTCCATCGTTTTCCAGATCCGCTACCGGGTCAAGGACAACGTGCCGACCTACCTGGATTTCCGGATCATCCCGATCCGCATTTCCTCCCGGAAGGACGTCAACGATTTCATGCCGACCCCCTTCGCGCCGGAATCGACGGAGGCCACGTTCATCGTGAACGTGCTGAAGGACCGGTCCAATACCAAAAAGCTGGATTACGCGGTCATGGATTACCCGCTGACCTTCAACTGACGAGGAGAAACATTCTATGCGCGCTTCTGTTCTGCTGGACGCCTGCCTCAGAGAGGGAATCGATTTCTTCACCGGCGTCCCGGATTCCTACCTGAAAGGCCTTTGCAACGAACTGTATGCCCGGTACGGCACCGACGGCCCCGTCCATATCGTGGCCCATAACGAGGGTGGCGCCATCGGCCTGTGCGCCGGGCATTTCCTCGCCTGCGGCCGCCCCGCGCTGTGCTATATGCAGAACAGCGGCCTGGGCAATACCGTCAATCCGCTGACCTCCCTGATGGATTCGCGGGTGTACAGCATTCCGTGCCTGCTCATCGTCGGCTGGCGCGGGGAGCCCGGAACGAAGGACGAGCCGCAGCATGTCAGGCAGGGCGCCGTGACACTTTCCCAGCTGGACCTGCTGGATATCCCGTACCGGATCCTTTCCGCCGATACAACGGAGGAAGAGTTCTTTGCCCTGTTTAATGAGCTGCTCGCGGTCCTGAAGGCGGAGAAGCCCGCCGCGCTGGTCGTCCGCAAAGGTGCGCTGACCACCGATGCGAAACCGGACTGGGGCAACGCCTTTCCCATGGCGCGGGAGCGGGCGGCGGAACTGATCCTGCATCATACCGGCGAATCCGATATCCTGGTTTCCACCACCGGCAAGCTCTCCCGGGAAGTGTTCGAGCTGCGGGAGAAGGCCGGCCAGGGGCATGACCGGGATTTCCTGACCGTCGGGTCCATGGGCCACGCCTCCATGATCGCCCTGCGCCTGGCGGAGGAAAAGCCGGACCGCCGGGTCTGGTGCCTGGACGGGGACGGCGCGGTCATGATGCACCTGGGCGCCATGCCGCTGATCGGGCGGCGCGCGCCGAAGAACCTGGTCCACGTCGTCGTCAACAACGGCGCCCATGAAACCGTGGGCGGCATGCCGGTCTGCTCCGGCGCGATGAATATCCACGCCCTGGCCGAAGCCGCCGGCTATCCGGTCATCCTGCGGGCGGAAAATGAGGAAAGCCTCACTGCCGCGCTGAAGGAGGCCCTGGCCGCGAATGGGCCGGTGCTGCTGGAAGTCTGCTGCGCCTGCGGCGCCCGGGACGACCTTGGCCGCCCCACCACCACGCCGCTGCAGAACCGCGACGCTCTGATGGCATTTGTTACGAAAAGTTCACAATTTTGACCACAAGATGTAGTGGATAAAGGTTGACTGCCCCCACATATTTAGATATTATAAGGAGTGATTTGGAAGCACGGAAGTATAGGGGGAATGTGTATGATTGCCGGATACAACAGCAGGCCGGTCTTTCAATACCAGTTCCGACCCCTGGCCAATGATCACCGCGCCGCGGACGGCGGTTTCTGCATTATCCTGTACGAGAACGGAATCCTTTCCTTCAGTACCTACGATGTCGGCGGTTACTTCATTGATGAGCTGTGCTTCTCCCTTCCCTCCCGTGTGCTGCAGTGCTTCTTCGCCCTGCTGCGCAACGCGGGCAGCTGGCTTGGCGCCTCCCCGTGCGACCTGCGCGCCGCCAACCTGACCGCCTATGCCTCATCCTTCGCCTTTGACGGGTACGACCCGATCCGGATCTGGGGAATCAACGACCTGATTGTTGAGCCCGCCTGTTCCGAATCCGGTTTCTTCACCCGCCACATCTACGTCCTGTTCGAGGATGTCGCCAACCTCTTCGCGGAAAACGGCATCCGGCTGACGCTGGACGGGTTTACCTGGGATAATCAGAAAATCACACCATTCCGGAAAAGCCAGATGTACTCCTCCGGAAGGCAGGGAGTTGTATAAAAATACGCGGCGCACCGGTTCCGGTGCGCTGTTTCACTCAGGAGGGTTTTGCCAATGACGATTCAGGAACAGCGCCGGGCCTGGATGGACTGCCCGGCCATGACGGACGAACTGCTGGCCGAACTGAACAGCATGGACAGCGACACGGCGAACGACAGCTTTTACCGGACTCTCGCGTTCGGCACCGGCGGTCTGCGCGGCGTACTGGGCGCCGGAACGAACCGGATGAACCTTTTCACCGTGATGCAGGCGACCCGCGGCCTCGCGAACTATCTGAAGGAATCCTTCCCGGATCCCTCCTGCGCCGTCTCCTGCGACAGCCGGATCCACAGCCGGGATTTCGCGGAGCTGACCGCCGCCGTCATGGCGTCCATGGGCGTCCGGGTATACCTCTATCCCCGCCTGCAGCCGACCCCGATGCTTTCCTATGCTGTCCGCCGGCTGAACACCTCCGGCGGCGTCATGATCACCGCCTCCCATAACCCGGCGAAGTTCAACGGATATAAGGTCTACGGCCCCGACGGCTGCCAGATCACCCTGGAAACCGCGGACCGGGTCCAGAAACTGATCAGTGAGGAGCCGGTGCTGGCGGACCGTCTGCCCGACCTTTCCGAATACCTTGCTTCCGGCATGGTCACCTATATCGGGGAGGATATTATCGAGGATTATTACCAGGCGATCTGGAAGCTGCGGATCCATCCTTCTTCCGAACCCCTGCGCCTGGTCTACTCCCCGCTCAACGGCGCAGGCAACGTGCCGGTGCGGGAGATCCTGCGCCGGATGGGCAATATCCGGGTGGATATCGTGAAGGAGCAGGAAAATCCCGACGGGAACTTCCCCACTTGCCCCTATCCGAACCCGGAATTCCGGGAAGCCATGCAGCTGGCCATTGAGAAGACGCTTGAAACCGGCGCGGACATGTGCCTGGCCACGGATCCGGACTCGGACCGCATGGCGGCCGGCGTCCGGGACGGCGACCGGGTCGAAATCGTCAGCGGGAACGACATGGGCGTCCTGATGATCGACTACCTCTGCCGGAACACGGCGCCCCGGGGCGGCCTGCCCCGTGTCGTCGTCACCACGATCGTCTCCACCGACATGGCGGACGCCGTCTGCGCGAAGTACGGCGCGGAACTCCGCCGCGTACTCACCGGCTTCAAGTTCATCTGCGAGCAGATCCATTTCCTCGAGGAGGAAGGCCATCCGGAGCGTTTCCTCTTCGGGTTTGAGGAAAGCTACGGCTACCTGTCCGGAACGGACGTGCGGGACAAGGACGCGGTCAACGCGGCCCTCCTGGCCTGTGAAATGGCCGCCAACCTGAAGGCGGAAGGCAAAACCCTGCTGGACCGCCTGGAGGAGCTCCGGAAGGAATTCGGCTTCTTCGCCCAGCGGACGCTGAACTTCGAGTATCCCGGCGAAAACGGCGCGAAGCAGATGGCCGCCATCATGGCCGGCCTGCGCGCGCCCCTCGCCTCCTATTCCGCCCCGGAAATCGCTTCCGCGGCGCGAAAGGATTACCTGCTGGACGATACCGGCCTGCCGAAGAGCGACGTACTGGAATTCCGCCTCGCCTCCGGCATGAAGTTCGTCGTTCGCCCCTCCGGCACCGAACCGAAGCTCAAGGCCTACCTCTTCGCCCGCGGCGCCGATGAACCCGCCGCCAGCGCCGAACTCGACAGGCTGGAAGCCCTCGTAACTTCCCTCTGCAAATAAGTACCGACGACCGGGGACGGAACACCTGTCTATTGGCAATCGCCGAAGGTCCGGGGCGGCCGGAAAGCCCTGGTCGCGCCCGCAGGCGCGAAACATCCTCAAAAACGTTTTAAGGCAACGAAAAAGGAAGCCGCCATCAATCAGCGGCTTCCTTTTTATTGTCCTGAATCAGAACCGGGCCTGGCGCTGCGCGTCGAAGCACTCACGGCAGTACACGGGGCGATCTCCGCGGGGCTGGAAGGGAACCTGGGTCTCGCATCCGCAGCCGTCGCAGATCACGGTGTACATCTGACGGGGGGCATTTCCGTTGCCATTCTGAGCGCGGCGGGCAGCACGGCAAGCCGGGCAGCGGCTGGGCTCATTCTGGAAACCCTTCTGAGCGAAGAATTCCTGTTCGCTGGCAGAGAAAACGAATTCGTTGCCGCAGTCACGGCAGGTCAGGTTCTTGTCCTCTTACATGGTATAAACCTCCTAAAAATGTTGTTTACCCGCGCCATTGGTTATGATTTGTGCCCCGTTCCAGACAATGGTTATGATAAACAACCATGGAGGAAATGAACCGCAGTAACGACCAGGGGTTGGGCTTACTTGAGCAGTATAACATAATGTTTTTGTTTTGTACAACATTTTTTGTATAAAATTGGGAATTTTTAGTCCAAAGGGAATACAAATGCCCCTTTCGCTGTCCTTCCGGGCGAAACGCGGCGTAGTCGGGAATCTCATCAGCAGCAAATGGCTGCTTACGGTTTTTAAATCAGGCATGGGGACCGAAGGTTTCCAAACAGCGATCGGAAAGACCTTTGATCGATCCCGCGGGATCGAAATCCTTTTTATACAGAAAATACCACTGCATTCCTGCAGTGGCATTTTCCTCGAGGTGCCATCCAGATTCGAACTGGAGAATAAAGGTTTTGCAGACCTTCGCCTTACCACTTGGCTATGGCACCAAATAAAATGGAGCGGTAGACGGGACTCGGACCCGCGACATCCACCTTGGCAAGGTGGCACTCTACCAACTGAGCTACTACCGCATAACACTGTGCCTTGGGGCGGAATCGAACCACCGACACTGTGATTTTCAGTCACATGCTCTACCGACTGAGCTACCAAGGCTTATATGGCGACCCGGAAGGGGCTCGAACCCTCGACCTCCAGCGTGACAGGCTGGCGCTCTAACCA
>JAILIE010000028.1 GCA_024695415.1 Clostridiales bacterium | reverse complement strand
TCTTCCTTGATGCCCAGGCTCAGCAGCCAGTCGCGGCAGAAGGAGCGCCAGTAGTTGAACCACTCCAGGTCCTCGCCGGGCTTGCAGAAGAACTCCAGTTCCATCTGCTCGAACTCACGGACGCGGAAGATGAAGTTGCCGGGGGTGATTTCGTTCCGGAAGGATTTGCCGATCTGGGCGATGCCGGCCGGCAGCTTTTTCCGGGTGGTACGCATGGTGTTCTGGAAGTTGACGAAGATACCCTGGGCCGTTTCCGGGCGCAGGTAGATCTCGTTCGCGCTGTCCTCGTTCACACCCGCGAAGGTCTTGAACATCAGGTTGAACTGGCGGATGCCGGTGAAGTTCTTCTTTCCGCAGACGGGGCAGACGATGTCATGCTCCGCGATGAACTTTTCCAGTTCGGCATTGGTCCATCCGTCGCCGGTCTCAGCGCCTCCGGTGAAGTCCTCGATCAGCTTGTCCGCGCGGAAGCGGGCCTTGCAGTCCTTGCAGTCCATCAGCGGATCGTTGAAGCCGCCGACATGGCCGCTGGCCACCCACACTTCGCGGTTCATCAGGATCGCGCAGTCCAGGCCGGTATTGTACTTGCTCTCCTGCACGAACTTCTGCCACCAGGCCTTTTTCACGTTGTTCTTGAACTCGACGCCCAGCGGGCCGTAGTCCCAGGTGTTGGCCAGTCCGCCGTAGATCTCGGATCCGGCGAAAATAAAGCCGCGGTTCTTGCACAGGGCCACCAGCTTGTCCATTGTCAGTTCTGCCATGATGTTCTCTCCTTACTCTCTCTCGGGTGCCCGTCCGGGCACCGGATCATTATCCTTATCTATATATTATTTGTCAAGCTCAGAACAGGGTATTCAACCCGAAGAGTCCAGAGGCGGCCGGAAAGTCTCTGGTCGTGGCCGCAGCCACGAAATCTCAGAACAGAGCCTCGACGAAGTCCTTCGCATTGAAGGGCTGCAGGTCGTCAATCCCTTCCCCGACACCGACATACCATACCGGTACCTCCAGCTCCTGGCGGATTGCCAGGGCGATACCGCCCTTGGCCGTGCCGTCCAGCTTCGTCAGGATAATGCCGCCGATCTCCGCGACTTCCTTGAAGGCCCGGGCCTGCATCAGGCCGTTCTGGCCGGTGGTCGCGTCCAGCACCAGGATGCAGCGGGTATCCGCCTCCGGATACTCCCGGTCGATCACCCGGCGCATCTTGCTCAGCTCGTCCATCAGGTTCTTCTTGTTATGCAGCCGCCCGGCGGTATCGACAATCAGCAGGTCCGCGCCCTGGGCCTTGGCGCTCTTGATCGCGTCGAACACCACGGCCGCGGGATCCGCGCCTTCGGCGTGCTTGACGATCGGCACCCGCGCGCGCTCCGCCCACACGGTCAGCTGTTCCGCCGCCGCCGCGCGGAAGGTATCGCCCGCACAGAGCATGACTTTCCGCCCGATGGACTGGAACCGCAGGGCCAGCTTCCCGATGGTCGTGGTCTTGCCCACGCCGTTCACGCCGACGATCAGCATCACCATCGGCCACTTCAGCGGCGGCCGCGGAATATCCATCTGCTCCACCATGATTGCCTTGAGCATATCCCGCGCCTGGGCCGCGTCCTTGACCTTTCCGGCCTTGACCCGGGCCTTCAGCTCGTCAATGATGACGGTTGTGGCCTTCAGCCCGCAGTCCGCCATCAGCAGGATATCCTCCAGCTCCTCATAGAAATCGTCGTCGATCTTCCGGTTCTCCCGGACCATCTCGTTGACCCGCTCGGTCGTGTTTCCCCGGGTCTTGCTCAATCCCTCCCGCAGGCGGGCAAAAAAGCCTTTTTTCTTCTCTTCGCTCATGGGCCGTTCCTCCTTGCGCGCGTAACAGAAGTATTTTACCACATTCCGCCGCTGAAAAAAAGGCCTCCATCCGTTGTCCCGCCCCCGCGTCCGTTGACGCCCAAACCCCGTATATGGTATAATCTGCCAGGTTATTTGTCCCGATATACCAGATATATACTTTTTTCATTGGGGGTTGTGGTATGAAAAAGCTTGCCGGACTGCTTTCCCTCCTGCTGGCCGTCTGCCTGTGCGTTTCGGCCCTGGCCGATGCCGACGGAATTTACATCAAAGAGGAGGACGGCGGTCATTTCGAACCCCTGCCGATCAACCTCGACGGCGGCTCCCCGCTCCCGAGCCAGTACAAATACAACACCAAGTACCAGGTCTACGAGGATCCGACCATCCGGGTAGACCGGTACCGGGTGGAAAAATCCCAGTGGAGCGCGACATATTATTACGCAATCATCACGATCCGTGATCCTTCCCAGCTGCGCACCGCCCCGGCCGGCGACTCCTTCACCGCCAGCACGCGCCGCCCGGTGCAGGCCATTGCGAAACAGAAACGCGCGGTCATCGCCATTGACGGGGACTACTGCGCCGCCTTCTCCGGCAACAAATCCAATAACTATATCCTGCGCCAGGGAACCCTGTACCGGGATACGGTGGAACCGAAGCTGGACCTCCTGATCATCGACGAGGACGGCGATTTCCACGTCATCACCGCGGACGAGGATCCGGCGGCCGCCGACAAAACGCAGTGGAACGGCAAAAAGGCCGTCAACGTATTCCAGTTCGGCCCGGCGCTGGTCATCGACGGCCAGGCCGTGGAAGACGAAAAACTGCTGGACTACGGCCATTCCCCCGCCTACTCCGAACCGGACCGGCTGAACCAGCGCATGGCCATCGCCCAGATCGGCCCCCTGACCTACATGGTGGTCTGCTGCGCGCATTACGGGCTGAACCTGGTCGATTTCCGGGACCTGGTCATGTCCCTGGCGGACGTGAAGGTCGCCTACACCCTCGACGGCGGCAACTCCGCCCAGATGGTCTTCCTGGGCCAGCGGGTCAATAACGTGTCCAAAGAATCCGGCAGCGACCGCGGGGTCACCGATATCATTTACTTCGCCAGCGCCTGGTTTACGGACAAATAACAAAAGGAACAACTGTCATGAGCGTGAATTTAACCGCGTACTTCCTTCTCATCGGCGGCGGCGTCCTGGCCGGCGTCCTGTGGTTCTTCCTGTCGGACCGCCGCCGCGCCGGGGACGGGAAATCCCTGCCGCTGGCCGTTTCAATCCTGCTGCTGGGCGCGCTGCTTGGCCTTGCCTGCGCCCGGGTCACCTGGGTGCTCTGCCGGATCAACACCCGCCCGGCGCTGTTCAGCCTGCGCTATAACGAGCTTTCCTATTACGGCGGCGTGGCCGGTGTCATCCTGGCCGTCGTCCTGTCCGCGAAGCTCTTCGGCCGCAGCGTCCGGGACACGCTGAATACCTTCGCGCCGATGGGAGCCCTCATCGCCGCGGTCACGCGCTTCGGCGAGGGCTTCCTCGGCCTGCTGGGGATGGGCCAGATGATGGAGGAAGGCATCTTCTTCCCCGTCACCGCCGAAATCGCCTGGGACGAATACTATTCGGAGTTTTACCTGGCCGTATTCATGCTGGAAGGTTTCTTCTCCCTGGCCGCCATGGTCCTGTCCCTGGTTCACGGGAAGGAGAAGGACCGCTTCCTGCGCACCCTGTTTTACCTTTGCCTGCCCCAGGTGATGTGCGAAAGTATGCGCATCGAATCCATCTCCTGGCTGTTTGTGAAGTCGGAGCAGCTGTTCTGCTTCCTCCTGTGCGAAGGCGTGCTGGTTTATTACGCCATCCGCCGCAACCCCGGCTCCTTCCGCTCCTGGCTTCCGGCGCTTGCGGGGCTGCCGGTCGCCGGCCTGATCGTCGTCGGCGAGTTCGCGCTGGACGGGAAAATCACCTTCGGCGGAGAGGCCGCTCCCTTCTGGGCAATCTATATCGTCTACGCCCTGGCGCTTGGGTTCCTGGCCTTCATGGAGCACCGGGGCCGCCGGACCGATGCCCGCTGAAGGAGGACCCCCGACATGAAGAAAACCTTCACCCGCGTTCTTTCCGCCGTCCTGGCCGCCGTCCTGTGCCTCTTCCTGCTTCCCGCCGCCTCGTTGGCGGAAACCACCCTGGACATGGCGTTTTTTGACCAGGCCCTGCGCCTGGAGGGAAAGATTCCCGCCGACGCGAAAACCGCCTCCCTCTTTGACAATCCGGATCTTTCCGGCACGCCCGTCGCCCGCCTGGCGGCGAAGTCCACGGTCACCGTGCTTTCGGCCGGGAAAAAGAGCTACCGTGTCACCTGCGCGGAAGGCACGGGCTACATATCAAAAAACAAGCTGACCGTTTCCGGTGTTCCGGCCGGAAGCGCGCCCCTTTCTGATCAGGTCGTCTCCTCTTCCCTGGCGGTGCCCCCCTATATCCATCCCAAGGACGATGAATATATCCCGCTGACCGGTTCCGTCTCCCTGTCCGTTCCCGTCGAATCCGTCTTTTTCTTCATCTGGGACGAGGGCCAGGGAAAGGTGGAACAGGTGGCTTTCTGGTCCCCGGAAACGCCCGCCGATACGCTGGACGCCGCGGAATGGGGCCGGGTGCTGAAAACGAAGGGCCTCGCCGGCGGCCGGAAAATGCTCTGCGTCCAGGCGGGCGCCGGGGAGGACGTCCTCATCCTGGCCCGGCTGCCCTTCTTTATCGCCGGCAAGGTGCTGGAGCCGCCGAACCTGAACGCCCAATGCCGCTTCGTGCCGAATAACGAGCGCATCCTGGACGCGAACATCGAAACCGGCTGGTCCCCGAACGAAAAGCGGCCGGAGCTGACGATCACCCTGCCGGAGGACGGGTCCGCCGTGCTCGTGCAGGCGGAGTGGATGAAGATTCCGGAAAAGACGGACGTCACCGTAACGGACGCGGACGGAAACACCCTGCTGGCGGAAACGCTGGAAACCGGGTTCTGGGTGGATACGGTTTCCCTGCCCGCCGGCGCCCGCACCGTAGTGATCCGCCCGTACGGCAAAAAGGCCGCGATGGCCTCCATCCGCGTGTACGGGGACGACTATCCCCGCGAACTTGTTCAGCAGTGGCAGGAAATGCCGGAGCACCTGGACATCCTTTTCTTCTCCGCCCACCAGGACGACGAAGTGCTGTTCTTCTCCGGCATGATCCCCTGGTACAGCCACCTGGGAAAGAAGCTCGGCATCGTCTATATGGCCAACTGCGGACGTAACCGCTACCAGGAAGCCCTGCGGTCCATGTGGTTTTCCGGCATGCGGATCCATCCCGTATTCCTCGGCTTCATGGACAAGGAAATCGCCAGCATCGACGTGGCGGCCAACTGCTGGCCCGGATCCCAGGAAGCCATCGTCCGCCAGATCCGCCGCGCGAAGCCGGACATCGTCGTCGTGCAGGACCTGAACGGCGAATACGGCCATACCCAGCACCGGCTGACCGCCCTGCAGGTCACCCGCGGCGTGGAATACGCGGCGGACCCGGCCTATGATCCGGAATCCGCCGCCCAGTACGGTACCTGGGACGTCAAAAAGCTGTATGTCCACCTGTATGAGGAAAACCAGGTGCATATGAACTGGGACATTCCCCTGGAGGAATGCGGCGGCTTCACCTCCTGGGACCTGGCGATGGAAGCCTTCGAGCTGCATTATTCCCAGACGAAAACCCGGTATTTCCGGATGGAACGCCAGAGCCGCATGTACGACTCCTCCCTCTTCGGCCTGTACCGGACCACCGTCGGGCCGGACACCCCCGGTGTCAACGACCTGTTCGAAAACCTGGAATGACAGGAGGCCCGGAACCATGAAACGCCTGATTATCCTGCTCCTGCTCCTCGCCGCCGTTTTCCCGTACGCCGCCGCGGGGGCGGAAGAGGAAGTCATCGAAATCCGCACGGCGGATGACCTGCGGAACGTTTCCGCCCACCCCGGCGCCCGCTTTCTCCTGATGAACGACATCGACCTCGCGGGGGTGGACTGGACACCGGTTTCCCTTCGCGGGGAGTTTGACGGGAACGGCTTCGGCATCTACAACATGACGGTCACCCGGGTCGGCGAGGATACCCGGATCACCCTTGACGGCAACAAAAAGGAGTATGAAACCACCTTCGCCGCCCTGTTCTCCGTCGTCGAGGAATCGACGATCCGGAACCTGAAGGTCATCGGGGCGCATGTGGAAATAGAGGGAAAAACGCACTGTTTCGCCTCGATCCTGGCCGGCTATGCCCAGCACTGCACGATCGAGAACGTGACGGTGGACGGGCGCGTCCGTCTGGACAACGAGGCCGTGATGGCCGGCGTCTCCGGCGTCGCGGGGTTCGGCAGCGGATATATCCGTCACTGCGACGCCCGCGTCGAGCTGATCTTCGCCGACAAAAACAGGACCTCCCGGTGCGAACAGTTCCTCGGCGCGATCCAGGCCACGGGCTATGTCCAGATCCAGTACTGCACCGTGGACATCGACGCCTACGTTTCCTGCTTCGGCTACTGCCACAACGGCGGAATCCTGGGCATGTTCTATACCAGCGGCACGAAGTTTGAGCTCGGCCCGGACAACCGGATCATCAACCACAACACCGTTTCCGGGCGGATTTTCTTCTTCGAGCACAATCCGGACCGCCGGGCCTACTGCAACGCGATCGTCGGCGAGACGCTGACGAAGATGGCCTCCCGCAAGCCCAACGACACCAGGGGGTTCAGCAAAAAGGAGACCCGCGACTTCAGCAGGACCCTGCTGCCCGAAAACTGCGAAAACCCCGTATATTCGGACGAGATCGTTCCCCCGGCGGACGGGGAATGGGGCTGGACCGAGCATGTCTGCCAGACCTGCGGTTACCGCTGGCGGGACAGCTACGTGCCCCCGCAGTAAAACCCCCGGGAAACACCCTCCGGCCGGAAACCCGTTTCCGGCCGGTTTTTCATCGCTTACGCCGATTTCTGATTTACTTTCTGCCCATAGCTGTGCTATAATTCTTCGATTCCATCACACTCAAGGGAGAGACTGACCGATGATTACTTCCAAGGAACTGAGAAACGCCTGGATCCGCTTTTATGAGGAACGGGGGCATGTCAATATCGGCGCCGTTTCGCTGATCGGCGACGGGAGCACCGGCGTCATGTTCAACGTGGCCGGCATGCAGCCGCTGATGCCCTACCTGCTCGGCAAGGACCATCCCTCCGGAAAGAAGCGCCTGTGCAACGTGCAGGGCTGCGTCCGTACGGTCGATATCGAGAGCGTCGGCGACCCGACCCACTTCACCTTCTTCGAAATGATGGGCAACTGGTCCCTCGGCGACTATTTCAAGAAGGAAAAAACCCGCTGGAGCTACGACCTGCTGACCAGCGTCTTCGGCCTGGACGGCAAAGAAATCTGCTCCACCGTTTTTGAGGGCAACGACGCCGCGCCCCGGGATGAGGAAACCGCCGGCCTGCTGAAGGAAGTCGGCATCCTGCCGGAGCATATCTTCTACCTGCCCAAGTCCGACAACTGGTGGGAGCTGGAAGGCACGACCGGCACGCCCTGCGGCCCGGACAACGAATGGTTCTATCCCCGCCACAACAAGCCCTGCGGCCCGAACTGCGGACCGGCCTGCGGCTGCGGACGGTATGTCGAGATCGGCAACGACGTCTACATGCAGTACGTCAAGAACGCGGACGGCTATGCCCCGCTGGCCAACAAGAACGTGGACACCGGATTTGGCCTGGACCGGATGCTGGCCTTCCTGAACGGCCTGACGGACGGCTACAAGACCGACCTGTTCCTGCCGGTCATCCAGTACCTGGAAGAGAAGTCCGGCCTCAGCTATGACGACGATCCCGACGCGCAGAAGGCAATGCGCATCGTCGCGGACCATATGCGCACCTCCACGATGCTGATCGGCGACGTCAACGGCATCCTGCCCTCCAACGTCGGCGCCGGCTACATCCTGCGCCGCCTGCTCCGCCGCGCGATCCGCTATACGCGCAAGCTGGGCCTGGAGTCCTCCGTGCTCGCCGAAGTCAGCAAAATCTTCATCGAGAAGATCTATGACGAAGCCTATCCGCTGCTCGTGAAGAACGAAGCCTATATCCTGGACGAGATCATGAAGGAAGCCGCCCGCTTTGAAGCCACGCTGGTCACCGGCATGAAGGAGTTCAACAAGTGCATTTCCGGCATCCGCCGCAAGAACGAGTTCATGGCCCAGAAGGATCCGTCCTACCAGCCGGAAACCGAAATCAGCGGCAAGCAGGCGTTCCGCCTCTACGATACCTACGGCTTCCCGCTGGAGCTGACCGAAGAGCTCGCGGCCGAGGAAGGCCTGACCGTGGACGCCAACGGCTTCGCCGAAGCGTTTAAGGAGCACCAGGCGATCAGTAAGCAGGAAGGCACCTTCAAGGGCGGCCTGGCCGAGCAGAACGAAGTCACGGCCCGCCTGCATACCGCCACCCACCTGCTCCACGCCGCGCTGCGCCAGGTCCTGGGCGACGAAGTGGCCCAGAAAGGCTCCAACATCACCACCGAGCGCCTGCGCTTCGACTTCAGCTTCGGCCGGAAAATGACCCCCGAAGAGATCCAGGAAGTCCAGCGCCTGGTCAACGTCGCGATCGACGCGAACGTTCCCGTGGTCTGCGAGGAAATGACCGTTCCGGAAGCCAAGGCGAAGGGCGCCATCGGCCTGTTTGAAAGCAAGTACGGCGAGCGCGTCCGCACCTACAAGATGGGCGACTATTCCTTCGAGATCTGCGGCGGCCCCCACGCGGGCAGCACCGGCGAACTGGGCTCCTTCAAAATCCAGAAGGAAGAATCCTCCTCCGCCGGCGTCCGCCGCATCAAGGCTACCATTCAGCCCAAGGCATAACAGCCGGGGCTGTTGCCTTCACTCTTAACCTGCTTCGTTAAGCGCCCGCTCCTCACACGAGAGGGGTTGTGGGGCGAAGCCCCACCTTTTGCATATTCCCCCTTCCTCCGCGGGAGGAAAGGGGGGCAGGGGGGTAAAGAGGCCAAATAAGCCGCGAGGAAAAACTGTTATGGAATGGAATATCGAAGCTGAAAAAACACGTCTCCGGGAAAAGAAGATCTCCTCCGAGGACATCTTCGACGGCGTCATCCTCCACGTAAAGCGCGACCAGGTCACCCTTCCCAACGGCAACCAGACCGTGCGGGAAGTCATCCGCCACATCGGCGCGGTCTGCGTGATCCCGGTCCTGGACAACGGCGACGTCATCGTCGAGCGCCAGTACCGCTATCCGCCGGATAAGGTGATCACCGAGATCCCCGCCGGCAAGCT
This sequence comes from Clostridiales bacterium, assembly GCA_024695415.1. Taxonomy (GTDB): domain Bacteria; phylum Bacillota; class Clostridia; order Christensenellales; family Aristaeellaceae; genus Aristaeella. Next base: position 42 of record JAILIE010000028.1, on the reverse strand, counting down.
GGACGCCGCCGACGAGGACCGCCTGGAAGCCATCAAGCGCGA
>JAILIE010000106.1 GCA_024695415.1 Clostridiales bacterium | reverse complement strand
CTGTCCGCCGAAACCGGCAATCAGAAACTGAGCTTCCATGGATTACTCGACCTCCTTCTTGACGCCCAGCGGATACTGGGGAATCATGTTGGCTTCCAGCCACTTGAGGGCTTCCTGCGGCGTCATGCCCCAGTTGGTGGGACAGGCGGACAGCACTTCGACCATGGAGAAGCCCTTACCAGCGATCTGCGTCTCGAAAGCCTTTTTGATGGACTTCTTCGCTTCCATGATATGCTTGACGTCATGCACGGAAACGCGGGAAATATAAGCCGGGCCGTCCAGCGTGGCGAGCATCTCGCTGACGCGGATCGGATAGCCGCAGAGCTTGGGATCCCGGCCGTAGGGAGAGGTGGTGGTCACCTGGCCCGGCAGGGTGGTCGGCGCCATCTGGCCGCCGGTCATGCCGTAGATCGCGTTGTTCACGAAAATCACGGTGATGTTCTCCCCGCGGGTCGCGGCATGGGTGATCTCCGCCGCGCCGATGGAGGCCAGGTCGCCGTCGCCCTGGTAGGTGAAAACGATGTTGTTCGGGTTGACCCGCTTGCAGCCGGTGGCGACCGCCGGGGCACGGCCGTGGGCCGCTTCCATCATGTCGCAGTTGAAGTAGTCATAGGCGAACACGGCGCAGCCGACCGGCGCGATGCCGATGGTCTTTTCCTGGATGCCGAGTTCGTCAATGGCTTCCGCCACGAGGCGGTGGATGATGCCATGGGTGCAGCCGGGGCAGTAGTGCAGGGGTTTATCGGTGAGCAGCTTTGTTTTTTCATAAACGACCGCCATGATTATTTCCCCTCCTTTGCCAGCGTTTCAACCTGGGTGATGATTTCGCGTACGGTGGGCACGATACCGCCGGTCCGCCCGAAGAAGTGGACGGGTTTCTTCCCTTCCACGGCCAGCTTCACGTCGTCGACCATCTGGCCCATGCTCATTTCCACGGTCAGGAAGGCCTTCGCGTGCTCAGCGGCCTTCGCGATCGGCGCGGCCGGGAACGGCCACAGGGTGATCGGCCGGATCAGGCCGGCGCGGATGCCTTCCTCCCGCAGCTTGCGCATGGCGCTGCGCGCGATGCGGGCGGTGGTGCCGTAGGCGACGATCACGAAATCAGCGTCGTCGGTCATCTCCTCCTGCCAGCGGCATTCGGTCTGTTCCATGACGGCGTATTTTTCATACAGGCGGTTAACGTGCTTCTCCAGCACGGCGGGATCGATATACAGGGAGTTGATGACGGCCCGTTCCCTGCCGCAGCCGGGCTTCCAGCCGGTGGCTGCCCAGGTCTTCGCGGGCAGGTCCGCCCTTTCTTTCCGCTCGGGCATTTCCACGGGTTCCATCATCTGGCCGATCAGGCCGTCGCCCATGATCAGCACGGGATTGCGGTACTTGTCCGCCAGGTCGAAGGCTTCCTGGGTCAGCTCCACCGCTTCCTGCACGGAAGAGGGAGCCAGCACCAGCATGCGGTAATCGCCGTGGCCGCCGCCGCGGGTGGACTGATAGTAGTCGCTCTGGGCGGGCTGGATAGAGCCGAGGCCGGGGCCTCCGCGCACCATGTTGACGATGACGCAGGGAAGCTCAGCGCCGACGATATAGCTGATTCCTTCCTGTTTCAGGGAGATTCCCGGGCTGGAGGAAGAGGTCATGACCCGCGCGCCGGCGCCGGCCGCGCCGTAAACCATGTTAATGGCGGCGACTTCGCTCTCCGCCTGCAGGAAACAGCCGCCCTCGATCTTCGGGAGCCGCTTGGACATATATTCCGGAATCTGGTTCTGGGGGGTGATGGGATAGCCGAAGAAGAAGCGGCATCCGGCCTGGATGGCGGCTTCAGCGATGGCTTCGTTCCCCTTCATGAGCATTTTCTGACCCATGGATGAGCTTCCTCCTTATTTCTCGACTTTGATAACGGCGTCCGGGCACATACGGGCACAGAACGCGCAGCCGATGCATTTGTCCTGTTCCTCGATCCCGATGGGATGGTAACCCTTGGTATTGATCTCCTTGCTCAGGGCGAGAAGATGCTTCGGGCAGACATCCGCGCACAGGGCGCAGCCCTTGCAGGTTTCGCGGTCAATGGTCAGTTTGGCCAAGGTTTTCCGCCTCCTTACGTGATTGCTTGGAAGATATTATATGGGCGGGACCCTTGAAAGTCAAACGCCCGAAGGGGTCTGTACACGGAAAAGCCAAAAAGAATGCAGGATGCGGACATTGCTCCCGGAACGCATTCGATGATATAATCCCATCCAGAGGACACAACAAAAAACAAGGAGGTTCAGACAATGCTGCTGGGCGGAACTGTGGCCGGAGAATGGAAGAGTCCCGCGGAATGGGAAAAGCTGTTGATCGCTTCCCGTTTCAAAGCCATTACAGCCCCTTTTAACTGCGATACCCCGCTCCCGGAGCGGGAGGCATACCTGGAGGCCGCGCAAAAGCACGGCGTCCTGATTGCCGAAGTCGGCGTGTGGAACAACCCGCTGGACCCGGATCCGGAAAAAGCGAAGGCGGCGGTGGACTACGCGAAGCGCCAGCTCGTGCTGGCGGATGAATGCGGCGTCTCCTGCTGCGTTAACATCGCCGGCACCCCCGGGACCGCCGGATGGGACGCTGCGGACCGGGCAAACTACACCGAGGAAACCTATGCGCGCACGATTGCCGTGATCCGGGAGATCCTGGACGACGTCCGCCCGGATACCGCCTTCTACTGCCTGGAGCCGATGCCCTGGATGGTGCCGGACGGCCCGGACGAATATCTCCGGATGATCCGGGACGTGGACCGGAAACAGTTCGCCGCGCATATGGACTTCGTGAACATGATCAACTGCCCGCGCCGGTACCTGGCGCCGGAAGCCTTTATTGAGGACTGCTTCCGGAAGCTGGCCCCCTGCATCAAAAGCACGCATATCAAGGACAGCCGGATGGACCCGAACCGCCTGACCGCGATGCTGGAGGAATGCTCCCCCGGCGAGGGAACGCTGGACTATCCGGAAGTCCTCCGGATCATCGACCGGTATATGCCCGCTGACGCGCCGGTGCTGCTGGAGCATATGCAGACCTTTGAGGAATACCGCGCGGCGTATGACTATGTGGCGGAAAAGGCGGCCTTCGCCGGCATTTCCGTTTGACCGGTAAAGGAGGAGATATCTATGGCGGAAAAGCGGCCCCTGCGCGGGGATTCCATCGAACTGAACCGCAGATACCTGGACCACCTGCTGGTGGAAGGGCGGATTGTCGGCGCGGTGCATCCCGCCGCGGAGTGTGAACTGTTCGGCCACCGGTTTTCGACGCCGGTCACCACCGGCGCGCTGAGCCACCTGAAGGCCGGGATGGACGTGTTCGCCGCCGGCGCGAAAATGGCGGACGCCGCCTGTTTCTACGGGATGGGCGGATGCGATGAGCTGGAAAAAGTGCTGGCCACCGGGGCGAAAGTCATCAAGATCATCAAGCCCTATGCCGATAAAGATGAAATCTTCCGCCGGATCGAATGTGCGGAGAAAAACGGTGCGATCGCCGTCGGAATGGACGTCGAGCATTCCGTGAACGTGCAGGACGACGAGGACTCCGTCGTGGTCGGGCAGAAAATGAAGCTCCCTTCCCTGGACGAACTGAGGGAATATATCCGCTCGACAAAGCTGCCCTTCGTGATCAAAGGCGCGCTCAGCGCCCGTGACGCGGTCACCTGCGCCCGGATCGGATGCGCGGGAATCATCCTGAGCCATCACAACGCCCTGATGCGCTGGGCGGTTCCCCCGACGATGCTGCTGCCGGATATCCGGGAAGCGGTCGGCGGCAGCCTCACGGTCGTCGTGGACGGCGGGATCGCGGACGGTTTTGACGCCTTTAAGGCCCTGGCCCTCGGCGCGGACGCGGTATCCGTCGGCAAGCCCCTGATGCGGCCCCTGGACGAGGAAGGCGCGGAAGGCGTCGCCCGGGTGATCCGCGAATTCACCGGCGAGCTGAAGGCCATGATGGTCCGCACCGGTTCCCCGGACCTGAAGCATATCGATCCTTCCGTAATCCATCCGGTCAGCTGGTGATGAAATGAATCTGTTGTTTTTTGACATTGACGGTACGCTGTTTGACGACAGTGCCCGGCTCCCGGCCTCGGTGAAGCCGGCGCTGAACCAGGCGCACGCCAACGGCTGCCTGCTGTTCCTGAACACCGGGCGCACCCTCTGCAACCTGGACCGGCGGCTGGACGACCTGCCGCTGGACGGGATGGTCACCGGGTGCGGATCCCGGGTCATCTTCCGGGGAAAGACGCTGAAGGCATTCGAGTATTCCCCGGAGGACACCCGGAAGATCCGGCAGGTCTTCCTGCAAAGCCGGATTCCCCTGGTGTACGAGTGCGACACCGCGATGTACTTCGATCCGGTATGGGCGGATTATCCGGTGGTTCAGCTCTTCCGCCGCTTTTCCGACAACGCGGGGATCACCCGGGATATTACAGATGGCGATCCGGACTTCCGGGCGGTGAAGATGTTTTGCTTTTCGGATACCGCGGAACCCATTCTCCGCCTGATGGACACGCTGACAGCCGCCGGATATCCGTATGAGGCCATCGACCGGGGCCAGGAAGGCTGGGAGATCGTGCCCTCCGGCTGCACCAAGGCCGGCGGAATCGATATGATCCGGGAAGCCGCCGGCGCGCCGCTGTACGCCTGTTATGCCTTCGGGGACAGCACGAACGACCTGGCGATGCTGGAGCATGTGCCGAACAGCGTGGCCATGGGCAACGCGCCGGAGGAAGTCAAAAGCCGGTGCGCTTTCGTGGCGGACCGGCCGGAAAACGACGGCATCGAAAAAGCCCTGAA
>JAILIE010000094.1 GCA_024695415.1 Clostridiales bacterium | reverse complement strand
AAGATCCGGTCGAATCCGGATTACCGGCCCAGCAAGCCGACGGTGTTCGCGTTCGCGGTGGCGCTGAGGCTGGACCTGGATGAGACGGATGAGTTGCTGAGGAGGGCGGGCTTCGCCCGCACCCGGAGCAGCAGGATGGATCTGGTGATGGAGTATTTTATTTCGCATCGGATTTACAACATCTATGACATTAATGAGGTACTGTTTCAGTATGATCTGCCGCTTTTGGGGTCAGGGATGAATTAAAAGGGTTTCGATCCTGCGGGATCGCCCTTTGGAAACCTTCGGATGCAATCGTTTTATTTGAGATGAAATGTCGCATGGCATGCGACCTTGAACCTCCTGTTTTCGGATAGGATATGGCTGCAGGGACGGAAAGGACCTGCGGACAGACGGAAACAGGAGGGATTTTTCATGAAAAAGAACCTGACGGAAATGGTGTTCATCATGGACAAGAGCGGTTCCATGGCCGGGATGGAGAAAGACACCATCGGCGGTTTCAACTCGATGATCGAGCGCCAGAAGAAGGAAGAGGGAGAGGCGCTGGTTTCCACGGTGCTCTTCTCCAACGAGAGCACGGTGATCCATGACCGGGTGGACATACAGAAGATCGAGCCGATGACCGAACGGCAGTATTTCGTCGGCGGATGCACCGCCCTGATCGACGCGATCGGCGGCGCGATCCATCACATCGGGAACGTGCACAAGTATATCCGGGACGAGGACGTGCCGGAGCACACGATCTTCGTGATCACGACCGACGGGCTGGAGAACGCGAGCCATTGCTATACCAGCGACCAGGTCAAGGAAATGGTGAACCGCCAGAAGGAAAAGTACGGATGGGAGTTCCTGTTCCTCGGCGCGAATATCGACGCCGTCGAGACCGCGGCCCGGTTCGGGATCGCCGAAGAGCGCGCGGCGAACTTCCACAATGACGCGCAGGGAATCCGGCTGAACTACGGGACTCTCGGGAACGCCATGGCGAAAATGCGCAAGTGCATGCCGCTGGAGGATTCCTGGAAAGAGGATATCGAGGCGGATTACAAGGGACGGAAACCGCGGAAGTAACAAAACGGGGTCTGGCGAACGGCGCCAGACCCTTTTATATCAGCAGTAATAAGTGATTTCTCCAAAGTGGTCGATCCATGCCTGAATGATCTGTTCACTGTTCGTTTCTACAATCCGGATCATTCTGTTCAGCATCCACTGGGGGATTTTTAAATTGTTGTTGCAAACAATCACTTTGTGGGATTCTGTAATCCACAGCTTTGTCGCCAACTGACTGTCTCAAAACCATTATACGTGATCTTACGCCAGTGTCAATTACCGGATCTTCAGGACGTTGGCGCAGAAGACCGGGAGGTTGTCCGGGAGGGAAGCGACGAGAACGCCGAAGTCCTGGCGGAAGGGTACAGGACCGTATCCGAGAAGTTCGACGCCGGTGACGGGCTGGTCCGCGAAGGAGCGGATGGTGACCGTATCGCCGCCCCTGGCGCCCATCAGGAAGGCATAGACCGCACCGTCCTTCTGGACGAAGCGGAAGTCGTTGCGGTTCCAGGAGGTCTTTTCCTCGGCAAAGCCGTCGATCTTGACCAGGGTGTCGCCTTCGCCGAAGACGCGCCAGGGGCGGGTGCCGTAGACCGCCTCGCCGCAGACGGCGAACCACTCGGCGAGCTTCCGCAGGATATAGTCCGCCTCGTCGTCGATCGTGCCGTCCGGCCGCTGGAGGATGTTCAGCAGCATGACGCCGTTCTTGGAGATGATGTCCGCCAGCATCTCGACGATCTGATCGGGATGCTTGTAGGGGGAATGCACGTCGTAGAACCAGTTGCCGATGCAGGTGTCCGTGTGCCAGGGGTCGGGCATGATGCCCGGCAGCTGGCTCTTTTCGATATCCAGCACGCCGACCTTGAAGATCTGCGGGCGGCGGTCCTTCTGGAGATAAACCGCCTGGTTGTCGCCATGGTCGTCGATGGAGGTGTTGTAAAGGCGGGCGACAGCCTGCAGGCCGAGCTCGTAGTTCTCCGTCTTCAGCGGGGCGCCTTCCTCTTCGCCCATCCAGTGGCCGCCGAAGGGCAGGGAGCCGTCGGTGTAGAGGACGTCCGGATGGAATTTGTCGATCATCTCGCTGACGCAGCGCAGCCAGTAGGCGCGGAACTCCATGTTTTCGGTATACCAGGGGAAGATCCGGCCGGGATCGTCCGTGCCGTGCTCCTCGTTGGCGTGGTAGAAGTCCCGGTACGCCGGATCGTTTCCGTCATAGGGCACACCGGCATAGGGGCCGAACTTGTCGCAGCCCTTGTTGACCCGCCACCAGGCGAAGGAGGCGCCGAGGTGCTCGGTGATGCCGAAATGCATCCCCTGCTTCTTCGCGGCGGCCTGCCACAGGGCGAGGATGTCCTTCTTCGGGCCGACGTTGACGCTGTTCATGCGGTTGATCTTTGAGTCGTAATTGAAGAAATGGTCATGGTGCGTCGCCTGGGACATCAGGTAGCGCGCGCCGGCTTTGTAATACTTCGCGATCAGGGTGTCCGGATCGAAGTTCTCGGCCTTCCAGAGGGCGCAGATGTCCTTGTAGCCGAATTTGGACGGATGGCCGTAATGGCGGAGATGGTATTCGTACTGGGGTGTGCCCTCGACGTACATGTTGCGGGCGTACCAGTCGCCGAACATCGGGACGCTCTGGGGGCCCCAGTGGCTCCAGATGCCGAACTTGGCGTCCATGAACCAGGAGGGGACCTGGTATTCGCGAAGGGATTCGAAGGTGGGAGAAAAATGATTCATGTTGTTCCTCCTGAAAGGGTATTTGAATGTCCTCTTCCCCTACACCCCTTCTCCGTGCAGTAGCTTGAATCAGCATGATAGTTGGTCGGCACGGAGACGGGGGAATCAATTGCTGGTGGGGCTTCGCCCCACGCCCTTTTGGTGCGCAGCCGAGTAAATGCCATTCCATACATTGGTCTTAGTCGGGGAGATAGGAACGAGTTCATTGTATCGGATGAACGGTACAATTTCAAGCGAAAATCGCTTGACTTGAGGGACGGTTGGGGGTATATCATCTGATTATCAAGTAATGGGGGAAATGAAGATGTTCAGGAGCATTCAGCCTTTTCCGGGAGTATGGCATATTACGGACGCGATGGGCGTCAGTTTCACACTGATCGAGGGGGAGGAACGGGCGATCCTGTTTGACGCGGGATACGGCCTGGAGGACGTCGCGGCGTACGTGCGGACGGTTACGGAGAAGCCGGTGAAGGTGATCCTGTCCCACGGACACCATGACCATATCCTCGGCGCGCGGTGGTTCGACGAGTGCTTCCTGTGCTCGGAGGACGAGGACGAGTTCCTGCTGCGGACCGCGGTGCCGCAGCGGGAATCGGTAAAACGCCAGGCGGAGGGGAACGGCCTGACCGTTCCGGCGGACTTCCTGACCGCGGCGGTTCCGGCGCCGGTATTTATCCGCTTTGAGGGCAAAACCGGGCCGTACGGGGCGGAGGACGAGAACCTGGGCGGGCGGACCGTCCGGATGATCCATGTGCCGGGGCACACCGCCGGAAGCGTGGTGTGCTGGGTGCCGGACTGCGGCCTGCTGCTGACCGGGGACGACTGGAATCCCTGCACCTGGATGTGGTTCCCGTGCTCGATGGGCGCGAAGGAATGGCGGGAGAACATGAAGGCGCTCCTGACGGCGCTGGAGGCGGACGGCGGGGAAATCCTGCACGTGCTGTGCTCCCATCAGCCGATGGTGCGGGAAGGCGCGGAGCTGAAGTCCTTCCTCGCGGCCGTGACGGACGAAGCCCTGAAGGCCGCGCCGGCGGTCGATATGGGCAGCCCGATCCATACCCGGGAATTCCGGGACGACGGGCACGGCTGGGTCCTGATCTTCGACGGGGACAAGCAGGGGGATTGAAGAACAGGCCGGAAATGGAGTATAATAGCAGACAATGAACGGAGGCAGGACGACGATGACAGGCAGCAGTTTCTTCTTTCCCTGGGAAGTATCCATGATCGAATGGGCACAGAATTCGCTGGGCTCCGTTGGAACAGCGATTTCCAGGTTATTTACCCTGATCGGGGGAGAAACCGTTACCCTGGTGATCCTGCTCGTGATTCTTTTCTGCTATAACAAGGAAGCGGGAAAACGCTGCGGGCTGACCATCCTGGCGGCCAGCATGTGGTTCCCGATGATCAAAAACGTCGTGCTGCGGATCCGGCCCTATATGGAGCATGAATCCATCCGGGCGCTGAGCGTTCCGGAAGGGGACGCGGATCCGATGGACATCGTGCAGCAGGGGTATTCCTTTCCCAGCGGGCACAGCGCGATGGCGCTGTCCATGTATGGCAGCCTGGCGATGGAAATCCGGAAAAAGTGGGCCTGGTTCATCGGAATCGCGCTGATCCTGCTGATCGGCATGTCCCGGTTTATCATGGGCGTGCATTATCCGACAGACGTGCTGGCCGGATGGGCCGTGGGCCTGCTGGCCCTGGCGGGCGGCACGTTGCTCAACCGGAAGGTGAAGAAGGAATGGGTGCGCTACGCGATCCTGCTGGCGATTTCCCTGCCCGGGGTCTTCTGGTGCACCAGCCGGGACTATTACACCGCGCTGGGCCTTCTGATCGGCATGACGATTGCTTTCCCGCTGGAGGAGAAGATCTGCGGTTACCGGGATACCCGGAACCCCTTCGCGATGGCGCTGCGGGTCATCGGCGCGATGATCGTTTACTTCGCGTCGGACGTATTGCTGAAACTGCCTTTCAGCCGGGAATTCCTGAACAACGGAACCCTCGGGGCAAACATGATCCGCACCGCGCGGTATGTCGTCATCTCGATCCTGCTGATGGCTGTCTATCCGAAGGCTTTTGTGCTGTTCGAGAAGGTCGGCCCGAAGAAAGCGAAGGAATAAAAAAGTGGAATATCGGGTAACCGCGGAGGAGGAAGGACGCCGGGTGCGGGATATCCTGCGCCGGAGCATGGGTGTCAGCTACTCCGCGATGAAAAGCGCCAAATGGAACAACCGGCTCCGCCTGAATGGGGAGCCGGTCTTTACGGACGCGCGGGTCCGGGCCGGGGATATCGTCCGCATCGACTGGGCGGAGGACGAGCCGGTATACCGCCTGCGGGAATACCGGCTGGACCTGGATATCCCGTATCTCGACGACGAGATGATGGCCGTGGACAAACCGGCGCCGCTGGCAAGCCAGAGCAGCCGGAACCATCCGGACGACAGCCTGGAGAACGCGGTCTATACATACTTCGGCTGCCCGGCGGATTTCGTCTACCGACCGGTGAACCGGCTGGACAAGGGGACGTCCGGGCTGATGCTGATCGCCCGCACGCCGCATGCCCAGCACCGGCTGCAGCGGGAACTGCATACGCCGGATTTCCGGCGGCGGTACCTGGCGCTGACGGACGGGGTTCCGGAAAAGGAAAAGGGGGCCATCGACCTGCCGATCGGCAAGGCGCCGGGGGCGACCGTGAAGCGGATCATCACGCCGGACGGGAAGGAAAGCCGGACGAGATACCGTGTGATCCGGACGGACGGGGAGCGGGCGCTGCTGCTGCTGGAACTGGAGACCGGAAGGACGCACCAGATCCGTGTGCATATGGCGGCGATCGGCTGCCCGGTGACCGGGGATTTCCTGTACGGGACGGAACGGCCGGAGGCGTTTCCGGGACGGTTCGCGCTGCACAGCGCGATGGTGGAAGTGAAGCATCCGATCAGCGGGGAGACGATCCGGCTGACGTCGGTTCCGGAATGGGCCGGAGCGGTTGAAGACTCTGTTCTTTTAATGGACTTGGATTGACTTTGAAGCGACGGATTTGCTATAGTCTTTGAAGCGATTACGCTTTGAACCGAAAGGAATGAACACGGAAATGACCATTATCGAACTGCTGGAACGCAATGCCCGGGAATGGCCGGACGACACCGCGCTGATCGAGATCAACCCGGACCAGCCGGAAACCCGCCGGGTCACCTGGCATGATTTTGAACTGGTGGAAACCGGCGTCAAACAGCCGCATTACCGCCGGGAGATCACGTGGGCAGTGTTCAACGAGAAAGCCAACCGCGTGGCGAATATGCTGAAGAGCCATAACATCGGCAAGGGCAAAAAGGTCGCCATCCTGCTGATGAACTGCATCGACTGGCTGCCGATCTATTTCGGCATCCTGAAGACCGGTGCGGTGGTCGTTCCGATGAACTTCCGTTACGCGGCGAACGAGATTGAGTACTGCCTGAACCTGAGCGAGAGCAACATGCTGATCTTCGGGCCGGAATTCATCGGCCGCGTGGAGGAAATCGCGGACAGGATCTCCCATGTGTCGCTGGTTTATTCCGGCGCCGGCTGCCCGAGCTTCGCGGACGACCTGACTGAGCTGATCAACGAGAGCAGCAGCATCTTCCCGGACTGCACGCTGGACGAGGACGACGAAGCGGCGATTTATTTCTCCTCCGGCACCACCGGCTTCCCGAAGGCGATCCTGCACAAGCACCGGAGCCTGATTCACTCCGCGCGCGTCGAGCAGGCGCACCACGGCCAGACCCGGGACGACTGCTTCCTGTGCATTCCGCCTTTCTATCACACCGGCGCGAAGATGCACTGGTTCGGCAGCCTGATTTCCGGCAGCAAGGCCGTGATCCTGAAGGGCACCCGGCCGCAGACGATCCTCGAGGCCGTGAGCCATGAAAAGTGCACGATCGTATGGCTGTTGGTGCCGTGGGCGCAGGACATCCTGACGGCGCTGGACAGCGGCGAGCTGAAGCTGAGCGATTACCAGCTGAACCAGTGGCGGCTGATGCATATCGGCGCGCAGCCGGTGCCCCAGAGCCTGATCAAGCGCTGGCTGCAGTATTTCCCGAACCACCAGTACGACACGAACTACGGCCTGAGCGAGTCCATCGGCCCCGGCGCGGTGCACCTGGGCATCGAGAACGTGCGCAAGGTCGGCGCGATCGGTATCCCCGGATACGGATGGCAGATCAAGATCATCAATCCGGACGGCACCGAGGTCAGGCAGGGTGAGGTCGGCGAACTGTGCCTGAAGGGCCCCGGCGTCATGGTATGCTATTACAACAACCCGCAGGCGACCGCCGAAACCCTGAAGGACGGATGGCTGCTGACCGGCGATATGGCCAAGCAGGATGAGGAAGGATTCATCTACCTGGTCGACCGGAAGAAGGACGTGGTCATCACCGGCGGCGAGAACCTGTATCCAGTCGAGATCGAGAACTTCATGGCTGCCTGCCCCGGCGTCAAGGACGTCGCGGTAATCGGCCTGCCGGACGCCCGGCTGGGCGAGATCGCGGCCGCGATCGTCGAGCTGGTGCCCGGGTCCGATGCCACCGAGGAAAGCATTCAGGAATTCTGCATGGGGATGCCGCGGTATAAGCGGCCCCGGAAGATTATCCTGGCGCCGGTGCCGCGGAACGCCACCGGCAAGATCGAAAAGCCGAAGCTGCGGAAGATGTACGGCGGCGAGGGACTGGTAGATTCGCAAAACAAGAGCTAAGAGGCTTGTTTTGCTGTCACTCCCACTTCCTTTGCTACTTCCCCTGCACCCCTTCTCCGTTCAGTCTGTTGGAATGTATTGCTGCTGATTCGGAACGGAGACGGGGATAGTTAGTGGGTGGGGGCTGCGCCCCCACGGCCTGCCGGTGTGTTTGCAGCCGGTTCGATCGAAGTGAGAGACAGAAACAAGTAGCTTTTAAAGAAATAGTTAACGATATCGAGGTTGCTAAAATGAAGAAGCTGTTAATCGGGAATGAGGCGGTGGCCTGGGGACTGTACAACGGCGGAATCGGCCTGGTGTCCAGCTATCCGGGAACGCCGTCGACGGAAATCACGGAATTCCTGGCGAAGCATGACGACATTCACTCCGAGTGGGCGCCGAACGAGAAGGTGGCCACCGAGGTGGCCTTCGGCGCGAGCATGGCGGGCATGCGCTCCGCCTGCGCGATGAAGCACGTGGGCCTGAACGTGGCGGCGGACCCGCTGTTCACGATGAGCTATACGGGCATCACCGCCGGCATGGTGATCTGCGTGGCGGACGACCCGGCTATGCATTCCAGCCAGAACGAACAGGACTCCCGGCATTACGCCATCGCGGCGAAGGTCCCGATGCTCGAGCCGTCGGACTCCGCGGAAGCGTATGAGTTCGCGAAGAGCGCCTTCGCGCTGAGCGAGGAATACGATACGCCGGTGCTTTTCCGCATGTGCACCCGGATCGCCCACAGCCAGTGCGTGGTGGACGTCGGGGAGCGGGAGAACGTACCGATGAAGGATTACGTCAAGCAGCCCTCCAAGTACATCATGATGCCCGGTTACGCCAAGCTGAAGCACCCGATCGTGGAAGCGCGGACGGAGAAGCTGAAGGAACTGGCGGAAAACTGCGTTTACAATCGCGTGGAGTTGGCGGATAACGACGAATTCGGCATCATCACTTCCGGCTGCAGCTACCTGTACGTGAAGGAAATCTTCGGGGACAGCGTCAGCGTGCTGAAGATCGGCATGCCGAACCCGCTGCCGGAGAAGCTGATCCGCGACTTCGCCGCGAAGGTGAAGAAGCTCTACGTGATCGAGGAACTGGATCCGGTGCTGGAGAACCATATCCGCGCGCTGGGCATCGAGGTGAAGGGTAAGGAACTGTTCTCCGCGATCGGCGAGTTCAGCCAGAAGACGATCCGCGAGGCGCTTCAGTCCGACGGGATCGCGATTCCGGAGATTCCCGAAGCGCAGGGTGAGGCGCCCGCTGTGCCCGGACGCCCGCCGATGATGTGCTCCGGCTGCCCGCACCGCGGCATGTACTATACGCTGGTGAAGAACCATATCACCGTCATCGGCGATATCGGATGCTATACCCTGGGCGCCGTGGCGCCGCTGAACGCGTTGGATTCCACCCTGTGCATGGGCGCCAGCGTTTCGGGAATCCACGGCTTCAACGCCGCCCGCGGCGCGGAAACCGAGAAGAAGACCGTGGCGGTGATCGGCGACAGCACGTTCATGCACAGCGGCATGACCGGGCTGGTGAACATCGCCTACAACGCGACCAACTCGACGGTCATTATCCTGGACAACTCGATCACCGGCATGACCGGCCACCAGCAGAACCCCACCACCGGATACAACATCAAGGGCGATCCGGCGGCGAAGGTGGACCTGGAAGCCCTGTGCAGGGCCCTTGGCATCAACCGCGTGCGGGTGGTGGATCCCTATGACCTGAAGGCCTGTGAGGAAGCGGTGCTGGAGGAGCTGGCCGCGGAGGAGCCCTCCGTGATCATTTCCCGGCGTCCCTGCGTGCTGCTGAAGTACGTGAAGCCGAAGACCCCGCTGACGGTGGACCGGGACAAGTGCCACGCCTGCAGGAAGTGCATGAAGATGGGCTGCCCGTCCATCAGCTTTAAGGACGGCAAGGCGCAGATTGACCGGACGCTGTGCGTCGGCTGCGGCGTATGCGAACAGCTTTGCGCGTTTGGGGCCATCGGGGGGAACAAAGATGAGCGCTGTCAGTGACAGATGAAGCGAATCGGAGTTCCAATGAACAACAGAACGCAGCAAGCGGCAGCGCAGATGCGTGACAATTGTGAATTGAGGGAAAGCAAAATGGAAAAAACGACAAGCGTAATGATCGTCGGCGTCGGCGGCCAGGGAAGCCTGCTGGCCTCCCGCCTGCTGGGAACCCTGCTGACGGATGAAGGCTATGACGTAAAGGTCTCCGAAGTGCACGGCATGAGCCAGCGCGGCGGCAGCGTGGTCACCTATGTCCGCTTCGGCGACAAGGTATATTCCCCGATCGTGACGGAAGGCGAATGCGATTACATCATCAGCTTCGAGAAGCTGGAAGCGGCCCGGTACGCCGGATGCCTGCGCAAGGGCGGAAAGATCATCGTCAATACGCAGCAGATAGATCCGATGCCGGTGATTACCGGCGCAGCGGAATACCCGGAGAACGTGCTGGAGGACCTGAAGGCGAAGGGCTTCGATATCGACGATTTCGACGCCCTGGGACCGGCCATGGAGGCGGGAAGCGCCAAGTCGGTCAATATCGTGCTGATGGGACATTTCGCGGCCTGCACGGAGATTCCGAAGGAGAAGTGGATTGAGGCGCTGAAGAAGGTCATCAACCCGAAATTCCTGGACATGAATCTAATTGCTTTTGAGAAGGGATTCAGCGCATGAATCCCTTCTCAAAAACAGGCAGGAGGCTTTTAGCAGGCAGGAAGTAGGAAGCAGGAGGTTATTCTACTCCATATGATTTGACGGCGGGACCGGATGGTTCCGCCTTTTTCTTTACCGGGAATGAAATGGATGCTATAATCGTTGCATAGATGACAGGGGAAACAACCATAAACGACGGGAGGGGACCAATCATGAGGAAACTGACTGCAATGATCCTGGCGCTGGTGATGGCGGTGTGCGCGCTGTCCTTCGCAGCGGCGGAGGACGACCAGGACAGGTACTGGCGCGAAAGCGGCCGGGAATACCTGCATAATATGTGGTATTACGGGCGGGGAACGAAACTGACGGCGGACGAGCGGAGCGAGTTCTTCCGCAACAACGCCGTGGTTATGGATTATGTGGACCAGGGAATGAACGGCTCCTTTATCATTTACAGCAGCGGCGACTTCTACGGCCACGTATCCGACAGCTACGGCGCGGATGCCGCCATGAGCGACTTCAGCGGCCGGTTCACGGAAGTCTGGCGGCTGACGCCCTATGTATACGCCCTGGAGACCAATTATATCGCCTGGATGGCGGACGATTATCCGGAAGCCATGCAGAACACGATGCTGCTGACGCTGCCGGGCGCCCGGACCGGGACGGACGGCGCGCTGAAGTATGAGATCCAGCAGATCGCGGCCTTCTTCGGGCTGAACGAATACGATCCGCTGCCCTGCTATTTCATCACCGCGTTCGACAGCGCGCCCCTGTGGTTTTCCGGGGTGAAGAGCGGGTACACGGTGCCGGACGGAGGAGAAAGCTGGAACCAGGGGAACACCGGCGGCAGCGTTTCCTACGACCTGTACGGCCTGACCATCGACAAGCTGGCCACAAGAAAAGGCCCCGGCACCCAGTACGACGGGGGCGGGACCTACAGCGTCAAAGGACAGTACATCAAGGTGCTGACGCGGGCCTATGACAAGCGGAACAGAATCTGGTGGGTGAAGTGCGAGATTCCTTACCGGAACGAGATCCGCGTACTCTGGACCGGATACAAGCGGTTCGATGCCAGCACGATTCCGCTGGAGACGATCCCGATCGATCCGGAATACTGATTTCAGGCAGGAGG
>JAILIE010000078.1 GCA_024695415.1 Clostridiales bacterium | reverse complement strand
CCCCTCGCGGAAATGAAAAGCCTGAAGCGCCTGTGGATCCACTGGAGTGATTACAAGGATCCGAACGCGCCGGATCCGGAAGTGGTCGCCATGCTGCGGGAAGCCCTGCCGGACTGCCATATCGACGAGGTTTCCACATCGACGGCCGGAGGATGGCGCAAGGATCCGCACTATGAAGTCATCTATCATATGTTCCGGTTCCGGACGTACGAGCCCTTTGAGGATTCCGACCCGGAGAACCTTCCGGAACCCTGGCGGACAGAACGCCTGCAGCAGCTGGCCGGAGAGTAAAACCAGCATGAACCTACCCGATCCCCGGTATCCGGACTTGTTCCGGAACCGGGGATTTCTCATTGCTTCCGCCGGGAATGCATGATACAATACCTGTGTTTATTTCCGGGACACAGCGGAGGAGGAAACAGGATGAACCGGAGGACTGGAAAACGTTTTACGGCGCTTCTGGCCGTATTGATGATAATGGCGGCAGGCATCGGATCCGCGGCGGCGGACGTGGTTCCCCTCGGGATGGACATGACCGTCCACGGCGCCACGCCGGACCCGAACGGCTGGAACCAGGATTATACCGAGTACGAGGATGAAAGCATCCACGCGGTATTGTACCAGGAAGCGGTATGGGCCAGCGGAAAAGGGAAGACCGTATGCCACTGGGCGGAAATCGAGATCAAGGATCCGAGCCAGTTGCGGACGACGCTAACCAACGAGACGTACTACGACATGATCGACGGCAAGAGCGAAGTGATGTTCAAGGACATCAACGCGATCTGCGCCATCAACGACGATTATGTCAAGAGCACGAAATACCGCGGATATGTGATGCGCCAGGGCGTGTTTTACGCGGATACGCTGGATGACTTTGAGGGCGGGAAGAACCAGGACGTGCTGATCATTGACGACCAGGGAGACTTTTCCACGGTGATCCGGGCGTCTTCCGCGGATATGCAGGCGCACCTGGAGGAAATGGCGCGGCAGGGGCGCACGCCGGTCAACGTGATTACATTCGGACCGACTCTGATTGTGGACGGTGAAGCGCTGGAACTGAGGTATGAAGACAGTATCCATTCGGTGCATGTGCCGTGCGCACGGTCGGCGATCGCACAGATCGGTCCGCTGAAATATGTGATTGTGGCGATCGACGGCGCCGCTTCGGAAGAAACGGGAATGAAGGCCTTTGAAGTGGCCAATTTCATCCTGTCCAAGTATCCGGACTGCAAAATCGCGTATAACCTGGACGGCGGCGGGTCCTCCAAGCTGCATTTCGGAAAGAAACTGATCAACAAGGCACCGGGGCGGCGGATGATCAGCGGGCTGATCTATTTTGCCTCCGCGGCTGCGGAAAAAGAAGGACAGGAATGAGCACCTACTGGATGGCGATCGCCGGATGCGCGCTGCTTTCCTTCGCGCTGACGGCCGCACAAAAAAACAGATACCATCTGAAATGGAATACCGTTATACTCTTCGGCTGCCTGGCAGTGCCGCTGGCGCTGCTGGCCGGGCGCGGAGTATATTTTCTGGTATCCCTGGACTGGATTGTTTCCCGGCAGATTCCCTTCTGGCAGATGGCCGAAGGAAAGTTCCTGCTGTACGGCGCGGTCCTGGGCGGCATCCTGGCGGCGGTGATCGCCGCGGGCGCCACCCGTCAGCGGACAGCAGGCATCCTGGACGCGGCGGCGGCCGGCGCGGCACTGATGATCGCCGGGGAACGGTTCTGCGAATACCTGATCGGAATGGGATACGGAATCGGAATCCAGGAATGGTTTGACCCGATCTATGAATGGAGCATGATCGAGTGGGAGAACCCGGAAATCCTGTACAGGTTCCCGTTCGGTATCCAGGACTATTACCACGACTGGCACTTCGCGGTGAACCTGCTGGAGGGGATCTGGGCCATCGTGATTGTCATCGTGCTGCTGAAGGGACGGCAGAGAAGGCCGGGCGCGGCAGCCGTCCGGATGATGGCGATGTACGCCGCGGGACAGATTGTGCTGGAGTCCCTGCGGAAGGACGAAGTGCTGAAATGGAGCTTTGTGCAGGTCAACCAGCTGCTGAGCGCGGTGATCCTGGTGGGATTGCTGCTCCTGTGCTGGATCCTGCAGGACGCGGAAGTCCGGAAATGGAGGGAACTCCTGCTTTCCGTCGGGGGAATTCTGCTGCTGGCAGGCGTCGTCATCCTGATGGAGTTCGCGCTTGACCAGAAGATCGTATTCCTGTACTGGATGCGCGGAGACGTGAGCTATCTGATCGAAGCGCTGTGCTGCGTCGGCATGCTGCTTCTGGTCATGAAAGCCTGGCGAAAGGGCTTTCCGATTTTGGCGGAAGATACCGGGAAAGGAACCAGAAAATGAGCAGAGCCAGAATCATCATCGCCATGCTGATCGCTCTCCTCCTGCTTGCCGGCGCGGCAGCCGCGGGCGCGGAAGTTTACGTGAACAAGGAAAAGCCGGAGGACTGGGAGGAAAGGCCGATTTTGCGCATTACGGCCCTGAGCTTTACGCAGAACGACGCCTTTGTCCTGGAATGCGGCGGCCATGTCATGATCCTGGACGGCGGATCTGTCCTGCGGGCCCGTGACCTGAAGTATTACCTTCAGAAGAACGGCCTCGGGCATGTGGACATCATTTTCAACAGCCATCCGCACGACGACCATATTGAGGCGGTTTATTCCGCGATCCGGTCGGATGTCCTGACGGCGGATGTGTTCGTTTCCCCCTTTCCCGCGGATTACAAGGTCACGGACGACCTGCAGCGGAAAATGGTGAAACTGCTGGAGGAGAAGGGGATTCCTTTCCGCCAGATGCTGCCCGGGGAGGAGCTGACCCTCGGGGATGCCTGGATGGAACTGTACCGGGCGGAAAAGGGGGACGCCAACGCCATGAGCGGCGTGCTCCGGATCCATTTCGGGGACGCGACGATCCTGATGACCGGTGACATATCCGGTGAGGCGCAGAAGAATATCCTGGCGCAGGTGGGCGCGGAGAAACTGAAATCCGATATCCTGAAATGCCCGCATCACGGTGTCAAACGCATGGTGCCGGCCTTCCTGGAGGCGGTGGACCCGCAGTTCGCGATCATCACCAGCCGGAAGGACAC
>JAILIE010000073.1 GCA_024695415.1 Clostridiales bacterium | reverse complement strand
GGATCCGCCGGATGAACGAGGAGCAGCAGGTCACGGTGGTTATGGTATGCCACGATATGGAAGTTGTGCTGGATTACGCGCGGCGGGCGCTGGTGATGGCCGGCGGGAGACTGCTGGCGGACGGAACAGTGCCGGAGATTTTCCGGGATACGGATATCATGGAAAAGGCATCCATCCTGCCGCCCCAGATGATCGGCCTCGGCCTGCGGCTCGGAGCCGGGTTTGAAAGCGCAGACTCGCCGGAAAAGATGGCGGAAACCGTGCTGGCGCTCCGGGGAAAGGGGGCCGCACAGTGAACAACCTGTTTCAGTATGTACCTGGTAATTCCCTGATCCACCGGATGAATCCGGTGACGAAGATCTTTCTGACGATCATCATCTGCGTGGCGGCCTTCGTGACGGACCGGCTGCTGTTCCTGGTGGGCTTGCTGGCAGTGGATCTGCTGATCGGCATCGTTGCGGGCGTGGCGAACCGGACATGGAATATCTTCCGGGGCCTGCTTAAAATCGCCGCGTTCCTGTTCCTGCTGCAGGTGCTGCTGACCCGGAAGGGGACGCCCGTTTTCTGGATCATCACGGACCAGGGCCTGCTGACCGCCGGAAAGGTGGTCCTCCGCCTGGTGGTGGTCTGTATGCCGCTGGCACTGGTGCTGGCCGTGACGCGGATCACCGACCTGACCAACGCGATGGTGCAGGTGCTGCATGTGCCTTATCAGTATGCGTTTACCCTGTCCACCGCGATCCGGTTCATTCCCCAGTTTCTGGAGGAAATGAGCGGCATCATGGAAGCACAGACCGCCAGGGGCGTCGCTTTTGACAAAGCCCGGGGACTGAAGAAATTTTCCATGATCCTGCCGTTGTGCGCACCGCTGCTGATCTCCTCTGTCCGCCGGACAGACCAGACGGCTGTCGCCGCGGAAGTACGCGGTTTCCGCCTGCGGACCCGTGAATCCGGATATAAAAAGTATCCGTTTACGGCCGTAGACCTCGGCGCGGTGCTGTTCTCCCTTGCGCTGCTGGCCGGTGCGATTCTGCTGTAAACCGAAATGTGTTTATTCGTCCGCCTGTGACTCCGTGTGCCCGATGGCGATCACGGAAGTGACGGTGCGGACGAATTTTTTCTTTTTATAGACAGCAAGCTTATTGAGCATGCGTCCGCGGAAGACCAGGGCCATCGTATTGCCGCCGTCCAGGTTCAGCGCCTGGGGCACGCCTTTTTCCTTCATAAGCTCCGCAACCCGCTGCAGGACGGTTCCTTTGCTCTCTTTCATCCGTCCCTGGATGGACAGGAGCAGGTAGTGGCCGGGTTCGATCATGCCTAGGGCGTGACGTGGTTCAATGCTCTTGTAGTAATGATAGACTTTATCGTTAATCTCCCCGTCCCGGATCAGGATCGGGCCGAAACTGAACACATTGACCGCACCCATGGCCAGGAGTTCCTCGGCGGTATACTCATTGCACTCATATACTTCCAGGCGGCCGTCCGGATACTGGGCCATCACGTCCAGGTTCGGCAGATGGTGGCCGCTGGTCCGGTTGGTGTCCGTACGGATGATCTGTCCCTCCCGGATGATGATTCCCACGGTCTCCCTGTTGTTCATGCGCGTGGCGAAGAAGTCGTCCGAGAAAGCAAGGACGCAGTTTGCTTCCGCTGCGATGACATAGGGATACTGGTACTTTTTACCGGGCCGTTCCGGATCGGTCATGACGGAGTAAAAAGACTCCCCGTTCCGGGTGCGGATATCCGTTTCAAACCATTCCAGCGGAACGGAGGCGTCTTTCCGGCGGGTGATTACGATCTGCAGATTACGGGACACGTAGATCCAGAGGCCTTCCTCGTCGTTCTCATAAACATATTCCCCATCGCCGGGCAGGAAACCGTCACCGTCCAGCTCCGGCCAGTCCGGTTCGGGCATGGGCGCGGGCGTCGCGAGGGGGACGAGCGTATCATAGGGACGTCTGACGGCCGCGTCGGAAAAGAGCAGGGAACGGGTGGCATCGTCCACCGTGCCGGTTTCCGGCAGGCTGTTTGCCCGCTGGAAAAGCCGGACAGATTCGGC
>JAILIE010000063.1 GCA_024695415.1 Clostridiales bacterium | reverse complement strand
CCTGAACGAGGGCATCCGTCCCGACGGCCGCAAGGTCACCGAGATCCGCCCCATCTGGTGCGACGTCGGCGTGCTTCCGCGCACCCACGGCAGCGCCATCTTCACCCGCGGCCAGACCCAGGCCCTGACGGTCACCACCCTGGGTACCGTCTCTGAGGGCCAGACCCTGGACGGGCTGAGCAGCGAGGACTTCAAGCGCTATATCCACCACTACAACATGCCGCCGTACGCCACCGGTGAAGCCGGCCGTATGAAGAGCCCCGGCCGCCGCGAAATCGGCCACGGCGCCCTGGCGGAGCGGGCCCTGCTGCCCGTCATCCCGACCGAGGAAGAGTTCCCCTACGCCCTGCGGCTGGTCAGTGAAATCCTGTCCTCCAACGGTTCTTCCTCCATGGCTTCCGTGTGCGGTTCCACCCTGTCCCTGATGGACGCGGGCGTTCCGATTCACGCGCCGGTCGCCGGCGTCGCCATGGGCCTGATCACCGATCAGGCGAGCGGCCGCCTGGCCGTCCTGACCGACATCCAGGGCCTGGAAGACTTCCTGGGCGACATGGACTTCAAAGTCGCCGGTTCCATGAACGGTATCACCGCCTTGCAGATGGACATCAAGATTGCCGGTATCAACCGCGCGATCCTGCAGCAGGCCCTGCGCCAGGCGCTGGAAGGCCGCCTGCACATCCTGAAGATCATGCTCGACACGCTGGGACAGCCCCGTGAGGAACTGAGCCCCTACGCGCCGAAGATCATCTCCTTCTCCATCAATCCCGAGAAGATCCGCGAAGTCATCGGACCCGGCGGAAAGATGATCAACAAGATCATTGCGGAGACCGGCGTCAAGATCGATATCGAGGACGATGGCCGCGTGTTCATCTCCACGCCTGATCAGGAAGCCGCGGACAAGGCCCGCAAGATCATCGAGGGCATTGCCAAGGATATCGAAGTCGGCGATGTGTACACCGGCAAGGTCGTCCGCATCATGAACTTCGGCGCCTTTGTGGAACTGGCTCCCGGCAAGGACGGTATGATCCACATCTCCAAGCTCGACACCAAGCGCGTCGAGAAGGTGGAGGATGTCGTGAATATCGGCGACGAGCTCGAAGTCAAGGTCAGCGAGATCGACGCCCAGGGCCGGATCAACCTGATCCGCAACGATATCGAATACACCAACACCGACAGCGGCCGGCGTCCGGAAGGCGGTTTCCGCCGTCCCCCGCGCCGCAACAGCGGTAACTGATCCCAAGGCCTCCGGGTCCCCCGGAGGCTTTCTTAAGTGCTATGAACGAAAGAATCATTGCTTTAGACATCGGTGACGTACGCATCGGCGTCGCGGTCTCCGACCCGACCCGCACCATCGCCACACCGCTGGAAGTTATCACCCGCGTCGGCTGGGGACCGGATACCCGCCGGATCGTGGCCATCTGCGAGCAGTACGACACCCGCCTGGTTCTCTCCGGCCTTCCCCTGAACATGGACGGCACGGAAGGCTTCCAGGCCGAAAAGGTGCGCGGGCTCTGCACCCAGCTGGAAAAAGCCGGCCTGACCGTCTTCTTCCAGGATGAGCGCCTGTCCACCGTCGCCGCGGAAGACGCCCTGATCGAAGGCGACGTATCCCGCCAGGGACGCAAAAAAGTAGTCGACAAAGTCGCTGCCGCGCTGATTCTCCAGCAATGGCTCGACGAAAACAAACAAACCGCAGGAGGAAATGAAAATGTCTGATGAACTGAAGAACATCGATCCCGAAGAAAACGAAGACGTCGTGGAACTCGTGGACGAGGACGGCAACAGCACGCTTTTCGAGCACCTGGCCACCCTCGAGTACGAAGGCGAAACCTACCTCGCCCTCTGTGATCCGGAAGCGGACGAAGAGGACCTGGAAGTCTTCATCCTGAAGATTGAGCAGGATGAGGACGGCAACGACATCTACACCGTCCCGGATGACGACGTCGCCGACAAGGTCTTCGAACAGCTGGTCCAGATGACCGAAGACCTCGGAGAAGAGTAATGAATCATTGAACAGAAAGAAGCACAGGGCTCATGTCCTGTGCTTCTTTCTGTTCTTCTCCGCGTACATCGCCCTGTCCGCCCGTGTCAGGAACTGGTCCATATCATCCTTCCCGTCCGGTATGGCGGCATATACGCCCAGGCTCGCGGATATATCGCATATCCACGGATCACTCCGGTTGATCCGGTCCATCTCCGCGTTCACCACGTCGATGAGCCCCTGCGCGTCCTCCAGGCTGTCGCTGATGCCATAGGCAAGGAATTCGTCGCCGCTGATATGCACCGGCGTCATGTTCCGCGTTTCCAGGATCCGCAGCGCCTTCCCCATCCGGCCGATCGCCTCGTCACCGGTCAGGTGCCCGTATTCGTCGTTGATGAACTTCATGTGGTCCATGTCCACCGAGATCATCACGAAGTACTTCCCTTCCTTGCCGGCCTGCTCCATGACCTTCGGCGCCTGTTCCATGAACCCGCGCCGGTTCAGCATGCCGGTCATGATGTCGTGCACCGCCATGCTTTCAATGGTGGACGCGTAACGCCGGATGTTCGTCTGCAGGTACAGGCTCATCAGGGCCCCGTTCAGAAGCATCAGCACGGAATACAGGGCCGATCCGGTTCCGCTTCCCAGCTCAATCGCTACGTACCCGAAATTCCGGTCGCGGTAATACAGCGGGCAAAATACCAGGCTTCCCTGGTTCTCGGGCTTCCGGCGGCCTTCGGGAATCAGGTCCTTCGTTGGGAACATGACGGAGGGGATCCGTTCTCCGTCCGCTTTTCCGAACAGGAGCAGCATTTCCTCCGGATAGTTCCGGGTGAATTCCCGGCCCTCGATATTCCGGCAGATGGACGGGTCCACGCACAGGAACATTTTCCGGATTCCCCAGCTTTCGACGAACTCGTCGATTCGTTCCGCGGCTTCGGCCTCGTCGCCGACGCCGGCCATGCTGCCGGAAAACATGCTGACGCGGGTCAGGATGGTTTCCATATTCCAGCGCTCTGTACCCAGGGCGCGGAGTTTTTCGTTGACGTGCTCGTTGTTCTGGATGCAGCCGCAGGTTTCCCCGTATATCGGGATCGTCGGAAGAATAATGGTGCGGCTTTCCGGCACTTCCCCGTCGATCCACTTGCAGAGAACCTCGATGGCTTTGCGCGCGGAACGGTTGATCGGCCGGCGGACCGTGGTCAGGCCGCGCAGCAGCGCCTCCCGCAGGGCGTCAAACCCGGTGACGGCGACATCCTGCGGCACCATGATTCCCCGCTCGTTGAAACACTCAATCACGCTGAGGGCCATATCGTCGTTGGCGCAGATCACAGCATTCGGCAGTTCTCCGCCCGGCTCCAGGATCTGTTCTGCAGCCCGCCGTCCACCGACTCTGGTCCATTCTCCGGAAAATACCAGTTTGTTATCCGGTTCCAGACCGTGTTTCCGCATTTCTGCCATGCACGCATTGACGCGGGCGGCGGATACAGGGGAATCCGCGGGACCGGTGACGAAGGCAAACCGGCGCGCGCCGTGCTCCTCGATCATGTGCTCGATGATTTCACTGACGCTGACCTGGTCGTCAAACTGGATGCAGACAGCGTTCTCCTGGGGCACGTCGATGGAAATATGCGGCTTTCCGCTTTTCGCCACGGGCTTCAGGACGTCCATAACCTTATTCAGGGCGATTTCGTTTCCCATCGTTGCCGGCAGGGAAATAATGCCGTCAAAGGTATCCAGGTCCGGAAGGCCGTAGATCATACTCTCCCCCGCCTCACTGGAGGAGATTTCCACGTTCATATGCCCCTGGGTATTGAAAATGCAGATATCGACATTACTGCCGGAGGTCGCGGAAGCCAGGGCCGCGGTAAAATCCTGCTGGTATTCACGGTCAATACTCGCGATAAAGACCGCGATCTTTTTCCGGCTCATGGCTTTCCTCCCGACAGTTTTCTGCTTTCTTTGCTGTAACCTTTAAAATTATACAATTGTTCCGGAATAATTACAAGCTTTGTTTTGAATGTAATTGTCTGAGTAACTTTTTCAGGAATCCGTGTAACTGTTCCTGCTTTCCTTCAACCCCTGAACCTTGACGTTGAAAGCCCGGAAGTGCTATACTTCCTGCATGCGCGGATGTGGTGGAATGGCAGACACCGGGGACTTAAAATCCCCTGCCCATAAAGCGTGCGGGTTCGAGTCCCGCCATCCGCACTTCTTTTTTTGGCTGTTAGGGGGAACAAGGGGACGACCCTTTTCGTTCCCCGGAAATGATAGGGACGACCCTTTTCGTTCTCCATGAACAAAAGGGTCGTCCTTTTTTTCTGCGATTCAGCGGGTTCCGAAGATTCTTTCTTCTGTCACTTCCCCGCGTAGAACTCTGTCCGGGTCGGGTTCTGCTGGATCATGACAGCGCTCTGGCGGAATGTTTCAACCATTTCATCCGCGGCAGCGTGGACTTTGTCCAGTGTCGTATCGCTCAGGTAGATCACCAGCGTGTATTCCTGGTAAGTTATATCACCGTCGATCCATCCGCCGTGAGCTTCCTGGATAGTGTATCCGCCAAAATGGCGGATCAGGATATCTTTTGCCCGTTCCATGGCTTCCGCCTCGGTGAACACCGGCTGATTGGTATCCTTGTCGTTGGTGCCCAGGTATAGCACATACTGGAAACTTCCCTCTTCGGATGCTTCCGGTTCTGCCGGATCCTCAGCGGGCTGTTCTTCTTTTGCCTCCGGTTCTTTGTCCGCAAACTCCTCCAGCCAGTGGAAGCTTCCGGTCTTCACGACGTCGTCCCCGTAGATTGTCCGGAAATCGTCCTTCATGGAGATCACATAGTAGCCGCTTTCTTCCCACTTCTCTTTCAGCGGCTGTACCTTTTCCGCGTTGCCGTAGTCCCGTTCCCCGTCGTCCGCGATCAGCATAAATGCCGCGCTCTTGTACCGGTTGTTGAATATCGTATAGTTGTGCATGCTCACATCGCCGCTCGAGTTCCCGAAGGACAGCACCGGCTGGCGCCCGATTTCCTTCACGATCGCCTTCACCTTGTTCATTTTGAGGTTCTTGATCAGCAGGCGGTCCGTCCGGATGATGTTGTCCTCGCTGGTGTAGACGTATTTCAGCCCGTCCGCGCCGTCCTCGTTGGTCGCTTCGATATCAACGTCCATCCCGATGATCTGTTCATATGGAATATCCAGATGGCCTTCGATGTACGTCCGGCAAATGAACCGGTCGCTGCCGCTGCATACATAGACCTTGAATCCGTTCTCCTGCAGGTATTCGACAACCTCAATCATCGGCAGGTAAAAGGTATTGGCGTAACTCATTCCCTCAAAGCCATCTGTTTCGCGTACCAGCTGTTGCGTCACGAAATCAGCGAATTGCGTCAGCGTCATGCCGGCATAGGCCTTCGCCGCATGCGTCGCGTGCAGGACGTCCATCCCGTCCGGGAAGGATTTGTCCAGCGCGTGGTCCCGCAGCATCCGGCCGAACTCCAGCATCTCTTCGTCCGGCTCATAGGTCGGATCACAGAAGATCCGCCGCTCCAGCAGGTAATACTCCAGATAGGTCGGGTACAGTTCCGCGCAGAGCGTCCCGTCCATGTCAAAGGTGGCGATCCGGTCCGCTTCAGGGATATAGTTCGCGGACGCCTCATCCGTCACATCCTCCACATATTCGATCAATGCTTTCAGCGCCGGCGCCTCCGGATTCCACTCTGAGAAGACAAATCCGGATTCCTCAGCAAACACCGGAACCGCGAACAGCGTGATCGTCATCACCAGGGTCACCAGTACGAGGATACACTTTTTCATGTTGGAAAAACCTCCTTGTTTTATGGGGAACGATGGGGACGGTTCTTTTCGTTCCCCCAGTTCGATAGAAATCCCATTTTCAATCCGGCAGATTTCCTGTTTCCAATCCGATAGTTTTCGCGTTTGGTTTTTTTTCGCCTGTTTATGATTCTCCCTGAATCTTTTTCAGAAACTCAACGGGTGTAAACGCCGGTATGGTGCTCTGCTGATAATCCCGGACGTTCCGGGGAATAATACACCCGCGTAAATATGCCCTGCTGTCGCGGACTGTATGGCATCTTCATAATCGTTCCGTTTCATTTCGGCTGCTTCGCTCATATCCGAAACGCTAAAGTCCGTAAAATGGAAAATCAGCGCAAGCTTTTCAGTTTGTCGATAATCCTTTCAGGGGTCAGTTCCTTTTTTATCATATATGCAGGATTCGCGAAAGTCAATGCGGAAACAAAGACTGACATCTGATCGGTTTCGCACAGCTTCCGGATGTTTAATGAAGCGTCGAAATGAGGCTCCTCCTTTTGCATGTGGTAAGTCCTGCGGTTTTTGTTGTCACCTTAAGCTTACAGGTAAATCCACGTTCTTGCAAACCGGCCGGGGCACTCTCAATACCGCAATCAGGGAACAAAAAGAGTCGTCCCTCCGTTCCCAAAAAGGGGCGTCCCTCCGTTCCCACTCCGTTCCCCGGTCCGATTCTTGACCGCGGGACGGTTTTCAGATAAGATAAGCCGTGAAAACAACAAGGGAACGATGGGGACGGTTCTTTTCGTTCCCGCGGGAAAAAACGGACCGAAAAGAACCCTCCGGTCCGCAAATAATCGTGAATGGAGAATGTAAACCATGAAAAGATTCGCCGCGATCCTCTTATCCCTGGTGCTGGTATTCTCCCTGCTCTCCGCCTTCGCGGAAGAAACCGCTGTTTCTGAAAGCAAGCCGAAAATCGTCGTCCTTGCCACAGGCGGAACCATCGCCGGCGTGGGTGAGGCCGGCAAGACGGCCGGCTACAAGCCCGGTTCCCTGACGGCGGAAGAACTGCTGGCGGCCGTGCCGCAGCTGGCCGACGTGGCGGAGATTGAGGCTATCCAGGTCTGCAACGTCAATTCGGACGACATCACCGCTGAAGTATGGCTGACACTGGCCCATACGATCAACGAAATGGCGGAGGATCCGGACGTGAAGGGCTTTGTGATCACACACGGCACGGATACGATGGAAGAAACCGCGTATTTCCTGAACCTGACCGTCAAGACGGACAAGCCGGTCGTGCTGACCGGATCCATGCGTCCTTCCACCTCCATTTCCGCGGATGGCCCGATCAACCTGTATGAATCGGTCTGTGTCGCGGCCTCTGATGAGGCGGTCGGCCAGGGCGTCCTGATCGTATTCTCCGACCGGATCTATGCCGCGCGTTCCGTAACGAAAACCAGCACCTATAGCGTGATGGCCATCGCCGCCGGGGAGACCGGCTCCATCGGCATCGTACGGGACGAAGAAGTGTTCATGTATGAGAGCCCGTCCAGGCGGCATACCACCGCGTCTGAGTTTGACGTTTCCGGCCTGGAGACGCTTCCGAAGGTCACGGTTCTCTACTTCTCCGTGGACGCGGATCCGGATCTGCTGCAATACGCCGCGGATCATTCGGACGGCCTGGTGATTGCCGGCGCCGGTGCCGGGGAATTCAGCGAGAAATGGATTGAGATCATCAACGGACTGACCATCCCGGTCGTCATTTCCTCCCGGATTGATGACAGTATGATCATCAGGGATAATCTCCTGTGCAAAAACACCGTCGCCGCGAACAGCCTACCCCCGCAGAAAGCGGCGGTCCTGCTGCGGCTGGCCCTGACGGGTGAAATCAGCCGGGAGCGGCTGGGGGAACTGTTCCTGCAATACTGAGGGAACGATGCGGACAGGAGGCGCAGCATGAAAAATCCATTGATCGCCGTCCCCATCGGGGACTGTGCCGGCGTCGGCCCGGAAATCACGGTTAAGGCGCTGGCGTCGGATGTGGTCAGGTATTCGGCGGACTGTATCGTGATCGGCAGCCGCCGGGTCCTGGAGAAGGCCATTGCGATCACCGGGGCCCGCCTCGTGATCCATCCGGTCAGCGATCCGTCCGAACTGGACGACGAGCCGGGGATCCTGAACCTGATCGACATGGACAATATCGACATGGACACGTTCCGGTACGGGGCTGTGCAGGCGATGTGCGGGAAAGCCGCGTATGAATATATCGCGAAAAGCATTGAGCTGGCCATAGCCGGTAAAGTCGACGCCGTGGCGACCACCCCGATCAACAAAGAAGCGCTCCACGCGGCGGGCGTCCCGTATATCGGCCACACCGAGATCTTCGGCAAGCTGACGGGAGCTGAAAATCCCCTCACCATGTTCGAGACCAACGGGCTCCGGGTTTTCTTCCTGACCCGTCACCTTTCCATGCGGGATATGCTGGACCAGATCAAAAAGGAGAATATCGTCAGCTGCGTGAAGGAATGCCTGGAAGCCCTGCGGAAGCTGGGCGTAAGCGGGGGAACCATGGCCGTCGCCGGCCTGAATCCCCACTGCGGCGAGCACGGCCTCTTCGGCTGGGAAGAGGTGAACGAGATCGGGCCCGCTGTCCGCCAGCTGCAGGCGGAGGGGTATCTGGTGGCCGGACCCGTCAGCGCGGATTCCGTCTTCCACCAGGCGGTACAGGGGAAGTATAACAGTGTGCTTTCCCTCTATCACGACCAGGGGCATATCGCCACGAAGACCCTGGATTTTGACCGGACGATTTCCGTCACCAACGGCATGCCGATTCTCCGGACCTCAGTGGATCACGGCACCGCATATGATATCGCGGGAAAGAATATCGCCAGTGAAGTCAGCATGGTTGAGGCGATCCGCCTGGCCGCGAAATACGCCCCGTATTTCGCCCGGAAAGACCATCTGTAATACGCCCGCTTCCCTTCCGCCGGTTCATTTTCCGATGGCCGGCGGTCTTCTCTTCCCGCCCGTGACCCGCAATTCTTCCTTGCGTTTTTCCGCTGAATCACGGATAATACAGTCACAGAATATAAAATCTCAGGGCCCGGATCCTGGCCCCGTCCACAGGAGGAATACAACATGAAAAAGCGCTGGTTATGTCTGATTTCCGTTCTCGTCGCCGTCCTGCTGCTGGGCGCCGCGGTCGCGGAGGAGGAAGGCCCCTTCACCTATGTCCATGATCCCCGCCTGAATCCCGAGGCGATGGCGGATATCATTGAGAATCCCGACGCGGTCTACGGTTTCTCCCCGAGCCCTGAGTCCAAACGCCTGGGCACCTACGCGGAATACGACTGGACCGATCCGGAATTCGTGGCGGAAGCGCAGAAAACCCGCCGGGAATACCATGAGTCGATGGATACCATGACCGATATCATCTACCGGATGCGGGACGAAGGCGCCACTTTGGAAGAAATCGCGCGAGCCGTGTCCGCCGAGCGGAACCGCCTGCGCCTGGCGTCATATGACGATCCGGAGGAACTGGCGAAAGTGAAACAAAGCAACCTGGAAACCTACGGGCAGGAAGAAGGCCCGACCCCGGACCAGCTGTTTGAGAAATACGGTGACTGGACCGTCGTCCTGCAGAAAGCGTTCAGTTCCAATATGGGAATGGACGCCTGCTGCGGCCTGTATGACGAATACTACTGGCTCTATATCGAACTCGGCTATGTGGACCCTGATCCCGCTGATGCTCCCGAAATAGTTGTTACAGAAGAGAGATAAGCGGTCCTATTTTTCCCTTTCCGATCTGTTTCCGGCTGCCTTCCTCCTGTATAATTCATGCTGAAGGACAGGAACAGAAAGGAATAGGCCGGGCTCCTGTTCTTCCGTATCCGGCCGGCAAAGGCGGATAAGGCTCAAAGGATCCCGGCCCTGATTCGGGGAGATTGTTCCAATGTTTACGGTCGCGGTGGTCATGGTCCTGCTTTTCGCGGTTTATCTTTTCTGGAATGACGGACTGCGGATTATCCTGGCGAAGCGCTGCGGTACGGAAACCGAAGCGCGGGTCTGCCGGATTGAGGATGTCGTCCGCCACGCGGGCGGCGCGGATTATCCCTATCGTTACTATTACGCTGTTTTCCGGACCGACAGCGGCCTGATGAATGAAGCCCGGCTGCTGAACCCGAAAAAACGGCTGGTCACCGGCACCCGGATCAAAGTCCGCTACCTGCCTGAAAAGGCGGATTGCGCCGTCCTCATGGAGATTATCTAAGGGAACGATGGGGACGGTTCTTTTCGTTCCCTCCTGGCAGTCGTCAAATAAATGAACGAGGTGGAATCCGATGCGTGATTTCCTGAGAAAATGCTTCCTGCTGGCGCTTTGCCTGGCGCTTGTTTCCTGCGCGGTGTTCGCCGCGGCGGAAGGAACGGACGAGGTCGGGGAATGGATCGACCAGGCATGGAAGGCCTTCGACGTCGGGGATTATGAAACGTCGCTGCGCTGTTTCCTCCTGGCTGCGGACAGCGGAAACCAGTACGCGCAGTACATGGCGGCCAGCCAGTATGCCATGGGCCTGGGCGTGGATGTGGATTACGAAAAAGCCGCAATGTATTACCAGCTGGCCGCGGATCAGGGGAACGCGGCCGCCTGTCAGGCACTCGGGGAAATGTACTTCCGCGGCGACGGCGTGGAACAGTCCTATGATAAATCCGTGGAGTACAGCCTCATGGCGGCCGATGCGGGAAACGCCCAGGCGCAGTATGACCTGGGTTGGATGTATGATTACGGCGTCGGCGTGGAGCAAAGCGACGAAAAGGCCGTGGAATACTATCAGCTGGCCGCGGACCAGGACCACGCGAAGGCGCTGCAAAACCTGGGCCTTATGTTCGAGGAAGGCCGCGGCGTGGAACGGGATTACGAAAAAGCCGCCGAATGCTATTCCCGGGCTGTGGACCAGGGTTTATATGCGGCCTGGGTCAATCTCGGTTATATGTATGAAAACGGCCTGGGTTTCGAGGCATCCCTGGAAACCGCCGCGGAATACTACCGCAAGGCCGCGGACCAGGGGGACGACATTGGCCTGCTCGACCTGGCCGTTATGTACGAATTCGGAAAGGGCGTCGATCCGTCCATAGAAAAAGCCGTGGAGTACTATCAGCTCTCCGCGGACAAGGGAAACGCCATCGCCCAGTTTTACCTGGGCCAGATGTATGATTTCGGAGACGGCGTGGATCAGGACTATGATAAGGCCCTGATGTATTACCGCCTTTCCGCGGAACAGGAATACGCTCCCGGGCAATGTGCCCTGGGCCAGGCATATCAGTTCGGTATCGGCGTGAATATCGACTATGAAAAGGCACTGATGTATTATCGCCTTTCCGCGGAACAGGAATACGCTCCCGGGCAATGGGCCCTGGGCCAGGCATATCAGTTCGGTATCGGCGTGGATATCGACTATGAAAAGGCCGCGGAGTATTACGCTCTGGCCGCGGACCAGGGGGACCCGGACGGGCTGGAGTGCCTGGGATACCTGTATCTGGAAGGCCTGGGTGTGGAACAGTCCCGGGAAAAGGCTGTCGAGCTCTATAAACTGGCCGCCGCTGGCGGCAGCGAGGAAGCCCGGAACCAGCTCCTGATCCTGGGAGAACAATAATGACCGGAGGTCCACCTCTGGTCCAATTCGCTCCGGCGTGTCGACGATGAATCATTCGGAGGAAACAGAAGATGAAAAAGAGAACGATCTCCCTGGTGATCTGTGTTTGGGTGCTGCTGTTTGTTTCGTGGGCATTCGCGGAGGGCGAAGCCCGTCTGGTCCTGAATAATACTGAGGTTTCCGTGGCCGTCGGAAAAAGCGTCCAGCTGAAGACGACCGTGGAGAACCGTTCCGCGAAAAAGGCGAAGGCCGCCTGGGAATCCTCCGATCCGGCCGTATGCACGGTCTCCTCCTCCGGCAGCGTCAAAGGGGTTTCCGAAGGATCCGCCACCATCACCTGCACGATGACCTTCCCGGAGGGCGATACCCTTTCCGCGGAATGTCTTGTCTCCGTCGTCGTGCCCGTGAAGAAGGTCCAGGCCGTCAACGGCAGCGTCCGCCTGAAGGCCGGGGAAACCGCCGCGGCGGAATATACGATCTCCCCGGAGAACGCCACAGTCAAGTCCCTGTCCTGGTCCAGCGCAGACGAATCCGTCGCGTCGGTGGACGGGGACGGCCTGATCACCGGCGTTTCGGCCGGAAGCACGAAAGTGACCGGAACCACGAAAGACGGCTCCAAAGCCAAAGTCGTCTATACTGTATCCGTCTCGAGCCTGGCGTTTGAGGAAACGGAATATACCATCCGCGAGATCAGCGGACTGACGATTCCCTTCTCCTACGGCGGATCCGCTTTTGACAAAAACGTGTCCGTAAAAGTTTCCGGCAAACCGCTCGGATACTCCCTGCGCTGCGAAGGCAACCGGGCCGAACTGCACCTGGACGCCCGGGAAGCGGGAGACAGCACCGTCGTCATTACCGACAAAAAGGATCCGAAAGCGGCGGTCGAACTGACCGTCCATACGGAGGAATCCGCGATCCCCGACAACATGCTCCTGGAGTTCACCTCGGTCACCTTCCAGAACAAAAAAGGCGGAATGGAAATCCTGTTCAGCGGATTGAACCATTCCTCCAAAAGGATCACCAAGGTTACCTGTATCATCGACTTCCGGAAGAAAAACGGGGAGCAGAAATTCTATACCTATCAGTACGACGTTTACGATGTCCCCTGCCCGATCTCCTACTGGACCTGGTCCTGGTATATTAATCCCGGGGAGAAAAGCACCTACAGCCTTCTCCCGGCGATTGACTTTAACAATACGACGATTAAGGACAAATCCATTGCCGAACTGCGCTGCGCCGTTTCCAGGATCTTCTTTGAGGACGGTACGGTCGTCTATATTCCGGAAGGCGCGGCATACTGGTTCTCGACGAAGACCGGATACCTGGACAGGCCGGAGGTTACAGAAAACTACACTGCGCCCTCAAAGGCGGTCCAGGATATCTCCGACAGCTATGATTTCGGCCTGGTTACCTCGGACGTCGCTGATTTCGCGCGCACCTGGTACAAGTCCTCCGTGACCGGAGGCTTTGTAGCCCGGGTGGAGCCCGGCTCCGACGCGGATAAATGCGGATTTCACCTGAAGGACATCGTCGTCGAGGCGGACGGAAACGTCCTGTCGGAAGATACGTTCTACCTCGAGAAGGCGTACGCGAAAATCGCGGAAGGCGAAACGGTGCTCTTCAAGGTCCTCCGGAACGGAAGCGACATGATAGAGATTGAAGGAAAAAGAGCGGAAATTCCTGTTTCGACGGACAGTTCTGATTCCCGGGGCGCTTCCGGCACAGGAACGATTACCTGGGCCGGGGATGATGCCCCGGAGACCGGCGATACGGTCGACGTTCACTCTTCCGCCGGGGATATTTCCTTCACCTTCGACTCGGAGAGGACGTATTTTGACCTGACCTACCAGTATCCGTCCCGGATCGGTTTCCAGCAGACCGTGGACCAGAACGGACGGGATATCCTGCGGTATTACGCGGATGAATACGGCCTTTCCTCTGATTTCGGCATCGTGCTTTCCCGGAAAACCGGAATTTCCCCGGACCGCTGGCTCATCGACGAGCTGGGACTGGACATTACGAAAACGGAAATCAACGGAATCGTCTGGTCCATCGGTGTCTCCCAAACCGATAAAGCGACGATCATCGTCTATGCCTGTGAAATCGGGGAATACACCTATTCCATCAGTTTCAGCACCACATCCCCGAAGGACTTCGAATTCGCCGACTTCGCCCGGGCGTTTATCCGGCGGGTCGTCCGCTGACGGACTGGTCCAAAAAAGCATCCCGGTGAAGGGATGCTTTTCGTTTGGATTTTGGGCTTACCAGATTTCCACGGAACCGGTCTCGCCGTCCTTCAGGACGTAGTACAGCTTGTTCTCGTCGATGCGGACGTAGACGTTCGCGGTGTTCTTCGGAACCTTCTTCGCGATTTCTTCGGGGGTGATTGCGCCGCCCATGGGGCTCTGGATCACGATCCCGAGCTTCGCGGCCTTCTTCGCGGGAGCGGCCTTCTTCGCGGTCTCAGCAGCCTTCTTGACGATGGCGGGAGCCTTCTTCTCAGCGGGCGCTTTCTTCTCGGCGGGAGCCTTCTTCGCGGGGGCCTTCTTCTCAGCGGGAGCAGCCTTCTTCTCTGCAGCGGCCTTCTTCACGGTCTTCTTTTCCGCGGGAGCGGCGGCCTTGACGGGCTTGGTTTCAGTGGTGGCAGCCTTTTTCTTTTCAGCCATTTTGGGTCTCCTCCATACATGAAGTAGTATTACGGCGAATATAATACTACAGGATTGTTGCCTGTCAAGGGCTGGAGGGGTTTTTCGGCCCTTATTCCGGCTTCTTTCCCCTTATGCCGCCTCCGGATTGTTCCCCATTCCGGGAAGGACGATCTCAAACGTGGTGCCCTCCCCGACCTTGGACCGCACATGGATTTTTCCGCCGTGCGCGACGACGATGATCCGCGCGATGGAAAGGCCAAGGCCGTGGCCGCCGGTCTCGGAGTTCCGGGCCGCGTCCGCGCGGTAGAACCGCTCAAAGATCCGGGGCAGCTCCTCCTCCGGGATGCCGCATCCGTGGTCCGTGACCGTCAGGGTGCAGCCCTCCTCCCCGGTTTTCCGCACGCCCAGCTGGATCACGCTGTCCTTCGGAGCGTACTTGACCGCGTTGTCCACCAGGATCCGGAGCACCTGCTTCACCATGCCGCGGTCGGCGTTGATCGGCGCGCTTTCGCAGGTAACGATGTCGAAGCGGTGGTCGCTGCTGACCATGCCCGCCTCCTGGCATACCTCCTGCAGCACTTCGGCCGCGTCGAACCGGCTGACCTCCAGCATCAGGGTGTTCTTGTCATGCCGCGCCAGGAAGAGCAGGTTCTCCACCAGCACCTTCATGGCCACCGTCTCCTGGGAGATGGCCTCGATGCCTTCGTTCAGCACCTCCGGATCGTCCTTGCCCCAGCGGCGGAGCATGTCCGCGTAGCCCTGGATCACGGCGATCGGCGTGCGCAGCTCGTGGGACGCGTCGGATACGAACTGCTTCTGGCTGATATAGCTGCGCTCGATGCGGTCCAGCATCGAGTTGATGACCTCCGCCAGGTCCTGCAGCTCGCTCTTCATGCCGGCCACGTTGATCCGGTTGGACAGGTTTGCCGCCGAAAGCGTCCGCGCGATATCCGTAATGTCGCGGATCGGGGAAAGCACCTTTTTGTCCAGCACCTTCCGCCGCCGCAGGAAGGAAAGCATCCGCAGGATGTCCGTCACGATCACGCCGGCCAGCACCCCGAACCAGATGAAGGAGACCTCCTTCAGGTCCAGCGTCAGCAGCACTGCGTTCCCCGTCTCCCCGTGGTCGCTCGCGATCAGGAGCACCGGCCGCCATACCTTCCCGCCGGATACAAGCGTCCGCGCCCATTCCGCGACCCGCACGCCGAAGTTCTCCGGCTCCTCGCGGGTGATCAGCACCGCCTCCGCCCGCGCGTCCTGGATGATCATCTGGCTGTAAACGCCATCCTCCAGGTCCGGCTCCTGCGCGGTCACGCGCGTGATCAGCGAACGCACCGTCGGCACGCACCCGACCGCCAGCGCCAGCGAAATGATGATCATCGTGACCAGGCTGGTGCGGATCAGCCGGGCGCAGTAGTGCGCGGCGATGCGCAGCGAAAGGGAAAGCCGGATCCTGGAGCTGATGCGCCCCAGTCCGGCGTGTATGGTCTCAGAGGCCTGGTTATAGGGCCGGACCTCCCTGACTTTTTGTTCCCTGTCCGTCTTACTCATAGTTGAATATATACCCCACCGACCGGATGGTCTGGATCGTCCGGATCCCGAACCGGTCGTCGATCTTATGCCGCAGGTAGCGGATATACACGTCCACCACGTTGGTGTCCCCGGTGTACTCGTAGCCCCAGATGTTCTCCAGCAGCTCGTCCCTCGTCACGGCCCGCCCGCGGTTCTTCATCAGGTACAGAAGCAGGTCGTATTCCTTCTTGGTCAGCTGCAGCGGCTCGTCCCCGAAGCGCACCTCGTAGGTGCCGGTGTTGACGTTCAGCTCTCCGGCGCGGCAGACGCTGTTCTCCGGCGCCTTATCCGGCCGGGCGGCGGCGCGCGGCTTGCGCAGCGCCACCCGGATCCGGGCCAGCAGTTCCTCTATCGCGAAGGGCTTTGTCATATAGTCGTCCGCGCCGATGTCCAGCCCCATCACCTTGTCGGATACGTCGTCCTTGGCCGTCAGCATGATGATCGGCACGTCGCTCTCATGCCGCAGCCGGCGGCACACCTCGATCCCGCTCAGCTCCGGCAGCATCAGGTCCAGCACCAGCAGGTCCGGCTTGCCTTCCAGGGCCCTTTCCAGGCCCGTGCGCCCGTCCCCGGCCGTCTCGACCTCATACCCCTCATGCTTCAGTTCCAGTTCCAGGAAACGGGCGATTTTCCGCTCGTCTTCCACGACAAGGATTTTGCTCACGTTGCTCCCTCCCTCTTCCGGGAGTTATTGTATCACAATCCCGTTCCCGGGAAAACCGTTATCCGATGGTCACGGAATGATATCCGTCGTTCCCCGTCTCGACTTCCACGTCGCCTTCCTTGCTTTCCACGCGGACAGGCACCTGGATCTTCGGCACGTTCGCGCCGTTCACGTCCCGCTCCAGGTCGCGCACGATGCCGGCGTTCAGGTCGGGCATATGCGTGTTCAGGGGCATGGCCCCGCCTTCGTCCTCCTCGGAGTCGACGGTGATTTCGGCGGGAGCGGCAGCCTGGGCCTGGACGGCTTCGCTCTTCACTTCTTCGCTCTTCGCGGCTTCGGTCTTTTCCGCCTGCTTCTCCTGCTTCTGCGCCTGCTTCTTTTCCACCGCGCTGTTGATCTCTTTGGAAATCCCGTTCACCGCGCTGCGGACGTTGTCGGCCGCGCTCTTAACCATCTTTTCGACGCCCTCGATCTCGAAGTCCTTGTCGTCCTTGTCGATCGTGATGCGGTATCCGAACAGAAGGCCCAGCAGCAGGCCCAGCACCGTAACGTGCGGGCTCAGCAGGATCACGGCCAGCACCGTGAACAGCACCGACAGGTTCAGGATGATCGTGTCGCCCTTCTTGACCTTGACGCGGGTCTTGTACAGCTGCTGAACGAAGTTCATAAACTTGTTCTGGTTCTTCGCGTCCGTCTTCTTCATCGTGGTTTCCATTTTCTTCTCTTCCTCCTTCAGTCTTCCGTTTCTCTCCAGGTCCACCAGCGCCCTCGCCACGCTTCCGTCGTGGTAATCCAGCAGGGCGACCGCTTCCTCATAGCTCATCCCGCTCCTGCGGCGGATCAGTTCGATGTCCTCCATGGAATAGCTTGCCATTTCTTCTTCCTCCTCCGCCGGGTCTCTCCTCACCCGACGAGCGTATGATATCATCCTTTTCCGGCCCTTGCTTGAGAAACGCGTTACTTTCAGATGAGAATTGGATTAAAATATCTTAAGTGTTATAATAAACAAAAAACGCGGGAGGATAACAGCATGTACTACGGCGCGCTGGAGGCCGGCGGGACGAAGATGGTCCTGGCGGTCATGGATGAAGAAGGAAATACCGTCTCCCGGATCTCGGTCCCGACGCGGACGCCGGATGAAACCATGCCGGCGATGCTGGACTATTACCGCGGCTTCAGCCTCGCCGCCCTGGGCATCGGCTGCTTCGGGCCGCTGGACCTGAACCCCGCCTCGGAAACCTACGGCTCCATTACGATGACGCCGAAGCTCCCCTGGCGCAATTACCCGATCCTCTCCGTCTTTGAGAAGGAGCTGTCCATCCCCGCCGCGATCGATACGGACGTCAACGGCGCGGCCCTGGCCGAGGCGGAGCTCGGCGCCGCCCGCGGCACCTCCGTCAGCCTGTATGTCACGGTCGGCACCGGCATCGGCGGCGGCCTGATCATGAACGGCAAACCGGTCCACGGCCTGATGCACCCGGAGATCGGGCATATCTCCGTCGTTCCCGCGCCGGAGGATCCTTCGCCGGACGGCTTCTGCCCCTACCACGCCCACTGCCTGGAGGGCCTGGCCGCCGGCCCGGCGATCGAAAAGCGCTGGGGGCAGTCCGCGAAGGAACTCCCGCCGGACCATCCCGCCTGGGACCTGGAATCCGGCTACCTGGCCCAGCTGTGCGCCGCCGCGCTGCTTTCCTTCTCCCCGGAGCGGATCATCCTCGGCGGCGGCGTCATGCAGCAGAAGTTCCTCTTTGATTCCATACGCGAAAAAACCCTGGAGCTGCTGAACGGGTATATCCCCGCGCGTCTCCTGGGTCATCTGGATAATGTGATTGTCGAACCTGGCCTCGGTACGGCCAGCGGGATTACCGGCGCCTATTTGCTCGCCAAAGGCGCCGCCTTGGGTACGCCGGACCGGCGCGGGTAAGCCGCCGCCGTCCGCTCCGTTTTCCGGACGGGCAGGATCAAATGATCCCATTCCCTTCCGGCCACGGGGCAGCGGACCGGCATCTCCAGCCGCCCGCCGACCAGGTGCGCGGCGCGCCGCCCGGACTCCAGCTCGTCGTTGACCGCCGGGCCCTTCCAGCACAGCGCGCTGCCGCCGATCCTCACAAAGGGCAGCAAATATTCCACCAGTACATTCAGCGGGGCCACCGCCCGTGCCGCGGCAATGTCGAATTGCTCGCGGTATTCTTTTTTCTTCGCGGCGTCCTCAGCCCGGGAATGAACGATCGTCACGTTCTTCAATCCCGTTTCCGCCGCCACCTTTTCCAGGAAGCCCAGGCGCTTCTTCTGGGCGTCCATCAGCGTCACGTCCAGCCCTTCCCGCGCGATTGCCAGCGCCATGCCGGGAAAGCCCGCCCCGGTGCCGATGTCGATCACGCGGCCCCCCTCCGGCATAAGCCCGGTCTTCAGCACCGCCAGGCTGTCGATGAAATGGAGGTCCAGCACCTCGTCTTCCTCCGCCGGGGCGATCAGGTCGATCTTCGTATTCCATTCTTCCAGAAGCTTCATATATACCGCCAGCTTTTCCGGCACGTCCTCCCCGTACGGGATTTCGTTCCGGCATAGCCTCTCGCGGATATCGCCTGGCGTCATGTCTTCTCCTCCGGCCGTGTGTTATTTCAGGGGAATATGCAGGTATTTGACCGCCCAGTATTTGCACCAGGCCAGCGCCTCCCGCGCGTGGTTCTTGATCCAGTATTCCGGCAGGCAGGGGCTGCCCAGCCCGATCGCCTCGTATCCCAGGTCCCGGGCGATCGCCAGGGACCGCGGCACGTGGTAGTCGCTGGTCACGATCAGCACCCTTTCCACGTCCGGATAGTCCGCCAGCAGCTTCTTCGCGTTCTGCAGGTTCTGGTTGGTGTTGAAGGATTCGGGATCCTCCAGGATCATCTCCGCGGGAATCCCCTTTTCCACCAGGTACGCCTTCATGGCCGCGGACTCCGGCATGGGTTCGTCCCCGCCCTGCGCGCCGCAGACGACCACGGGCACGTGATGCTTCTCCCAGGCGTCCTTCGCGGCGTCCAGCCGCCAGGTCAACTGCACGCTGGGCGTGCCGTCCGGGCGCACCTGCGCGCCGAGCACGATCACCGCGTCATACGCCATTTCCCCGTCCAGTTCCTTCGCCACCTTGCCCTCCTCCGCGCAGATCATGCCGATGATGCCGCAGTAGCCGAGAATCCCGGCCAGCGCCAGGATCAGCGCGACTTTCAGGATGACGCTGACCGCCTTGGGTTTCTTCTTTTTCTTCATACGCTTCTCCGTCAGATGTTTTCCTTACCGGTTCCGCAGCCGGTAATCGATATCTCCGTGTTCAATCATACTGTATGTCCGGCTTCCCGCCACGATGATGTGGTCCAGCACCAGGATGCCGACGCCGTTCAGCAGCCGCTGCAGCTGCAGCGTGGAGGAGATGTCCTCCGCCGACGGCGCGCAGGTTCCGCCCGGATGGTTGTGGCACAGAAGCACGCTGTGGGCGTTGTAGTTCAGCGCGGTCTCCATCACCAGCCGCGGATAGGCCGACACCTCGCTCAGCGACCCGTCGGAGATCTTCCGCTCCCCGATGATGTTGCACTGCGCGTTCAGCGCGATCACGTAGAACCGCTCCGTCCGGTGCCCGGCCAGGATGGACAGGCAGTACTTCTCCGCCTCCCGGCTGTTGCCGATCTTCGTCGGCACCGCCATGGCGCACCGGTTCCATACCCGCGTCAGCGGTACCACCATGGAGATCAGGATGGCCGCGGCCTCCCCGACGCCCTTTACGTTCATCAGCATCTCGGGCCGGGCTTCGAGCACGTTCTTCAATGATCCGAACTCGTCCAGCAGCGCGTGGGCAATGGGATTCGTGTCGCCCCGTGTGTTGGCGTAAAAAAGCAGCAGTTCCAGGATCTGGTGGTCCTCGAAGTGTTCAAACCCGTTCTCCTGGATAAAGCGTGTCCGCAGTTTCTCCCGGTGGCCCTCATGGACATTGATCTTCTTTTCCCTGTCCTTCCCGGGCAGCGCCGCCGTTTCCCGCAGCTCTTCCGCTTCCGGCAGGACGCTTTCCGGATCCAGGTAGCTTTCCTTCCATTTGTCCAGGTTCATTCCGCAGATCTTCGGTTCCTTCATGTCCGTATCCTTTCGCCGCTCAGCTGTTGTAGTACTTCCAGATATCGATGCAGGCCTGCTTCTCCGCCGCGCACTGGGGCGTGAACGCCTTCCGGTAGGCTTCCTTCACGTCATTGCGGGACAGCGCCGCCGGGTGGTTCTGCAGCCGCTCCGTGTTCACGGAATCCGCCAGCTCGTCCAGCGTCTCCTCATCCGGCATCGCGGGGATTTCCATCTCCAGGTCGTACAGGATGCCCCGCAGCATCCGGGACACCATCCGCGGATCCCCCAGGCGCATGATCCCGGTGATGCTCCCGAGCACCTCCTGCATGTCCTCCCGGTCCGCCATCATGTCCCACAGCGTCGGCAGGGTCAGCATGACGGCGTGCCCGTGGGCGTAGCCCATCTTCTTCGTCAGCATATAGGACATGGCGTGCGCCGCGGTGGTCCGGGTGATCTGGATCGCCTTGCCGCTCTGGTAGGAGGCGTCGAGCATCTCTTCCGCCGCGTGCGGATCGCCTTCCAGGTAGGCCTTCAGGTTGTCCAGCACCCCGAGGATCGCCAGGTACGCGTGCACCCGGCTGTCGTCGTTCGCGCTTTTACACCAGTAGCTTTCGATCCCCTGGGCCAGCGCGTCCAGCGCGCAGCTCTTCTTATGGTATACCGGCAGGCTGTCCAGCAGCGCGGCGTCCAGTACCACGCCGTCGGGCAGCAGCTTCGGATGGTTCAGGCTCACCTTTTTCCCGTCCACGTACACCACGGCGATCTGCGTCGCCTCGGATCCGGTGCCCGCCGTGCCGGGAATGGCGATATGCCTGAGCGGCATTTCCTCCGGGTACCGTTTCACCGCCGTGTCTTCCGCGCTCCCGGCGTACATCATGGCCTTGATGGCCTTCGCCGTGTCGATG
This sequence comes from Clostridiales bacterium, assembly GCA_024695415.1. Taxonomy (GTDB): domain Bacteria; phylum Bacillota; class Clostridia; order Christensenellales; family Aristaeellaceae; genus Aristaeella. The sequence continues at coordinate 12,448 of JAILIE010000063.1, read as the reverse complement.
CTTGATCCGCCGCCGATGGAGATCAGCCCGTCGCATTCGCTTTCGCGGAAAAGCCGGATGCCTTCCGCCGCGTCCTTCAGGTCCGGGTTCGAATGGAAGGCGGAGAACACCGGGCATTCCAGCAGCGCCGGCGCCTTTTTCATCAGCGTCCCCGGCAGCGGCTCCGTGCCGACGATCATCGGCCGGCGGATATTCAGTTTTTCCGTCAGCTTCAGGATGTTCCTCAGGCTGTCCCTTCCGCTGATCACCGACTGTGCCATGTTTTTTTCCTCCGTTATTTTCCGACGCAGAACCGGCTGAACACGCTGTCCAGCAGCTTCTCGTCCGCCCGGTCCCCCGTGATCTCCCCCAGGGCCGCCTGCGCGGCCTGCAGGTCGGTGGCCGCCATGTCCGGCGTCATCTGATCCAGCGTCATCAGCGCGTCCTTCAGCGCTTTCAGCGCCCGCCGCGCCGCATCCAGGTGCCGCGGCTGGGTCAGCGCCAGATTGTCCGTCACCGCGGTCCTCTCCCGCAGCATATCCTTCAGCGGCTTCAGGCTCTCCTCGTCCAGCGCCGACAGGGACACGCACTTCGCGTCCGGCTTCAGTGCTTTCACGGTCTCCGCCGTCGTCTTTTCCGCCAGGTCGTTCTTGTTGATGACCACGATCTCCCGGTCCGTCAAATTCAGAATCCGGTCTGTTTCGTCTTCCGTCAGCTCCCGCGATCCGTCCAGCACCAGGATCGCCACGTCCGCGTCCCGCCTTGCCTTCTCGGACCGCTCCACGCCGATGCGCTCGATCGGGTCCTCGGTCTCCCGCAGGCCCGCGGTGTCCGTCAGAAGGATCCGGATCCCGTCCAGCGTGATCTCGCCCTCCACGGTATCCCGCGTGGTGCCCGGAATGCTGGTCACGATGGCCCGCTCCTGGCCCAGCAGGGCGTTGAGCAGGCTGCTCTTGCCCGCGTTCGGCGTGCCGTACAGCGTCACCTTCAGCCCGTCGTGGATCAGGCGGGAGGACCGCTCGTCCATCGCGCCGGACAGGGTGGCGATCAGCTTCTCCAGCCCCGGGCGCAGCATCCCGGTGCCCTCCTCGTCGCTGATCTCCTCCGGATAGTCGATGCAGGCGGCCAGGCCGGCCTGCAGTTCATACAGGTCGTCCGACGCCTTCCGGATAAAGTCCGCGGTGCCGCCCTCCATCTGGCGCACGGCGGAGCGGTATTCCTGCTCCCCGCGGGCGGAGATCAGGCTCATTACGGCCTCCGCGCGGCTCAGGTCGATCCGCCCGTTGACGAACGCCCTTCGGGTGAACTCCCCGCTCTCCGCCAGCCGCGCCCCGCGCGCGATACACAGGTCCAGCACCCGGTTCAGCACCCTGGTTCCGCCGTGGCTCTGGATCTCCGCCACGTCCTCCCGGGTATAGCTGCCCGGCGCCTTCATGACCACCGCCATGCACTCGTCCGCGGTTTCCTCCCCGTCCATGATCCGGCCGTAGGTCAGCTTCCGGTTTTCCAGCGGCTTTTTGCCCTTCGCCGGCACGAACAGGTCATACAGGATCCTTTCCGCCTCCGGGCCGCTGAGCCGGATAATGCCGATCCCGCCCATGCCCGGCGCCGTGGCGATTGCCGCGATCGTATCCTGACGCATCCTCATTCCTCGTTTTTCGTTCTTTTCATCTGGTGGATCCGCTCCACCGCCGCCCGCATGTCCGCGATCCTGAACAGCGCGGTGCCCATCACCGCGGCGGTCAGGCCGCTGTCGATCAGGCGCTGCAGGTTGTCCTCCCGGATTCCGCCGTCCGCCTCGATATATCCGCCGTATCCGCTGTCCCGCAGCGCGCGGATCTTGTCCAGCACGCGCTCGTCCATCTTCTGGCCGCCGAACCCCGGTTCCACGGTCATCGTGAGCACCAGGTCCGCTTTCTCCTTCAGGCCGTCGATCGCCTCCAGCGGCGTTCCCGGCCGCAGGGCGATCCCCGCGAGCGCGCCGCTCTCCCGGATTATCTCCAGTAATCCCGCAGCTTTCTCCCCGATCTCCGCGTGGATCGTCAGCACGTCCGCGCCGGCCTTCAGGAAGGCCTCCAGCAATGTCTCCGGCTCGTCCATCATCAGGTGCACGTCCAGCGGCACGGAAAAGGATTCCTTCAGCCGCCGCACCACGTCCGGCGTATAGGCCAGGTTCGGCACGAAATGGGCGTCCATCACGTCCACGTGCAGCCAGTCGCACCCGGATTCCACCGCCCGGCGGACGTCCCGCTCCAGGTTGATGGGATCCGCGGCCAGGATACTCGGCGCCACCTTAATCATATCGGGCCCTCCATACTTCTCTGATTTCCCCCAGCAGGATCCGGTACCGTCCCACCCGCTCTTTGCTCAGGATCCCCGCCTCCGCGGCTTCCCGTACCGCGCAGCCGGGCTCCCGGTCGTGCAGGCATTCCCGGAACCGGCATTTCCCCTCGTATTCCCGGAATTCCGGATACCGCTCCTTCAGCTTCTCCGGCTCCAGCTGCCTTTCGGCCTCCAGCAGGTTGAACCCCGCGGTGTCCATGACCCGCAGCCCGTCCTTCTCGATCAGCTCAGCCTGCCTTGTGGTGTTCTTTCCCCGGGAGATCTTCCGGCTGATATCCCCGGTTTCCAGGTCCAGGCCCATCAGCGCGTTCAGCAGCGTGCTCTTTCCCGCGCCGCTTTGCCCGGTCATGCAGCACAGGCTGCCCGCCATGGCTTCCCGCAGTTCCTCCAGGCCTTCCTTCTTCCTCGCGCAGACCTTCAGCACCGGGATCCCGGCGGCCCGGTACTGCGCGCGGATCGTCTCCGCCATCCCGTCGTCCAGGTCGCTCTTGTTCACCGCGATCACGACGTCCATCCCCTGGGCGGCCGCCCGGGCGATCAGCCGGTCCGTCAGAAGCAGGTCCGCCTCCGGCACCGGAGAAAGGACGATCACCAGCCGCGTCACGTTCGCCACCGGCGGCCTCAGGCACTCCGTCTTCCGGGGCAGGATCTCCTCGATCCACCCGTGCTCCTCCCCCGTCCCGGGCGAGAACAGCACCTCGTCCCCGATCATCGGGGTCATGCCCCGGTGCCGGAATTTCTTCTTGCAGCGCAGGGTATGGTCTTCCCCGCTTTCGTCCCGCGCGGTATAGAAACTGCCGATCCCGCGGATGAGCGTCCCGCGCGGGAATCCTTCGTTCGTCTCCGTCATTTTCCGCCGCTCTCCCCGGGGGTCGCCGTCGGATCCGGCGGGAAAGCTTCCGGGTTCAGCTGTTTCTGGACCTGGAGCACATCCCCGACATAGACCAGGTAATAGTACGGCCGCCCGTCCGGAATCTTGAAGGTTTCCTCAATCGTCCGCGGGTCCTCCGGCGCCACGGTATAGCTCCGGCTGTCCAGCTCGATGTTCGATCCGCTGGCCTGCACGGAGATCTTCACTTTCAGGGCCTGCTCGTCCTTCGGCAGCTTTACGGATACCTGGACCGTCTGGATCATATCGGGATGCTCATACAGCACCAGGGATACCGCGGTGTCCTCCGCCGCCTGGGAATTCGCCTCCGGCAGCTGTTCCGCCACGGTGCCGTGCAGTTCCGGATTGTCCGTGGGCGTATATTTCAGGGCGGTCTGCAGCGTCAGGTTGTTTTTCATGATCTCTTCCTCGGCGTTTCCGAGGGTTCCGCCCGTCATGTTCGGGATGGTCGTCATCCCGCCACTGATCGTCAGCGTCACCGCGGTGTCCTTGGTCACCTTCTCGCCCGCCGCCGGGATCTGGTTCATCACGTTGCCTTTTTCCACGCTGCTGCTGGCGGCCCGGTCACGGGTCACCTTCAGCCCCCGGGACTCCAGGAGCTCCGTCGCCTCGTCCACGGGCTTGTTCATCACGTCCGGCATGTCGAAGTCCGTCGGCCCCGCGGAGATGATCAGGATCACACTGTCCCCCTTCCGGGCGGTGGTGCCCGCCGCGGGGTTCTGCATGATGACCGCGCTCTCCGGGTATTCGTCGCTGGCGATGTATTTCGGCTCCTTGCCGACGGACATGCCCTCCCGGCTGATCACCAGTTCCGCCTCGCTCAGGTCCATGCCCACCACGTCCGGAACGGTCACCGTCGTCAGGATCTGGCGGTAGATCGCCCGCCCGCCGAAGAACAGCCCGGCAATGATCACCAGCGCCAGCAGGATGTCCGTGCCGATGCGGATCATGCTGCGCTTCGCCAGCAGCGTCGCGATCAGTCCCGCCTGGCCCGCGGTGTTGCCGCTGCCGGGGTTCGGCTTGTTCTCGCCGGGGGTCACCGGCGGTTTCGGCTGGTAGATTTCCGGATCGCTGTCCGCGATCAGGGCGCGGTCGCCCCGCTCCGCCAGCGCGTCGCGCAGGTCGGTCGCCATGTCCCGCGCGCTCTGGTAGCGCATGGCGGGATTCTTCTCCATCGCCTTCATGCATACCCGGATCACACTTGCCGGCACGTCCGGCGCCAGGCTCTGGATCGGCACCGGCGTGGCGTGCAGGTGCTGCATGGCCACGGCCACCGGGTTGTCCCCGTCGTAGGGCACGCGCCCGGTCAGCATCTCGTACAGCACGATGCCGGTGGAATAGATATCGCTGGCCGCGGTGGCGCCTTCGCCCCGGGCCTGCTCCGGCGAGAAGTAGTGCACGGAGCCCATCACGTTGTCGCCCTTGGTCAGCGTCGCGCTGTCCGCGATCCGGGCGATGCCGAAGTCCGCCACCTTGATGTGCCCGTCCTCGTGCACCAGGATGTTCTGCGGTTTGATGTCCCGGTGGACGATGCCGTTCCGGTGGGCGTGCTCGAGGGCGCTCAGGATTCGGATCGCGATCTGGCACGCCAGCGGGGCGCTCAGCTTTCCGCGCTCATGGATCACTTCCTTCAGGGTCTTGCCCTGCACGTATTCCATGACCAGGTAGCGGTTTTCCCCGTCCATGCCCACGTCCAGCAGGTTCACGATGTTGTGGTGGGTCATCTTGCTGGCGGCTTCCGCCTCCCGCTGGAACCGGCCGATGAACTCCCGGTCCTCGTTGAATTCGGGACGCAGTACCTTGACCGCCACGTTATGCCCGGTGCGCAGGTCCACCGCGCGGTACACGATGGCCATGCCGCCCATGCCGATCTGCTCCGTCAGCCGGTAGCGGTTCGCGAGGATTTTCTCATTCATCGCCCGCCACCTCCTGTCCGTCCGCTTCGGCCGCCGGTGCTTCGTCCTCCGGCGTCTCTTCCTCCTCCGGCGGCGCGCCGGTGGTATCGTCCAGCAGGATCAGGGTAATATTGTCCTTGCCGCCGTTCTCCAGGGCGGTCCGGAGCAGCCGGTCCGCGGCCTCCTCCGGGTCCGCGGTCCGCACAAGCGCGTCCAGCTCCTCGTGCGTCATCTGGCCGTACAGCCCGTCCGAGCACACCAGCCAGCGGTCCCCCGCCTCGCGCTTCTCGGTGTACATGTCCACCTCGATGGTGTCCTCCGTACCCACCGCGCGCGTGATATAGTTCCGCATGGGATGGCAGGCGGCCTGCTCTTCCGTCAGGACGCCCCTGCGCACCATGTCCGCCACCATGGAATGGTCCCTTGTCATCTGGCGCAGCTCCCCGCTGCGCAGCAGGTAGGCCCGGCTGTCGCCCACATGGGCGATGATCATTTCCTTTTCGGTCGGCCACAGCGCGGTCAGCGTCGTGCCCATGCCGGTCAGGCTGGCGTCGTGCTCCTGCTTTTCCCACAGCTCCAGGTTGATGCGCTCCACGGCGCCTTCCAGCTCCGCCCGGTCCGCTTCCTTCCCGGCCAGCTCGCGCAGCAGGCCGTCCCGCAGCCCGCCGGAGGCGATCTCCCCGCCGTTGTGGCCGCCCATTCCGTCCGCCACCGCCGCCAGGCCGTGGCCGATGACCACCGCGTCCTCGTTCGTCTGGCGGATCCGCCCGACGTCCGTCCGCCATACGACGCGGATGCCGCCGGCGTTCTCCAGGAAAGTAACCTCCCGCGCCGCCGCGGCGCTCCCCGCGCGGGAGAACGCCTCATCCGGGTTCTTCATCCGTTCCGCGGCCTTCTCCTTCAGTTTGAACTTCCGCATGGTTCCTCGCTCCTTACTGATTCCAGGGTTTTCCGGCGCAGCTGCCCGCACGCGCCGTCGATATCGTCTCCCATTTCCCGCCGCCGGGTTACGGAGATATGCTTCTCCTCCAGCACCTTCATGAACCGCCTCACCGTCTCCTCGCTGACCCCCTTCAGGTTCCGTTCCTTGACCTCGTTCAGGGGGATCAGGTTCACGTGGCACTGCAGCCCGCGCAGCAGCTCCGCCAGCTCCGCGGCCTCCGCCTCCCCGGCGTTCTGGCCGTCCACCAGCGCGTATTCGAAGATCACCCGCCGCCCGGTCTTCCGGATATAGTTCCGGCAGGCGTCCAGGATCTCCTTCACCGACCATCTCTCCGCGATGGGCATCGTCTGGCGCCGGATCTCGTCGTTCGGCGCGTGCAGCGATACGCACAGCGTCACCGGCAGGTTTTCCTCCGCCAGGTCGTACATTTTCGGCACCAGCCCGCAGGTCGACAGCGACACGTTCCGCAGGCTGATGCGCACCCCCTCCTCCTCGCGCAAAAGGCGCAGGAAGCGGATCACCTGGTCATAGTTGTCCAGCGGTTCCCCGCTGCCCATCAGCACGACATGGCTGACCTTTTCCACCTCGCCGCCTTCGGTCTCCGCCTCCTCCGCCAGGAAGCGGTTCGCGGCCAGGATCTCGCCCAGCATCTCGCCGGCCGTCAGGTCCCGGATCCGCCCCTCCAGCGTGCTCGCGCAGAAGCGGCAGCCCATCCGGCAGCCCACCTGCGTTGAAATGCACAGGCTCACGCCGTACTTGTAGCGCATGATCACGCCTTCCACGCAGTTCCCGTCCTTCAGGGCGTAGAGCAGCTTCACGGTGTCGTCCAGGGCGCTGCGCCGGCTCAGCTGCACCGTCACGGGCTGCGCGACGGCCTTCGCCTTCAGTTCCTCCCGCATGCCCTTGGACAGGTTCGTCATTCCGTCGAAGTCCGCCCCCTGGTGGATCCAGCGGAATACCTGGCTGCCCCGGAAGGCGGGGTATCCCTCCGCCTTCATCCACGCGGTGACCTCCGCGGCCGTCATCCCGGTCAGTTCTGTCATGCTCAGTCCTTTCTCTTCATCCGGCACAGATAGAATCCCTCGGTTCCGTCCCGGTATTCCAGCAGCTGCAAACCCAGTTTCCGGTGCTGCCGGTATTTTTCCGGAATGCTTTTCGGCAGGTCCGCCGCCTCGAACTCCGGATGCCGCGCAAGGAACGCCTCAATCTGTTCCTCGTTCTCCTCCGGCAGCACCGAGCAGGTGGAGTACACCAGCGTCCCGCCGCCCTTCACGTATTCGCATACCGTGTCCAGCAGCTTCCCCTGCAGCGCGGTCAGCTCCTTCGTGCTCTCCTCCGTCACCCGCAGTTTGATGTCCGGCTTCTCCGCCAGCATCCCCAGCCCGGTGCACGGCGCGTCCAGCAGCACCGCGTCCATCGTCCGGTACAGGTCCTCCCGCTTCTTTCCGGCGTCCCGGACCATCGGGCGGATGTTCTCCAGCCCCAGGCGCTTCGCCTGCGCCTCGATCAGCGCGGTCCGGTGCTCATGCACGTCCCAGGCCTGCACCCGGCCCGTGCCGTTCATCATCTCCGCCATATAGCAGGTCTTTCCGCCCGGCGCCGCGCAGCAGTCCAGCACCTGCTGTCCCCGCTTCACGTCCATCGCCAGGCAGGCCATCATGCTTCCCGCCGTCATGATCGAGAAGTTCCCGCCCAGGAAGTCCGCGTCCTGACCGATGTCCATCGCGCCGCGGATCTTCCACTCGTGGGGCAGGTCGCCCTTCTCCTTCTCCCATACCTTCTTTTCCAGCAGCTGTTCCATCCCCGCGTCGTCCAGCCGCGTCAGGTTCGGGCGGATCGTCCATCCCTCGTCCGGGTTCCGGAAGGAGGCGATCTTCTCCGCCTCCTCCGCGCCGTAGCTGTCCTTCAGCCGGATCCACAGCCACTCCGGCAGGCTCAGGCGGATGCTCGCCGCCTTGTCCGGCTCCTCCTCCGGGTCCGGGAACACCAGCTCGTCTTTCTTGCGGATCAGGTTGCGCAGTATGCCGTTGCATACGCCCTTCAGGCCTTCCATGCCCAGCTCGACGCACAGCTGCACGCTGGTATTCGTCGCCGCGCTCTCCGGAATCCGGTCCTCCAGCATGATCTGGCACGCCCCCAGCCGCAGGATGTTCCGCAGCTTGATGTCCGTGTCCTCCCGGGCCATGACCTGGTGAAGCGTCCAGTCCAGGTAGATCAGGTGGTCCAGCGTGTCGTACACCAGCCGCGCCACCAGCCGCCGGTCCGCTGCGATCAGGCCGCAGCCGTTCAGCGCGCTGTCCAGCGCCAGCGACGCGAAGGCCCCCTGCTCCGTTACCTGCCGGATCACCCGCAGCGCGATGCGCCGCGCGGGCATGCCTTCCTCCCCGGCCTTCACCGGTTTCACCGCCTGGGGCCGCCCGGTCCCTTTCCCAAAGCTTCCGGCAGGCTTCCCGCCGTTCCGGTTTCCAAAGGGTTTTCCGCCGCCCGGCTTGCCGTACGGCCGGTTCCCGTTCCCCTGCCGGCTGAACGTTTTCCCGTCCGCTTTTCTGTCTGTACCCCGGTTGCCGAAAGGCTTCACGGGTCTTCTCTTCTCTGTCATTCCCTTATCCTTCCCGGTTTCCTTCGTTCAGGTCCGTGCCGACGGCGATCGCGTGCCCGCGCAGGAAGTCCTCCGCGCGCATCCGCTTCCCGCCGGGCGCCTGGACCTCCAGGATCTTCACCGCGTCCCTTCCGCACGCGATAATCAGCCCCGCCTTCGGGTCCGCCGTGATGACCTCCCCCGGTTTTCCGCTGCCCTCCGCTGTGACAGCGCGAAGCAGCTTCAGCCGCTCGCCCTCAAATGGCACCGATACGCACGGCCAGGGGTTCAGCCCGTTGATTGCCCCGCGCGCCTTCCCGGCGTCCATGGAAAAATCGACGATCCCCATTTCCTTCTTCAGCATGGGGTCATAGGTCATTTTTCTCTCGTCCTGCGGAATCCGCTTGAGCGTCCCCGCGCGTATCTCCTCAATGGTCTTCACCAGCAGCTCCGCGCCGATTTCGCTCAGCCGCTCCGTCAGCTCGCCGCAGGTCTCGCTTTCCCCGATCTCCGTCTCCGCGGTCAGCAGCATGTCCCCGGTGTCGATCCCCTCGTCCATCATCATGGTGGTCACGCCGGCCTTTTCGTCCCCCGCCATAATGGCGTAGGCGATCGGCGCGGACCCACGGTGCCGCGGCAGAAGCGACGCGTGCACGTTGATATTCCCCATCGGGGGAATGTCCAGGATTTCCCTGCTCAATATCTGCCCGAACGCCGCCGTTACGCACAGGTCGGGCTTGAGCGCCTTCAGGTCCTCCACCCCGGTCTTCCGGATCCTTTCCGGCTGGAATACCGGGATCCCCGCTTCCACGGCGATCACTTTCACCGGCGAAGGAACCACCTTGTTCCCCCGGCCCTTCGGCCGGTCCGGCTGGGTGAACACGCCCACGACCTCGACGCCGTCCATGTTCTTCAGCGCCTTCAGGGAAGGCACCGCGAACTGGGGCGTTCCCATAAATACGACTCTCACTCTTCCTCTTCCTCCGGCTGGTCGTCCTCGGGGATGTGCCCCTCGATCTCTTCCTGCGTCAGTTCCCGGTCCATCACGTCGATGTACAGCCGCCCGTCCAGGTGGTCCAGCTCATGGCAGATGGCGCGGGCCTCAAAGCCCTCCGTCTCCAGCTCCATCCACTGGCCCTTCCGCGTCTGGTAGCGGACCTTCACCTTCATCGGCCGGGTCACGACGCCCTGCCGCCCCGGCACGCTCAGGCAGCCCTCGCGCCCGGTCTGGCAGCCCTCCCGCTCGATGATTTCCGGGTTCACCAGCTCCAGCAGTCCCTTGTGGTCCTCTGTCACGTCCACCACGGCCACCCGCCGCAGGATGCCCACCTGCGGCCCGGCCAGGCCCACGCCTTCCGCCTTGTACATGGTGTCCGCCATATCCTTCAGCAGGATCGCCAGGCGCAGGTCGAACTTCTCCTGCGGCCGGCATACTTTTCTCAGGGTATCGTCCCCGACGGTGACTATCTTGCGCGTTGCCATTTTCCGTTTCCTTTCCGGTTCTTTTTTCTTTAAATCATCGTGGTGGGGTTGACCTCCAGCCACGCGTCCGCCTCCGCGGACTGGGTATCCTCCAGCAGGTCCGTCAGGAAGGCGAAGAACTCCTCCGTCTCCTTACTGACTAGGGTCTTCATCAACAGGTGCCGCCGGTGCTTCCCCCGCAGGAACTTGACTCCCGGCTCCTCGTTCAAAAGCGTAATGACCTTCTTCTGCCACGCGGGATGCTCCCCAAGCGCCGCCCGCACAGTCTCCTCCAGCGCCTTCGCCTTCTTCTCCGCCTCGTCCTCCCGCGCGCTTTCCACCAGGATCCGCGCCAGGTTCGTGAAGGGCGGGTACAGGCTGTTCCGCCGCCGCCTGAACTCGCTTTCGAAGAACGCCCGGTAGTCCTGCCGTGAGGCGAACCCGATCACCGGGTCTTCCGGCTTGTAGGTCTGGATGATGACCCGCCCGGGCTTCTCCCCGCGCCCGGCGCGACCGGCCACCTGCGTGAACAGCTGGAAGGCCCGCTCCCGGCTCCGGTAGTCCGGCAGGTTCAGCGCCAGGTCCGCCGCCACGACGCCCACCAGCGTCACCTGCGGAAAGTCCAGCCCCTTGGCGATCATCTGCGTGCCGATCAGGATCCTCGCCCGCCCGCTGCGGAATTCCTCCAGGATCTTCCCGTGCCCGTCCTTCCCGCCGGTGGTGTCGTAGTCCATCCGCGCGGTGGTCACGCCGGGCAGCAGCTTCCGCACCTCTTCCTCCACCTTCTGGGTTCCGGCGCCGAAGTATTTGATGTACCGGCTCCCGCAGGCGGGGCATTTCTCCGGCGGCGGCACCGCGCTGCCGCAGTAGTGGCACCGCAGGAGCCCGTCCGCCGCGTTCGTGTGGTACGTCATGCTGATGTCGCAGTTCGGGCACTTCACCACGTATCCGCAGCTCCGGCAGGACACGAAGGAATTGTATCCCCGCCGGTTCATCAGCAGGATCGCCTGCTCGTGCCGCGCGGCGCATTCCTTCAGCGCCCTGCTCAGCGCGCCGCTGAGCACCGACCGGTTCCCGCCCTCCAGCTCCTGCCGCATGTCGATTACCTCGACCTCCGGCAGCGGATGGCGGTTGACCCGCTCCGGCATCTCCAGCAGCACATAGTCCCCGCGCCGCGCCTTCGCGAAGCTCAGGATGCTCGGCGTGGCGCTCGCCAGGATCATCACGGCCTTCTCCCGCGCGCAGCGGTTCGCCGCCACGTCCCGCGTGTCGTACCGCGGATGCCGGTCGTTCAGGTAGGTGCTCTCGTGCTCCTCGTCGATCACGATCATCCCCAGGTTGTTCACCGGGGAGAACACCGCGCTCCGCGCGCCGATCACCACCCGGGCCTCCCCGCGGCGGATCCGGCGCCATTCGTCGTATCGTTCCCCGGCGCTCAGCCGGGAATGGATCACGGCGGCCACCGGCCCGAAGCGCCCCCGGAACCAGCTCACCATCTGCGGCGTCAGCGCGATCTCCGGAACCAGGATGATCGCGCTCCGTCCGATGGCCAGCGTCTCCCGCACCGCCGCCATGAATACTTCCGTCTTTCCGCTGCCGGTCACCCCGTGCAGCAGGAACCTGCCGCCCTTCCCCGCAAGGCAGGGCAGGATCTCGTCCAGCGCCTCCCGCTGGTCCGGCGTCAGGGTGTATCCCGGGTCCCTGGTCTCCCGCCAGCTCCCGCCCGGGGAGCGCAGGCTCTCCCGGTCGTACAGCTCAATCAGCCCCTGTTCCGCAAGCTTCCTGAGCGCGTCGGAAGGATCCTTCACTTCCTCCGCCAGGGAGCGCACGCTATGCTCCTCCCCGTCGGAAAGCAGCCGCAGCAGCGCCGCCCGCTTCGGGCTCCGCTTCTCCGCGTCGGCAGCTGAAAGAGCTTCCTCAGAAGAAACCACCAGCCGCGCGGCCTTCTCCGTCTTCTCGTGCACCCGTCCGCCGCGCATCTGGGCCGGCAGCATCAGGCGCAGCGTCTCCGCCATCGGGCAGTGGCTCTCCCGCGCCATGTCCCCTGCCAGGGCCATCAGCTCCGGCGGGATCGCGGCCCAGTCCTCCAGCGGCCGCGCCACCGCCCGCAGCTTCTCCGCGTCAATGTCCGTCTCCCCGGTCAGCGCGACGACCACACCTTCCTTCTCCCGGTGCCCGAAAGGCACCGCCACCCGCTGTCCGACAGACAGCTCCATCCCGTCCGGAATCACATAGGTAAAGGGCTTCGCCACGTTCTCATGAACGATGTCCACAATCACCTGACAGTACACCCTTCCACCCCTCCTTCCCGGACACAGTAAACCATATTATTATATCATTTTCCCCGCCCCTCTGACAAC
>JAILIE010000057.1 GCA_024695415.1 Clostridiales bacterium | reverse complement strand
CTTCAGCCGGTCCAGTCGGATCCGGATGGACGGACGGACCATCACGCCGGCATTCATGGCGTCGTATTCGTGGCATGTGCCGTCGGTATTGATGTAGGCCTCGTTGTTCCCGTTCCTCCCCGGGGACCGCAGCCACCAGATTCCCAGGTCGCCCCTCCGGACAAACGCCCCGCGTCCCTTGGCGTATTCCGTCGCCCGGCAGATCTTCTCCTCGGCGGCCAGCAGGCGGGATACCTCCGCGAAACTCAGCAGGAACACCCGGTCCTGGGTCGTCACTCCGTTGACGCCGTGCCATCCGGGAACACCCTGGTCGGGCCCGTTGTCCACGGTGGTGATTTCGACAGCTTTTTGCTCTTCGTCACTGAACACGTCCTGGAACCATTCCTCGTTCAACCACTGCCGCAGGGAGGATTTCTCCCATTCCGCCGTACACCAGTCCCCCTGGAATCTCCGGGTCTCAATGCCGTATCTGGCAACAAGCTGGACGCTGTTCTCCGACGCGGCGATCACGATCCACTCAATCGGGTCCTTGTCCCGGTTGTTATCCCTGTAATAGCTGCCGAACTCCACCACGTTGCCGACCGTTGTCAGGCGCTGGATCCAGTCCTGCGTTTTATGAAGCCCGACGATCACGTTCGCTTCCTGTTCAGCTTGCCGGAAAAGCTCCCCGGACTTCTTCACTTCCTGCGCGACCATTTCGCCGCGGGCCGGCAGAAGGGCATTCACCGCTTCTTCCAGCCGCGTGTCATTCCGGATGATTTCCGGCACGTCCCTGTAATCCGCGATCAGCACGTATTCCGCGGCTGCTTTTTTGATCAGGTGATTCTCGTAGTAGATGCCCGCCGTCCGGTAAGCCTTTTCCTGCCAGTCCGGTTTTTTCGGTATGCGCGCGTACGCGTCCCGGATAGCGGACTGAATATCCGCCTGCTTTTGCTTAAGATCGTCGAGCCTCCGGGTTTGCCGGTCAATCTTCTGCTCCAGTTCCTTCCGCCTGCTGAGCGAAAACAAGCCGCCCGCTTGGCTCAGCTCCATGTCCAGCCGCTCCAGCTTTGCTTTCGTATCCCCGATCGCCTGGCTGATCTTCTGCATTTTCTGCGTTTCAGACTGGATAACCTGATCCGCCGTGCAGTAAGCCCGGATCGCCTCCGCGAATTCCCGATCCGCCTGTTCAGCCTCCCGGGCGGAGTTGTTTCTGGCCCGGATCGTTTCGTTGTATTCCTGCAGGGCCGCTTTCAGTTCCTCGTCCGCGAAGCGCATGACCTTCTTGTACTGCGGATTGGAATCAAACGGCTCCTCTTCCTGTTCCAGTTTTTCCGGATGGGTCACCTTCAGGTCGGCCATCAGCTTGCCCAGGTAAGCGGACGCGTTCCGGGCGTCCAGATTCAGCGCCGCTTCACACAGCTCATCCGCCTTGTCGAACTCCTCATCCTCCAGGGACAGGTAAGCGCGTTCCAGCAGCGCCTGGATATTCCCTCCGCCGGTCGGGGTAAATCCGCCCGCCTCCCGCGCTCCGGGTTCTTCCATGCTCTTTCCCGCGTCGATCGTTTTCCGGATTCCGCGGATCAGGTCCTGGATGAATCCGATCCGGCTCATATCCTGGCTCTGCAGGTTCCCCAGTTCCTCCGGCAGCTCGTAGGCGTCCATGTCCCGGTAGCAGGGAATCAGCAGCCGCTTCCGGTCCTCCTTGACCAGGGCCAGGTACCGGCTCCATTCGTTCTTCACCCATACGGACTCGAAGTATTCCGGTTTCGTCCCGATCACCAGCATCACCCTCGCGGAGTTCAGCGCGGCGAAGATATAGGGTTCATACTCCTGCCCCAGTTTATCCTCCAGCGTAATCCGGGAGAAGAATACCTTGTATCCCTGTTCCGTCAGCTCGTAGTAAATCTCCTGGGCAATCGTGGAATCCTTGGTCCTGTTTCCGTTTTCATCCGCTTCCTTGTAGCAGATAAAAACGTCATACGGTTTCTCATTCTGCGAGATCTGCAGGATCCGTTTCTGGATCTCGGCGATTTCCTTCGCCTGTTCCTCATACAGGGCCCGGCTCTGCGCGTCCGGCGCGTTCCGGATGGCGGCCAGGTAGTCCCCGTCCGCCAGGATGGACGCCACCTGCACCCGGTGGCAGGTAGGAATCCGCCGCCCGCTTCCCGGATCCTCCACATACTCGATACCGTAACGGCTGAGCACCGCGCCCCAGTGCGCCTCAGCGTCCGTATCGTCCTCCTCCAGGATCCGCTCATAGGCAGCGATCGCCTTGTCGAACTCGTTCTGCCGGCGGAAATGATTCGCCCGGTTGTACCGGTTCAGCTTCTGCTCTTCGTCCACCCGCGGGATCGTACTGCTGCACCCGCAGTGATCGCATATGCCGATCGTATCCCCCGGATTGAAGCGGACGTCCCCGCCGCACATCTTGCATTTGATGACCATGCTGTGACCCTCGCTGTTTTTATGCTTTTTCCGGTTTCCAAAGTAATCCCAATCCTGGTTTTATCCGTTATTCTGATATGCTGCATTCGGAACAAACGCCGAAAGCTCCTGGATCCGATTGTTCACATCCGCATACCCTCTGATCTGATTGTAGTACTGATATGCTTCATCATACCTCCTGGCTTCGAAAAACGCGGAACCCAGGTCGTAATAGTATTTCTTTTTGTCCGGTTTTACTGTTTCCTCTGCCGTGTTCTGTTCCTCTTCCAGGCGAATCTTCTCCTGTTCCAGGCTCTCCAGTTCCTTCTGGAGAGCCTGGATCGTATTCCCCACTTCATTCCTCTTTTTTCCGTCGAACAGACCGATCAGGCTTTCCTTCTGCCGCTTGCAGGCAGAAATATCCCTTTGGATCTTGCCAATCTTCTCAGCAGTTTCTTCGATTAATTCATCCTTCTTCAGAATCTCCTCATAGGCTTGTTCCTCAGCGTTATAACCCGCTTCTATTTCAGCAATCCTGCGTTCAAGAGTCTCTTTCGTTTGAAGAACAGCCGATGAATATCCTTCGATCCTGGATTTCAGTTCATCGCTCCCGAACCGAATGATTTTCCGATAGTTATCATTGGTGTCAAATGGAATCTGGAGATTCCTGAGTTCTTCTTCCCGGGTTATCTTCAGATCAGCCATCAGTTTGACCAGATATGCCTGGCCGTTTTCAACCTCCAGGTCCAGGATCCGATCCGCATATTTTCTCGCTTCATCCCATAATCCGTCTTCCAGAAAAACCATTGCCCGACGAAGCAGGCTGTCAGCAGTCGGATTGACACTGTGGAGATTTTGTACATCTACGTAACTTTGCTGGTTTTGATCTTTTGAACACAGCTTCATCACGCCGCGGGCGAGGTCCTGTTCCCATCCCAGCTTGCCCATGTCCTGTGCCTGCAGGTTTTTGAATTCCTTCGGCATATCATAGGCGTCGATGTCTTTATAGCAGGGAATCAGTTTCTTGGTGCGGTCCGTCTTCATCATATCCAGGAACCGGGCCCACTCATTTTTCACCCATACCGCGTCGAAGTATTCATAGTCAGTTCCGACCGCCAGCATCACCTTGGAACTGAGCAGCGCGGCGTAGATATACGGCTCATACTGCTCCCCGATCTTGTCCTCCAGGGAAATCCGCGCGAAGAATACCCGCAGGCCCTTCCCGGTCAGATTGTCATAGATGTCCTGGGCCAGCACGCTGTCTTCGGTCCGATTCCCTTCGTCATCGGTTTCCTTATAGCAGATGAATACGTCATACGGCGGTTCCTGTTCGACAATATCAAGGATCGCTTTCTGGATCCGGTCGATCTCCTTGGCTTCGTCCCGGTACAGGCGCTTCGCCACAGGGTCCGCGTTCTCCCGCGCCTGGTCATAATCGCTGTCTTCCAGAATGGAGTTGCTCAGCGTCCGGTGGCAGGTCGGAATCTTTTTCCCGGTCAGCGGGTCATCCACATACTCGATGCCGTACTTGCAAAGGCACAGGCCCCAGTAAGCCTCCGCCTCCTCCGGAAACTCCGCGGTAATGGAGGCGTATACAGTCGCGGCCTTGTCAAAATCAGCGTTCATGCGCAGTTTATTCGCACGGTTGAAAAGATTGGCTTTCTTTTCACTGTCCGCCTGGGGAATCGTCTGCGTTGTTCCGCAGTATTCACATTCACAGACGGCATCTCCCGCTGTGATGTTCAGGTCCCCGCCGCACATTTTGCATTTGATGACCATGTCGTTATCCCCGCTTCCACCTTGTCTTGATTCTATGTTGTTTGTTATTCTTCTGTTTCGGTTGACAAGGATGTCAGATCCATCCACAGGCAAGGCCGGA
>JAILIE010000046.1 GCA_024695415.1 Clostridiales bacterium | reverse complement strand
GTCTTCTGCAGGTCGATGATGTAGATGCCGTTGCGTTCGGTGAAGATGTACTGCGCCATCTTCGGGTTCCACCGGCGGGTCTGATGACCGAAATGCACGCCGGCTTCCAGGAGCTGTTTCATGGAAATGACTGCCATAGGGGTTCCCTCCTTGTTATTCTCCACCCCTTTCTCCTTTGCGGCCGGCCACCGCTGTGCGGCACAAGCAGTCGCGGAGAAAAGGTGCGTAATCGAAGAAAGTTTACCACATCCTCCGTCAAAATTCAAGACAAAAATAATACATCCCGGCCGGACTTTCCATTTTCGGATTTCCCCATTATAATGGGTTTACGACATCCCGCAGGGAGGGATCCCCATGAAGGACAAACACAGCCAGATTATGTGGACAGGCCTTTCCGTGCTCGTGACGGGCCTGCTGATCTTCCTGGTATACCGGTTCAACATACCCAACCCGAACATGATCCTGATTTCCGCGCTGGTGGTGTTCACCGGTGCTTGCGGCGTCATTCCCGGCGCGGTATCCGGCGTTATGATGCTTCTTTATTCCATGTTCTTCTTTTCCACAGACCATTCATTCTTCCGGTATACCGACGTCAACGCCGTGAAGATCGTCATCGTCTTCCTGGGCGCCGCCGCCTGCTATGCAAGCGTCGCCCTCCTGCGGCGCAGCCATGACCGCGCTTTCCGGCAGATCACGGAAGCGCTTCAGGTCAAACAGGAAACACAGGAAATGCGTTCCACCCTCGAACAGGCGCGTTCCCAGGTCGTCACCTTCTCCGGGATTGCCCACGCCCTGTCCTCAGACTACAATTATCTGTATTACGTCAACATCGCAAACGACCGCTTTACGGAGTTCAGCACGGATACCGCAAGCGGCCGCATGACCGTCATCCGCGACGGGGAGGATTTCTTCGTCCAGGCCGGAAAGGACGCGGAAACACAGCTCTATGCCCTGGACCGGTCCGATTTCCTGGACGCGTTCACAAAAGAAAACATCCTGCGTTCCCTGGATGAGTTCGGCCGTTTCACCCTCACCTACCGCCTGATGGTGGACGGCGTTCCCCGCTACATGAGCATGAAGGCCACGCGGATGGAGGAAGACGAAAATTACCTCGTTTTCGGCGTGATGGATGTGGATTCGCAGATGAAGGAACAGGAAGCCGCCGAGCGGATCCGTGAGGAAAAGAACGCCTTCAACCGGGTGATCGCGCTGGCCGGGGATTTCACGGTCTTCTATACCGTGGATCCTCAGTCCGGAAAATATATCGAGTACAGCGTCACCTCCGCCTATGAAACCCTCGGCCTGGCGAAACAGGGGGATGATTTCTTCGCCAGTTCGGCGGTCAACGCGCGTTCCACGGTCTGCCGCGAGGACCTGGACCTTTTCCTGCATAACTTTACGCGGGAAAACGTCATGCGGGCGATTGAGGAGGACGGCTCCTTTTCCATGCGCTACCGGCTGATGATGGAGGGGCAGCTGGTCCATGTCCGCCTCCGTGCCGCCATTGTCCAGGAAAAGGAAGGCCCGCAGCTGATCGTCGGCGTCCAGAACATCGACACCCAGGTCCGGCAGGAAGCGGAATTTGACCGGCGCCTGGAATCCGCCCGCCTGCTGGCCCGGAAAGACGGGCTGACCGGCGTGCGGAACAAGCTGGGATACACGGATATGGAAAACGAGCTGAATTACCGGATCGCCCTCGGGGAAAAGCTTCAGTTCGCCGTCGCGGTGTTTGACCTGAACAACCTGAAGACAGTCAACGACACGCTCGGCCACGCGGCCGGGGACGACTACATCCGCCAGGCCTGTGAAATGCTCTGCGACGCCTTCCGCCACAGCGCTGTCTTCCGGATCGGCGGCGACGAGTTCGCTGTCATTTCCCGGGATTCAGACTACGAGCATATGGAGGAGCGCATCGAAGCGCTGGAGGAAATCAACCGCCGGCACATGGAAACCGGGGAAGCGGTCCTCGCCTGCGGCATGGCGCGGTATCAGGGAGAGACCTGCTTCGCCGATGTCTTTGCCCGGGCGGACGCGCTGATGTACGAGGACAAACGGGCCAAGAAAGCCGGAAGATAAGGAAAAGAAAAACCGGGAGATGGTTTCCCCGAACCGTTCCCCGGTTTTTGCTGTCCGTTTTTATCTGTGCGGGCCGTAGGCAAAGGTGACCTCGATGGTCTCGATCCGGCGCATGCAGTCTGCCCCGCGGTCCAGCACCGTGGCGGAAATTCCCGTCAGGTCGCCGAACATCACGCGGGCGCGTCCCCGGTCGTTTTTCACGTCCACCCATTCGTTGAAAAGGTTCGTCCGGGTGCAGTGCCCGTCATCCGAGCAGGTGTAGTTCCGTCCCTTCATCTTAACGGGCTCCCCGTTGATCTTCAGCTCGGTGATGTTGATGCACCATCCGGGATAGAGGTCCTCGCCGTCCGTGATGCCGACGGCGCTGAACGCGGTGTTCGCGGCGTATCCCTGCTTCGTGCCGGTAAAGTCGAGCGCGACGGTGTAGGTGCCCTCGCCGGTGATCTCCGCGTCCGTCGGGACGACGCCGCGGGTGATCGAATCCGGCGTGTAGACGTCGCCTACGCTGTAGGTCACGCCGTAGCTGCCGTCGTTGAACATAATCCAGGCGACGCATTTACCGTCTGAAGGGGTATGGGCTGTGATGACCAGGGATTCCGGCGCCGCGGCCGCGGCGGCGTCCAGCGCTTCCTTCCCGGCCCGCGCAACAGCGGAATAGTCCTTTCCGGATTCGGACGCGGCGTTCCGCCCGGCATAGACCGCCGCCATCTCATCGTTCGTCATTCTCAGCTCCCGGCGGATAAAGAAGCCGCTGCAGTCCCACAGGCAGGAGGTATAGTCCAGCGCGTCGCAGCAGTCCAGGAATGCCTTATGATATGCCGCGGCGTTGTCCTTCATCACCCCGTCGCCGCCCGGCAGGGCGCCGTACTCGCCGATGACGACGCCGTATCCCTCCGCTGTGAATTTCTTCATCCGGCTGAGGGAGGAATACATGTCCTCATAGTCCTTCCGCTTTCCCCAGGGCGTCGCGCCGGCCGCGTCGGACGCGCCGCAGTAGTTCCAGGGGTCGTAGTAGTGCACGGAAACCATCAGGCGCTTTTTCGCGCTGTCCTCCGGCATCCGGAAGCGGCTGTCAAAGGTCTTGTCGATGTTCGTGCCGTAGCCGGCGATCAGGAGGAAACGGTTCGCGTTATATTCTCCCGCGGCGCGGACGGTGTCGACAAAAGCCTGGTTGATTTTATTGGTCAGGGCGTAGCGCTCGTTTTCCGGCATCAGGTGATCCATGGAATCCTGGCAGAACAGCGGGGAATTCTCGTCGAACCGCGCGCCGAGCTCCTCGTTGGCGCTCTCGAAAATCAGGCGGTCGTCATACGCGGCGAAGCGCGCGGCGATCTGCTGCCACATATGGATATAGGTATCCATCGCCTTCCGGCGGATTTCCTCCGAGTCCGACCCGAACATGCCCCACCAGCCGCCGTCCCAGTGGTCGTTGACGATCACGAACATACCGGCGTCCAGGGCATCGTTCACAATTTCCTCCACCCGGTCCAGGTACGCCGGGGAAATCGTGGAATCACCCTCCGGCAGGCGCGTGGCGTTCGTGATCCAGGCCACGGGAATCCGCACGGTGTCGAACCCTGCTTCCTTCATGCCCTTCAGCATGCCCGCGGTGGTCACCGGCTGTCCCCAGTACGTTTCGTAATGCTTCGGATCGGCGGTGGTGTTTCCGCCGCTTTTCCCGTTGTTGCAGGCCTCCATCGTGTTGCCCAGGTTAATGCCGTTTCCCATCAGCCGCGTCATTTCGACCGCGGTCAGCCCGCTCAGGTCCATCTCAGGATCATCTCCTTCGGCGGCCGCCAGGCAGGGGCACAGGACCGCCAGTACCAGGGCGGCGCAGAGTATACGTTTCATTTTCCGTTCCTCCGAAAATCTGGATGATGAAAAAAGTCCCCTCTCCAGCGGAGAGGGGAACGAATGTCACTGCCCCATCTGCTGCGTCAGTTCCCACATCCTGGCCGCTTCCTGCTCGCACCATGCCACGCATTCCGCGTATCCGTAGGATTCGCAAAGGCGCTTCATCTCGCTGACGTGGAAGTTGAACTCACCGTCCGTCTTCGCGTTGATCGCTCGCCAGGAATAATCCTTTACGGTCTTGGCGCAGTTCTTCCATTTCAGGTCCAGGTCGGAGGACTTTTCTCCCTCGGCATAGGGGATATCCGGCATCACGACGTACTTCTTGTCGCCGTATTCATCCACCCGGGATTCCATATAATCGTCCGCCAGCACCGCGCCGGTCTTCTCCCGCCAGTCCTCCTGGATCGGGTAGGTGGTCGCGGTCACGACGGAGGCCCAGGTATCCTTGTTGAAAGTCTCGATGCCGTTTCCGTCCGGATTGATCATATCCTTGGACAGGGTGGTGTTGTTAATCTGCAGGGAGCCGTCGTTGTAGGTTCCGCTGAGCTCGTAGGTCTTTCCGGTATAGGGGGAGGTCCACTGCACCCCGGCCATGTTGTAGGAGCTGTCGCTGGAAGTCAGTTTGCCCAGCTCGGTAAAGTACATGCCGCCGTTTTCGTCATAGTCCCAGGTCAGTCCCTTCGGTCCGTACCACATGGTCATGGATCCTTCCGGGGTCGCCAGCCAGTTCAGGATTTTCAGGCACAGCTCCGGATACTGGGTATAGTTGCCGATACTCCAGATCCGGTTTCCGCCGGTGGATCCCAGGCCGTATACAATGGGGGTGGCGTCCTCGGGCACCAGGGAATACATGTACTTGCCTTCGCTCAGGTGCTTTTCGGTATTGTAGGCCATGGAGCCGGCATAGTTGAAGATGGACCAGAAGGTGCCGCCGTTCTTCAGCTTTTCGCTCATCTTGTCATAGGTGTTGGTGGAAGATCCCGGGTCCAGCAGTCCCGCGCGGTACAGCTTGTTGAAGAACCGCAGGCACTCCATGTAGACGCTGTCGTCGTCCAGGCAGGAGAGGAACTCGCCGTTCTCCGGATTATAGTGTCCGAAGCCCAGTTCGTCGTAGCCGTAGAACGCGGTGCCCAGGGCCTTGACATACATGACCATGTTGCCATCCCAGTCCGGCCAGGAACTCAGGGCGTAGGTTTCGTTGCCGATCTCGTCCGTCGGGCAGATTTCCTTCATCTGCGTGAACAGTTCGACCATATCGTCCAGGTCATACACTTCCGGATATCCCAGTTCCTTGTACAGGTCCCAGCGGATATCCCAGGTGTAGAAGAAGGACTGGTGGGCGTCCGCGGAAAACGCGACGTTGAATCCGAAGCCGTGAATCTTGTCGTCCCCGCCGATCGAGCGGTTGCTTTCCAGCGCGGCCTGGTAGTTTTCCATGATATAGGGCGCGTAGGTCTTGCCGAGGTCGAACTGTTCCCAGTCCAGGAGCATGCCCTTCTGCACGGCGTTCTGGTAGTCGGTTCCGTTCGCGCCCCACACGACGATGTCACCCAGGCTGCCGGATTCCATCCGGGTGGCGTAGGTGCCGTCCTGTTCCGGGATGATATTGATTTCCACGTTGAACATATCCTTCATGAGCACGGCGCTCCAGCCGCCCTGCACACCGGAATAGTTCGCCAGCTGGCTGTAGACGTCCAGCCGGATCGCCGGCTCCTCCGTCTCCGCTCCGGTTTCCGCCAGGGCCGCGCCGGCGCCCAGCAGCATCGCGCATACCAGCAGGATCGCAGTCAGTTTCTTCATGGGTCTGTCCTCCTTTATTTTTCCGTTCCCTGTCTGTTCTTCCGGATACTCCCCTGCAGACACCGGCCGAAGGGGGCCTGGGGGGGGCGATCGGAAAGCCCCCCTATCCTTTCACCGCACCCAGCATGATTCCCTTGACAAAGTAGCGCTGCATCACCGGGTATACCAGCAGGATCGGGATAATCGTGATCATCGCGATCGTGTACTTCGTGGTAATCCCGTTGTTCAGCAGGTTCTGGGCCATCTGTTCGGAAATCTGCTCGGTATTGATACTCGTCGTCTGGTTCAGGTAGATGTACAGCCGGTGCTGCAGGGTATACAGGTTCGGCGTGGAACTCATCAGCAGCAGGGAATCCTGGAAGGAATTCCAGTTGCCGACCGCGCCGAAGATCGATATCGTCGCCAGGATCGGAATGGACAGCGGCAGGATGATCTTCAGGAACACCTTGCCGGTGGACGCGCCGTCGATGATGGCGCTTTCCTCCAGCGATCCGGGAATGGACTCGATGTAGGTCTTGACCAGGATGATGTTATACGGAGCCACCATGCCCGGTATGATGTACGCCAGGAAGTTCCCGGTCAGGCCCAGCATCAGCATGTTGGTGTACCAGGGAATCAGGCCGGCGTTGAAATACATCGTCACCACCAGCGCGCGGTACCAGAAGGACCGGCGCCACATTTTCTGTTTGGTCACCAGGTATCCCGCCCAGGCCGAGGTCAGCACCATCAGCACGGTGCCGATGATCGTCCGGCCGAGGGTCACCAGCAGCGCGTCTTTCAGTTCGCCCTGTCCCAGGATCCGCTCGTAGTTTTTCAGGTGGATCCCCTGCGGCAGGAAGTTGATCTGTCCGCCCGCGACCAGGTTGTTGTCCGAGATCGTGTTGATGAACAGATAATAGAACGGGAACACGCACAGGAAGGTGAAGATGACGAAGAAGATGACGACGCAGGTATCGAACAGCGGCTGCTGGGAGAACAGCGCGTAGCTGACCGCCAGCGCGGCCAGGGCCGCCAGGGCGGCAATCACCGCGGTGTTCGGCCATTCCTTCACTTGCTCCGCCAGCACCGTCGGTTCTTCCACGCTGGCCTGCCAGGGGTCATACGCCCCGCCGAAAACCGCGCGCGCGATCTCCTCGCCTTCCGCCTGCGCCAGCCGTTTTGCGCCTTCCGTGTCCGTCCACGCGGCGCTCAGGTTCAGTTTCCCGGATTCGGATGTGGTGGTGAAACGGATCTGTTTGCGGATTTCCGCGGGTTTCGCGTCAATCCCGGCGGTTTCCGCCACCCGGCGGCAGAAATTATCATCCGCCAGGTAACCGGTCACCGGAGTTACCAGGTCCAGGGTTTTGCCCAGGAATTTCTCGGGCAGGCTGGAGATATCCGCGGTGACCCGGTAGCGGATCCGCAGCGTGCCCTCTTCCGCGGTTTCCTCTGTTTCCGCCTGCGATTCCTCCGCCGGCGCGCCGAAGATCAGTACGCCCAGCTGGCGGACCGCCTCGTCCGCAATCGCGTGGAGCGCCTCCGCGTCGCTGTTTTTGACCGTGATGATCACGGTCCGGTTTTCAGCGTCCTCCGGGTCGTTGCTGACGCTGATCATGTTCTTCAGGTCCTTGGGCTTGACCAGCTTGCCGGATAATTCCTGCAGCGCGTCTGAAATACTCCGGTAATACAGGCCTTTGTTCTTGCTGGCGACAGCGCCGAGTTCGTCCCGAAGTCCCGCGCAGATGTCCAGCGTGAGCACTGTCAGCGAGGAATCCCCCGAGGCGAGCAGCGTTTCTGTATCGAGTATGGCGACCTGTGTCCTGGCCGTGGATACATACAGGGGTTCCGCGATTTTCTCGCAGTAGATCCACGCGGCCGCGGCGGCCAGCGCCGTGCAGAGAACCACGATCAGCAGCTTCTGCCAGCCTTTCAGGGTGACGCGCTTTGAAAGGAACCCGTTCCTCTTTTCCATACGCCCGCCCCCTTATATGATGCTCTCGCCGCGTACGGCCTTGGAGATGCCGTTGGCGCCGAAGAGCAGGATCACGGCGATCACCGACTTCAGGATGCCGATGACCGTGGAAACGGACAGCTGGTTGCTTCCGATACCGAGGTTGTAGACATACAGGTCCAGCACCTGGATGAAATCCCCGTTGTAGGGATTGGAGAACACCAGGTACTGTTCCATGCCGTTGGACAGGATCCCGGCCACGCTCATCAGGAGCATGACCATATAGGTCGGAATCAGGCCGGGGACCGTAATATGCCAGATGCAGCGGAAGCGGCCCGCGCCGTCGACCTTTGCCGCCTCATACAGCTGCTGGTCGATCCCCGCGATGCCCGCGATATAGATGATCGCGCTCCATCCCAGGCCCTTCCAGGTGCCCCACAGGAGCATTTTGATCCAGGTCGCGTCCGCGCTGGCCAGGTAGTCCACACTGGTGAAACCGGAGGTCGACAGGAGGCGCGACAGGTTGTTGATCAGGCCGTCCGCCGCGAAGATCGACAGCGCGACCGCGTAGACCAGCACCCAGCTCAGGAAGTTCGGAATCGTGGTCAGGGTCTGGACGGTCCGCTGGAACTTCGTGCTCCGGATCTCGGCCAGCAGGATCGCGAAGGCGATCGGGAGCCAGCTGGTGGCAATGCCCAGGCCGCTCATGACCAGGGTGTTCCGCAGCACCTGCAGGATCTTGGCGGAAAAGCCCGGGTCGTTGATCAGCATCGTGAAGTTGTTGAACCCCACGAAGATTTCCTTCGTCAGCTCGTCGCCGGCCTTCGCGTCATAGAAGGCGTAGCGCCAGCCATAGATCGGCAGGTAGGCGAAGACGAAGGAAAGGATCAGCACCGGCAGGAACATGATGAAGAGCTTGTACTTCTCTTCCATTTCCGCCTTGTTTTCCGCGCACCGGGTCCGGTACGCGAAGAAGAGCGAGATCAGCGAAACCGCCAGCACCGCGCATCCCGCGGCGGTCCACGCGCTGTTCGCGAATTCCGGCCAGCGGAGGGAAAGGTTGTTCAGGTGTTCCTCGATGTGCGAGGCCGGAAGATCCATGCCGCGCACAAAATTCTCAATGCTTGTATAGGCTGCCCGGTTGACCGCCAGTCCGCCGAGGATCAGCGCGGCGCCTGCCGGCGGAAACCATCCGCCGATCCGCCGCATCTTCCGGTTGCCCAGGCTGACGCACGCGCCGGCGCCGGCGAGGACCGCGCCGATGAGGATCATCGCGCAGCCCAGCATGGACAGGCGCATATCCGAGGCGCGGAGGGCAAAACGGATGCCCTCCACCATGTAGGCGCTCAGCTTGGTCGTCACGGTGGACAGGGAGGTGGCGGAAGTCAGCAGGGTCAGGTTGCCGCTGATCTGTGTGGAGATTCTTCCCGGGTTAAACGGCGGGAAGAACACCATCAAAAGCGTCAGCAGGACCAGGATCCGCAGGACCCACAGGGAAACCCGCTCCGGCGCCGTCACATCCGACGCCGTCCGGTGTTTCCGGGACTTTAGTTCAGCCATAGGTCAGCCTCTTTTCGACGGGAATAAGGGCGGCGCCGGTTCCGCTCGGGAAGGCCGGCGCCGCCGGGAGGAGTGAAGAATGTCAGTCAGTCAGTCCGGTGACGGTGAAGGTCACGGTGATGGTGGCGTCCGCGCCGGGCACGGTGTAGCCGAAGGGCGCCTCACCGCGGTTGTACTCGTCGATCAGGATGATCCGGGCGTAATCGCCGGAGGTATCCACGTCGGTGTACTTCTGGGTCGCGGCGTCGCCGATCTTGACCTGTACGTCTTCAATCGTCACATAACCGTCCTTCACCAGCTGGGAGGGAATCTCGGTGGAGACGAACAGCATCCGGAAGGTTTCGTCCTTGCCGAAGCCCATCTCGCCGGTGGTCAGGGATACGCTGTAGGTTCCGTCCTTGGTCATCAGCGCGTCCGCGAAGGTTCCGCCGTAATTGACCTTGTTGTTGTCCTCGTCCCAGCCGGTCAGCTGGCCGAAGCATTCGGGATTGTCCTGGGAATCACGGCCGTACTTGGCTTCGTCCCAGGTGTTGCGGAAGATATAGCTGGTGCTCTGCACGCCGATGTAGGCGTTGTAGTCCTTGGCCAGCATCTCGTCGATCTGCTCCTTGGTCAGCTGGTCGCCTTCCGCCGCGGCGGCGGCTTCCTTGCCCTTGACCAGGTGGAACTCGACCATGACCTTGCTGACGGCGGTGAACAGTTCCTTGTCCACGACGACCGCGGACGCGTTGGCCAGGTTGCCTTCCTCGTTGCGGGCGTCGTCCGGCAGCTCGCTCACCCATTCGTTGAAGATGTTGGCGCGGGTTTCCGCCTTGTCGTCGGAGCTGGTGTAGTTGATGCCCTTGAGGATGTTTTCACCGTCGTTGATCTGGATGGAATCGATCTTGATGATCCAGTTCGGCAGCATGGCTTCGCCGTTCTTGATGCCGATCGCGGTGAAGGCCAGGCCTTCCGCGGGCTCCGCGAATTCCAGGCCGACCACGTAGCTGCCCTCGCCGGTGATCGGGGCGGTGATGACCTTCATGGTGTCCGTGGAGGCATAACCCCAGTTCTGCTGGGTCCAGCTGCCGTCCGCGTACATCAGGTAAGCGCTGATGGGAGAGTAGTTGAAGTCGATCTCGATGCTCTTCACCTTGGCGAAGGCCGCCTGGTCCACGAACACGGGTGCCGCGTTCGACAGGTCGCCGTCCAGGCTGCGGGCGTCTTCCGGCAGCTCGCTGACCCATTCGTTGTAAATGTTCATCCGGGTCGTGACCTGGTCGTCGGAGGAGGTGTAGCCCTTCTTGCCTTCCAGGGCTTCGATCTTCTCGCCGTTGACGCGGATTTCCTTAATGGTGATGAAGTAGTTCGGGAAGGTGAGTTCGCCGCGCTTGATGCCCAGGGCGGAGAAGGCCATGCCTTCCGCTTCGTTGGCGAATTCCAGGCCGACCGTATAGTCGCCGGCGCCGCGGATTTCGGCGGCAGTCACCTTGACCTGGCCGTCCTCGCTGTCGGTGATGTCCCAGTTCTGGGTCGCCCAGGCGGTATCGGCGTACATGATGTAGGCGTAGTCCACCGGCGTGGCCAGGACCTTGAAGTCGATCTCCATGGTCTTCACGGAGGCAAAGGCTTCCTTGTCCACGATCACGGGCTTCGCCTCAGCGAGGTTTCCGTCAAACGCGCGGGCGTCGGAGGGCAGGTCGCTGACCCATTCGTTGTAGATGTTCATCCGGGTGGTCACGCCGTCGTCGGAGGAGGTGTAGCCGTTGCCGACTTCGATCTTTTCCCCGTTGACGCGGATTTCCCTGATCTGGATGTAATATCCGGGGAAGTCGCTTTCGCCGCGCTCGATGCCCAGGGCGGTGAACGCCAGGCCCTTCGCTTCTTCGGCGAACTCCAGGCCGACGGTATAGTCGCCTTCGCCTTCAACCTTCGCGGGCGTCACCTTCACGGCGCCGTCCTCGCTGTCGTAGGTGCCCCAGTTGGAAACGGTCCAGTCCGCGTTCGCGTACATGATGTAGGCGTTGCTCTTCGCGGCGGTCAGGTTCCGTTCGGTCTGGGCCAGCTTCGCCTCGACCTCCGCCTTCGCGGCTTCCAGGTCGGCGGCCTTTTTCTCCAGTTCGGCCACCTTCGATTCCGCGTCCGCCTTCACGGCGTCCAGGCTGGCAGCCAGTTCCGCCTGTTTGCTTTCAGCGTCCGCTTTTGCGGCTTCCAGCTCCGCCTTCACGGCGTCCAGGCTGGCAGCCAGTTCCGCCTGCTTGCTTTCAGCGTCCGCTTTTGCGGCTTCCAGGTCCTTGCTCAGCTGGGCCTGCGCGGATTCAGCCGCGGTCTTCGCTTCGTCGAATTCCTTCTGCAGGTTGCCTTTCTGCACGCCGAACACGCAGCTGACGATAATCGCGGCTGCCGCTACCAGCGCCAGGATGATGGATAGGGATTTCTTCATGGGTTCTCCTCCTTTATGAATTGGTTTTCCATGGGTTCCTTTATCTCGCTTCCGCCACGGGGCGGTTCAGCACGGTATCCCCCTCCACGAGGGTGCCTTCCACCGTGATCTGCCGGGGAACATGCTTTTCCGGCGTCTCGATGGCTTCGGTCAGAAGGGTGATCGCTTCCGCGGCGATCTTTTCCGCGTTCTGGCGGTAAGTGGTCAGCCGGGGCTGGATCATCCCGCCCATCCGGATTCCGTCGAATCCGATCAGGCTCAGGTCCTTCATGATCTCCGGGTTCTTTTCCTTCAGCTCCCACATCGCGCCCAGGCAGCTGAAATCGTCCGGGCACAGGATGCAGGTGGGTTTTTCCTCCCCCGCCGCCAGGCGGCGGATGATCTGCGCGCAGCCGGCGGGATCATGGAAACGCCCGTCGACCACGAAGCCTTCCGGCACCCGGATCCCGAGTTCGGCGCAGACCTTGTAAAAACCGGCCAGGCGCTCCCGGGTCACGGCTCCGCGCTCGCCCGCGATAAAGGCGATCCGGCGGTGCCCCCGGCTCCACGCGTAGCGGACCAGGCGTTCCATGCTGACGCGGTTGTCGCTGGCCACGCAGTCACAGCCCTCATAAATATGGTCGATGATCACGGAGGGGATCGCGCTGGTCGCGAGCCGGATCACGTTGGACGATTCGAAGTCCGCCTGGATCACGATCACCCCGTCCAGGTTCCGCCGCCGCGCGTGGTCGTAGTAGCTGGCGTCGGATCCGCCCCGCTCGTTGCCGATCAGGGTCAGGTCATATCCGCGCGCCTCCGCGTTCCGGCGCAGTTCCTCCAGCAGGGAGCTGAAGTATTCATGGTTCATCCGGTCCTCATAAAGGATGCCGATATTGTTGGACCGGCTGGTTTTCAGCGTCTTCGCCGCGGCGTTGGGATAGTATCCCATTTCCCGCGCCTTCTGGCAGATAAAAGCCGTACGCTCCCGGTTCTCGTTCGAGAGGCCGTTCAGCGCCCGGGAAACCGTGGCAACGGAAACACCGCACGCTTCGGCAATGTCCTTGAGCTTGACCATTTCCGTCCTCCCTCCGGGCAGATTTGGAAGATTTTGCAATTTCTGCAAACGTTTACACGCACATATTAGTGCAACGTCTGCGGAATGTCAAGCGGTTTTTTGTGGTTTTTGGACAATAATTGTGTATTATTGCATAACTGCAAATAATCTGTTTCGTTTTTGCAAAAACCGTTTTCAGGGTATCAAAAAAAACGGGCCCAAAGGCCCGCTCAACCATACATGGTGGCCGAAGGTTTCCAAAGGGCGCGCAGTTCAGCGCTGCCAGTGGCAGCATTATGCTGAACAAGCGGCGAATAGGGAAAGCCCTTTTGTCGCGACCGCAGTCGCGAAATTCCCTCACTCCGCGTAAATAATATCCTGCCGGAGGCGATAGATCGTCGCCCCGCGCTTCTTCTTGCAAAACGCGTCCACCCACCAGCTGATCTTTTCCTCCTCGTCGAACTGCACCTTTCCGTACCGCACGCCGTTGATCTTCTTCCCGACCATGTTGCTGTCCATCCAGCGCACCGTATCGGTTTCCGGGTTATAATCCGCGATCATGACCGCGCTGTGGGCGCCGTTGCCGTGGGAGTACTCCGCCGTCATCTGGAAATAGTCCCCGCGGCGGATCTGGCGCATGAATTCCATCGCCTTTTCCCGGTTCTCCGCCTCGGAAAGATTCTTGTCGTAGAGGAACTGTGCCGCGATTTCAAACGGGTTCCCGTCGGACGCGGAAACTTCCTTCCAGCAGTACCCGTAATAATACGGCTTGCACTCCGCTGAAGGCAGGTTGTCCGGGATCTTCAGCTTCACGTCCGGGAACTCCGCCATGCGGTATTTATCCCGCGCCTGGCGGAAAACGTAGACGGTAAAATTCTTGCAGATATAGATGTCTTCCTTGTACTGGGCCCGCTGGAGCTTCCCGCGCGCCTCGTCGAACACCTTTTTCCCGGCGGCGATGATATCGTCGATGAAATCCGCCCGGGCGGGGTTTTCCGCCTCCCCCGCGGGGGCCGGCGTCTCCTCCGGGATGATATTCCCTTCCGCGTCGAACAGGATCTCCTCGATCTCGACGTCCTCCTCCGGGAACGCCGTCACGGGCAGCAGCGCGGACAGGACCAGCAGCGCGGCGATGATCCGGGTAATTCCCCGGCGTGTTTTCACTGTCCTTTCCCTCCCCTGTCCGTTTTGTTTTGCCTATTGTACCCTGTTTCCCGCGGGATTACAATCTCTTCTTCTTTTGCAGGTTCTGCCACAGGACGTCCGCCGCCTGCGGTCCCTGTTCCGTCTTCTCCGCCATTTCCGGCTTCTTCTTTTCCTTCCGTTCCGGCTTCTTTTCGGCCGCCGGCTTTTCCGCGGGTTCACGGATCCAGTCCAGACGCCGCTGGGCGATGTCAAACAGGAAGATCAGCGCCGCGAGAATCATCAGCGGGCCCGTCAGTTCCTTCCGTTTCCGCGCCGCGGTATCCGGGAAGGAAAGCAGCTTCGCGGGATCCCCTTCCGCCTGTCCGCCGGTTTCCGCGCTCAGGCGTTCCAGCTGTCCGTCCTCGGTGCCGCGCAGGTCGTACTCCCGGGTCCAGGAAACCACCGCGCCGCTGTCCGCGGAAAGGAGTTCATGCCCCTGCCGGTCCAGCAGCGTAATCCGTACGGAATAGGCTCCGGGCAGCGCGGTATCCGCCTCTCCCTCAAATCCGCTGGCGCTCGTCTGTTCCAGCATGACGGTCTGCGTGCTTCCGTCCGGGCGGACGATCCGCGCCTCCGCCCGGGAAGCCTCTGCCAGGATATCCTCCGCCGCGTTGGACACATAGCGGAGCTTTCCGTCCGCGAGCAGTGACTCGCCCGCGGCGTCATGCGCCGGCAGGATCCAGGAAATGATCCCTCCGAAGAATTCCGCGGCCCCGTCCCAGTTCAGGAAGGACGCGGTCCATCCGCCCCGCACGTCGCTCGTCCAGGCCGCCACCTTTCCGGCGCCGTACTGCCACCAGGCGAGGATCGGATCCTGGCGGTCGCTGCACAGGGAAACCGTGGCAAGCGGTTTCTCCGTCGTCGCCAGGTATCCGGTCAGCACCGGGAAGCCGTCGAAATCCGTCATGGAGGCGTCCGTCACCGCCGGGGTAAAGGTCCGGTTCTGTACATAGGAACCGGAAATCATCATCGTTTCCTTGGTAAAGATCTTCGGCAGGCTGTCAAAGGGACCCGCGGCATACATCCGCCCGCCGCCGGTCTCCGCCAGCTGCTTCAGTCCCGCGTAATCCGCGCCGTCGCCGACGGCCACCGTGGTCAGCGTGATGCCGGCGTCCGCCATTTCGCGGGCGACGTCCTGGTATCCCGTAT
This sequence comes from Clostridiales bacterium, assembly GCA_024695415.1. Classification (GTDB taxonomy): domain Bacteria; phylum Bacillota; class Clostridia; order Christensenellales; family Aristaeellaceae; genus Aristaeella. Next base: position 21,848 of record JAILIE010000046.1, on the reverse strand, counting down.
CCCCGGCCTCACCGTCAGACAGGAAGATCACGTGCTTATACTGCGCGTTCGCGCCGCGGAGCGCCTCCAGGGCCATCTTCATCGGGGAATAGAACGCGGTTCCGCCGCCCAGGCGGATTGTGCGGACCTGGTTCTGCATCGCGGCGACATCCGTCACGTTCTGCAGGGTCACCACCCATTTCCCGGTGTCGTCAAAGGCGATCACGCCGGCCTGGTCCCGCTCGTTCAGCACCTCCAGCGCGCTGCAGGCCGCCTCCCGGGCAAGCTCCAGCCGGGTCACGCCCCAGGATCCGTCCATCATCGAACCGGACTTGTCGATCGCCAGCACCAGCGCGGTCGTCGGCAGGTCCAGCTTATTGCGCACGTCGATCGTCACGGGCAGCATTTTCTCCAGCGCGCTGCCCCGGTAACCGCCCAGGGCATAGCTGCTGTCGCCGCCGAATACCGCGATGCCGACTCCTGTCTCCCGGGCCGCCCGGTCCAGCGCGTCCATCTGCCCTTCCGTCAGCTGGTCCGCGTCGACATTGACCAGCGCCACCGCGTGGTACGCCCACAGTTCCGCCGCGTCCTCGCTGATCATGGACGCGGGAATCACGCGGACGCTCATCGAGACGCTCTCCAGCATTTTCCGCAGTTCCTCGCCCTCGCCGCTCCGGCCCTCGGCGATCAGCACGCTGATTCCGCCGGTTACCGTCGTGTAGGCGCCGTTCATGTCGTTGGCGGAGACCGTGTCCCCGGGCAGGATGATCCGCGCCTCGCAGGGAATCACGCCGCCGGAAGCGGCGACGGACTCAAAGGCAAAGGTGTTCTCCCCTTTTCGCAGCGTCACGGTGCGCGTGCGGGTTTCCCCGTGGTTTTCCGTCAGCGCCAGGGTCGCTTCCCCGGCCGTGTTCGAATGCACGGTCACCATCGTGGTGTATTTCTGGCCGCTATACAGGGACGCGGGTACGGAAACATCCGTCACCTGGGCGTCCGGCCCGGCGGTGCGTTCCGTCTTCAGCGTATTGACCGGAATGCCCCGGTTGGTTGTCAGGTATTCCTCGCTTCCGGTGACCAGCCCGTCGCTGATCACGGCGATCCCGCCGTTCGCGTCCGCCGGCAGCAGGGCCGCCGCCAGTTCCAGGGCTTCACCCAGGTCGCTGCCGTCCCGGTCGATCCGGCTGTAGATTTCCCGCAGCGCGGGATGCTCCGACAGCGCCCGCTCCACGGCCGCGTTCCGGCCGTAAACGATCACGCCGTTGCGCCGGCCTTCCCCGGACGCTTCCAGGGCCTGCCGGGCCAGGGTCAGGTTTTCCTCCTGGTTCACGGAGGCGGACACGTCCACCACGAGCCACGCGGCCCGGTCCGGGCTGGCGGTCATCAGACTCATGCCGCTCAGGGCGAGCACGGCCAGGATGACGATGATGTATCGCAGGATATGCGATACTTTTTCCTTCAGGCTGCGGCTCCGCCGGATCAGCGCAATCGCGGCGATCACCGCGGCGCACAGCGGAATCAGCAGCAGCCGGAGGGGATGGGCAAACTCGAAACTCATCCGCGTCCCCTCCCCTCGTTCCGGACCCAGGGTTCCCGGGCCAGCAGGAATTCCGCCAGGAGCAGTACCAGGAAACCCGCCAGGCACCATTCCGTCAGGTCCCGTCCCCGCACACGCCCCCCGGACGTCCCGGCGGCCTCCGTTTCCGGCGCCACCGACCGCACGTCGCTCTCCCGGAGCGGCATCGGGTCCGCCGTTTCCGGCACGACCTCCGTGGCCGGAGGCAGCAGGTAATCCAGGATGTTCTGGATCAGCAGCGGGAAATCATACTTCAGCGGCAGGTTGGTATCGTGCAGGTCGAAGCCGACCGCGGCCTCGCCGTCCGCGTACGCGGCGGCGACGTCCTCCCCGGCCAGCAGCGCTCCTTTGCCGCCCGTAAGCGGCCGCAGGGTGCGCAGCGCCACGTTTTTCATTGTCAGCCCCGCGGTCAGCGGGTTCTCGCCGGCAGAGGACAGCGCGCCTTCTGCTTCCTTCTCCTCCGCCCAGGTGAATAAGGTTTCAGCGGGATGCAGGGTAAAGATCACCGGGGATTCCCCGATGATATAAAGGTCCGCTGCCGTGGTTTCCAGCGCGTCCGCCTCCGCGCGGATCACGGCGACGTCCGGCCGCACGCGCAGCGCGCTTTCCAGGAACAGGCTGTCCGCGGTCAGCGCGACCGTGCGTTTTACGCTCCGGATCACCGGCGCCTCCGCCCGGTTGTCCGCTGCCAGCGCGTCCGCCTCGCGGATTTCCACCTCCGCGATCCGGGTTCCCTCCGGAATGGTGAAACGGACCCCCGCGGTCTCGCCGGCGGGAATCTCCGTCTCCTTCGCTTCCACCGTTTTTCCGTCCGCGCGGCAGACCAGGGTCAGCGTGCAGGCCTCGCCGAAATTCGCCGCGCGGGCGTAGACGGAGCCTTCCTCCGCGGATACGGAATACACCGCCCGGTTGCTTTCGCCCCGGCCGACATTCACCGCGTTCACTCCCGCGGCGGGGATATACTCATCCGAATAGACAATCAGCCGCGCGCCGGTATCCTCGTCTTCCCGGCGGATTGCCTCCGCCAGGGACAGGGCCCGGTCGATATCCGCGGTACCGTTTCCGCAGGTGAGCGCCATGACCGCGCGCCGGGCTTCCTCCCGGTCCGTCGTGGTCAGCGCGGTCCGGCCCGCGCCGTCCTCCGCGGTCAGGATCGTGATCTCCTCTTCCGCCGGCAGGCCGGCGATCGTCTCCAGCGCGCGCTCCTTCGCCAGGTCCAGCCGGCTCTTTCCGGCGGACACGGTCTGCATGCTGCCCGACAGGTCAAAGATCATCACGGTCCGGCCCGCGGTTCCTCCGGATATCATCGGCTTCATCAGCCCCAGCACCAGCAAAAGCGCCGCCAGCAGCTGAACAGGCAGCAGCAGGTTCCTGCGCAGCCGCTGCAGGGGCCGGTTCGCCGCGTGATCCCGCACAGCCCGGCGCCACAGGAAGGTGCTCGGCACCGCCCGGGGCATATATCGCCGGCGGAGAAAATACAGGGCCAGGATAGCCGCCGGCACCGCCAGCGCCCACGCGAACTGCGGGGCAGCAAATGAAATCATAGTCAATCCTCAATCAGATGTTTTCAGGGTTTCCGGGGCAATCCCCGGCATGTCTGCTCAGACAAACCGGTTTTCAACCAGGAGCGGAATAATCTCTTCCCCGAAGTTCTTCCGGCCGTCCAGCAGCATGTACGGCACTTCCCGGCGGAAGCATTCCCCGCGGGTCTCGTCCAGGAACCTCTCCAGTGTCTTCCGGTAATCCCGGATCACGGCGCGGTCCGCCAGGATCTCCACCTTCCGGCCGCTTTCGCTGTCCTCCAGACGCACCGCGCCGTCCAGCTCCGGATCCATCTCAAAGGCTGACAGGGGCTGGATCACCCCGCACTCCTGTTTGCAATAACGCAGGTAATCCAGCGTACCGCCGATTCCCTCTTCCTCGTAGCAGTCGCTGATGACAAAGCATAGTCCCTTGCGCAGGCCGTCCACCCGCCGGACCGCTTCCGCCAGGCATCCCTCGCCGGCGGGTTCGCACGCGTCCAGGAATTGGCACAGCCGCGCGTAAGCCGGACGGCCGGACAGGACGGGAGACATCCGGTTTCCGTCCTCCCGCAGGCAGTATACCCGCAGCCGGTCCCCGCCGGTCAGCGCCAGGTAGGCGGCGGTCTCCGCCGCCTGCCGGGCCAGTTCCCATTTTTCCGCCATGGAGGCGCTGGCGTCCAGCAGAATCGTGACCGCGGACTCCTGCTCCTCCATGAACAGCTTCAGGAACAGCTTGTCAAACCGCGCCAGCGCGTTCCAGTCGATCCGGCGGATATCGTCCCCGGGAATATACTCCCGGTAATCGGAAAACTCCGCCGACGAGCCCGTCTGCGCCGAGCGCCGGGTGCCCCCGGCTCCGCCGCGGGCGCGCCCGCGGACCGCCAGCTGCAGCGTGTCCAGCCGGGAAAGAAAAGCGTCAGTCAGCATGGTTCCTTATTCCAGCTCCTTCATGAGTTGCGCGATGATGCTCTCGATGCTCTTCCCCTCGGTCACCGCCGCGAAATTCAGCGCGAGCCGGTGGCGCAGGCAGGCCGGAGCCACATAGCGGATATCCTCAAACGCCGCGTTGTACCGTCCCTGGTTCAGCGCGCGCACCCGCGCGGTGGCCAGGATCGCCTGGGCCGCCCGGGGGCTGGCGCCGAAGCGCAGGTACTTCCGGGTAATCTCCGGCGCGTCCGCCTGTTCCGGATGGGTGGCCAGCACCAGCTTCAGGGCGTATTCCTGTACGCTGGAAGCGATCGGCACCTGGCGCGCGGTCTCCCGCATCCGCAGGAGTTCCTCCGCCCCGATCACCCGGGAGGCATGCTTTTCCGCCGTCCCGACGGTCAGGTTCATGATGCCGTCCAGTTCCCGGAGCGTCGGGAAGGGCACCAGGACCTTGAACAGGAAGCGGTCCAGCTGCGCCTCCGGCAGCGGATAGGTGCCCTCCTGCTCCACAGGGTTCTGGGTCGCCAGCACAAAGTACGGTTCCGGCAGCGCCATCGTTTTCCCGGCCACGGTCACGGAATGCTCCTGCATGGCTTCCAGCAGCGCGGCCTGGGTTTTCGGCGTCGCGCGGTTGATCTCGTCCGCCAGCACGATGGAAGAGAACAGCGGGCCTTCCTGGAAGCGAAAACTGTTGCCCTCCTCCGTGCGGACAAGGATATTCGTGCCCGTGATATCCGCCGGCATCAGGTCCGGCGTAAACTGGATCCGGGAGAACGGCAGGTCCAGCACGCGGCTGAGCACCCGCACCAGGTGGGTCTTGCCCAGGCCGGGCACGCCTTCCAGCAGCACGTTGCCGCCGGCGATTACCGCCAGCAGCAGATGTTCCACCACGTCCTCCTGGCCGATCATTTCCAGCGCGATTTCCTTTTTCAGCCGGTCATACTGCTCCGCGAAAAGGCTGATTGATTCATTCGTGTTCATTTTAGTACCTCTCTTACTGCTGTTCTGTCAGGAGCCGGAAATACTCCGCGACCCATTCCCGCTGCTCCGCGGTCAGGTTCTCGCTCTCCGCGGATTTCGCCTCTCCGCTGGCGTATTCCCCGATCACGCTGGTATAGGGCACGTCCCCCTCCAGGGTGCCGCGCCCCTGCCCGGCCTCAATCTGCACGGAATCGTTTCCCAGCTGCTGCTGGTTCGTCATCACGTCCCGGGTGGCGATATCGACCCGTTCCGGATCGTAAATCGTTTCGTATTTCCCCTCGCGGTATTCCGGGGCGTCGTTTCCCCGGACCGGTCCGGAGGACGGATTGCCGGATGTCCCGTTTCCGCCCTGGTCCTCGTTGGTCGTTCCCCGGCCCGCGCCGGATCCCGTGCCCTGGCCGCCGGAGCCGCCCGTGCCTGCCCCGGAGCCTTCGCTTCCGGAGGGACCGTTCCCCTGTCCGCCGAGCGCGGCCTTCAGTCCCTGCACAGCCTGCTGCATCGCTGAGGCGGCCATGCTCCCGCTCCCGGACGCGCTGAGCGCCTGGAGCGCCTGAGCCGCCGCCTGTTCCGCGTCCCCGGACTGCGCCGCGCCTTCCATGGCCTCCGCCGCGGCCAGGGCTTCGCCGTTCAGGCTTTCCATGGCTTCCGCCAGCGCCTGCGTCTCCTCCGCGCTCATTCCGGCCAGCGCCTGGGCCAGCGCGTTTTCGTCACCGGAGAGGGCCGCCTGCGCCTGCGATTCCAGCCCGGCTCCCTGAAGAGCCTGGGCCAGCGCTTCCGCGGCGCCCGTTTCTTCCGCCGATCCGCCGGCGGACGGGCTGCGCATCTGCTCCAGCCGCTTCTCCGCCTTGTCGAGCGCGACCAGGGCGTCCGTCTCGTCCCGGCTGCGGTCCAGGTTTTGCATCAGCTCGTCCCGGATTTTCCGCAGCTCGCTTTTTTCCGCCTCGCTCAGGCCCTTTTCGTCCTCCTTCAGGGCTTCCTCGATGGCGCTCTCCGCTCGGGCAATCTCCGTCCGCAGCGTTTTCAGTTCCTCGGCTTTCCGGTCCTGCCCGCCGGGCAGCAGCAGAAGCCCCGTGCCCAGCACACAGGCCGCCAGCGCGGCCAGCAGCGCTTTCCGGACCGGGGCGGGACGGATTTGCTTCACGTCCAGTTTCCTCAGCGCGTCCAGCGCATCCCGGCGCTGGGCCCGGACCATGGGACCGTCGCCGCCGGCGTTCTCCAGCGCGGTCACCGTCCGCTCCCGCAGGCCGCAGGCGTCCGCGGCGGTCGCTGCCTCCCGGTTTTTCACGGGAATCAGCGCGCCGGCCGCTGCGCCGGCCGGTATGCCGGCCGCCAGCAGCAGAGCCGCGTATACCGTCTTGTCCGGCACCGGAACAAACCGCGCCAGCAGCAGAAGCAGCAGCGCGGCGGCCGCGCCGGCGGCAAGTCCCGCCGCCGCGCCCCGCAGGGCCCGGTTCCTCCGGATCCTGCGCCGGACCGGCCGGAGCGCTTTCAACAGTTCCGTCATTTTCTCCCCTTCAAATCGGTCATTGATCTTTTGTCCTTAAACTCACAAAGCATTCCTGGTCAAAGCATCCTGGTCGGATGTCATCCTGAGCGCCGGCGAGGAATCTCCTCCTACTTCCTGCCTGATTTCCTGTGCTTTTTGCCCGGCCGGACCAGTAGCGTGGAAACGCACATCAGCACGAAACCGGACGCGGCGATCAGTCCGGAGGACACCAGCGCGACGGTTCCGCATCCGGCGCGGTCCATCATCCGCCAGGTCGCCAGGATCCGGCCCCATTCCCGGTATTCCATGTAGGAATTCAGTACCCGGGTTTCCTCCTGGATCAGCGCGACCAGCGCGAAACCGGGGTTCATCAGCAGCACCGGGGAAATCATCTTCAGCGCGCCGCCCGGCGTCAGCTCCGCGTAGCGCGCGGTATCGTACACCACGTCCGTAATCCGCTGCGGATAGCCCAGGATCATCGGCATTGCCGTCAGCACGCCGATTGCCAGGATCATCAGGTAGCTCAGCACAGCGGCCAGCACCGTGGACCGGCTCAGCGCCGATGCCAGCGTACCGACGCAGGCGGCCGCGAAGGCCACCGCCAGCAGGAAAGCTTCCCCGAGCAGAATCTGGAAGAGGGACACGCCCGCCAGCATGGTCAGGCACATCACCGGCAGGCCGCAGACAATCAGCAGGCACAGGAGCGCGAAGCTTTCCAGCGTTTTGCCGGCCACGATCCGGAAGGAGCGGGTATTGGTCACCAGCAGCAGCTCCAGCGTCCGGCGCTCGCGCTCCCCCGCGATCGCGCCGCTGGTCATTGCCGGCGCGATCAGCACCAGCAGCGCGAACTGCGCCACGATCAGTACGGCATACGCGTTGACGCCCGCGTTCGCGGCCGCGATGCTCACATAGCTGCCCATGAGGCTTTGCATCATAAAGAAAGCAAGCAGGAGCAGCACCAGCGTATAGCCCGCGGCGATCAGCATCGTCCGGAAGGAGCGCATGCGCCGCCGGGCGGAAAAGGAGAGGATCGGATTAAGCATCCTGCGTCACCTCCATAAACACTTTTTCCAGGTTCATCGGCGCGCGGTGGAAATCGCACACCGGCAGGCCGCGGACCATCATCTCCCGCAGCACGGCGGAACACACGTCCTCCCCGCCGTCCACACGGACGCGCAGCAGGAGCGGTTCCTCCTGCAGGATCTCAGTCACGCAGGGCAGTTCCTTCAGGCAGGTGACCGCCTGTTCAACCGCCGTCTCCCCGCTGCCTTCCGCCAGGCGGATGTCCAGCGGCGCGTTGCCGTTCATCATGTCCGACAGGTTTTCCACGCTGCCGGAGAACACCAGGTGCCCGTGGTCCAGGATTGTCAGGCTGTCGCACATCTCGCTCAGTTCGGGCAGGATATGGGAGGAGATCAGCACGCTCTTGCCCATTTCCCGCAGGGTGCGCAGGATGCCCTTCATGTCCGCCCGCGCGCGGGGATCCATGCCGGAGGCCGGCTCGTCCAGGATCAGCAGCTTCGGGTCATGGATCAGGCTGCGCGCCAGGCACAGTCGCTGCTTCATGCCGCGGGACAGGGAGTCCACATACTCCTCCGCCTTGTCCTCCAGCTGGACCAGTTCCAGCAGCTGCGCGGTCATCCGGGCGCGTTCCTTCGCGCCGATCCGGTAACAGCGGCCATAGAAATCCAGGTACTCGCTGCATTTCATGTTGTCATAGGTGCCGAAGAAGTCCGGCATATAGCCGATCAGTTTACGCGCCTCATGCGCGTTTTTCACGACGTTCACCCCGTCCACGCTGGCGGTACCGGAGGTCGGTGCCATCAGGGTCGCCAGGATCCGCATGGTGGTGGTCTTTCCGGCGCCGTTGGGACCGACAAAGCCATGCAGCTGGCGGTCGCCGATTTCCAGGTTCAGGTCCTGGAGCGCCGGGAATTTTCCGTAATACTTCGTCAGGTGCTCAATCTGCAGCATGGACAGTCCTCCCTTCCAGCAGAATGGTCGGCGTCGGGATATCCGCGTAGGAATCCAGGGTCAGCGGCCGGAACTGCACGCAGAACGTGCCGTCCGCGCCCAGGTAGCGCTGCGGATCCGGAATATCCGAGTTCAGGCTGATTTCCTCCCACTCGCGCGTCGCCGGGTTCAGCGCGTATACCGCGGCCTGGTTGGTATACCAGGTCTCCATGTTGATGCGCAGGCGCTCCGTCTTCACTTCCTGCGGGCTCTCCAGCGTAAAGCGGAAAGTCGGCGTTTCGTTCAGGCTGTGGTAATACTTGGAATACTGGCTCAGCTGCATTTCCGCTCCGGGCAGGCCGTTTTCATCCAGGTCCACCCGCACCGCCTCATCTATGCCGGGCGTGTGGAATACGGTGCCCGTATTGCCGACAGCCCGGTAATCCATCTCCACGCTGAGGAGGGTCATGCCGCCGACGCCGCTCACCTTATTGCCGTCCACCCGGATTTCGGGCACCTCCGCCCCTTCCGGTTCGGCGTAGTACAGGAACGTCGACGCGCCGTATGTGCCGTATGTATTGTCGCCGGCCATCTGGGAGATCACGCCCTCCAGCATGCTCCGCTTCACGCCGGCCATGCCGCCCGCGGACCAGGCGTTGTTCTCGTTCAGCCCCAGGGAATAATACATCATGTAACTGATACCGGAGCTGTTGTCCAGATACAGCTTTCCGTCCTCCGCCGGGTACCCGTTCAGGCTGTTGTCCGTCGGTCGCAGCATCGCGACGTCCGCGCTTTCCCCCGGCGCCAGCGCCGGCACGGAAACATAGCCGAAGTTCGTCAGCACGCGGCCTTCCTTCAGTTTCAGCGCGGATCCGTTGGTAATGCTGGCGTGCATTCCGTCACTCTCCATCCAGATCACGGCGTCGATCTTTCCGCCGATATCATCCGGATGCGAAGAGGCAAGGTTGAACTGCTCCCAGGGTGTACCCGGCCGCAGGGAAACCCTCTCCTCCTCCCCCGCCGTATAGCAGGAACGCAGCGTGGTCGGTTCCGGGGATACCCCGTTCTCGTCCTCCTCATACCAGACATAGTCGTAAAAGTTGATTTCCAGCGGATTGCCCGCCATGCTCACCGTGCGTTTTTCCATTCCCGGCGCCGCGACGCTGAGCCCGGTATAGCGGCCGGTCACGCCGTCCTTCGTCTGCAGGATGTTCGAGGAATAGACGGCCATCGGCCGGTTCAGTTCCGAGGATCCGGACAGCACCGCCACCGCGGCCGCCGCCGCGACAGACAGCACCGGAATCAGCACCCACATCCAGCGGCGCTTGTCCTTCTTTTTCAGCGCCAGCCAGATCAGGCAGGCCAGCACCGGGACCGCCGCGGCGATCAGGATGCCCGCCGGCAGGAAACCGCGGGCCTGCACCGGCATATCATAGCCGGCATAGACCACCGCTTCCTGGGAATTGGAGTTCCCGTACAGTACGGAATTGTACAGCGTTGCGTCGTACTTTACGAAAACCTGCTGCCAGAGGATATGCATGACGCTTTCCGCGTTCAGCGCCGCGTCCCCGGCCTCAAAGGCCATGGTATAGACCCGGCCGTTGCCGGCCTCGCTCCGCCAGATCAGGCCGCAGCCTTCCCCGTCCGTCACCAGCGGCTCTGTTCCGGCGTACTTCGCCAGCGCGGCGGAAACGCTTTTCCGGCTCCGGGAAAGCGCGGCAAACTCCTCCAGCGCGGGCAGCACGTTCTCCACCTTCTCCATGCCATCTGTCCGCAGGCCGGTCAGGGAGGACAGGAACGCCGTATTCCGTTCCGCGTACGCCCCGCCGCCGCTCAGCACGATATGCCCGGCTTTCAGCCAGTCCAGCAGCGTTTCCTGCTGCCGGGAGGTCAGGGTCGCCGGATCGACGTCGTCCAGCACGAGGATGCCGAAGGATTCCATCAGCGCTTCGCTGTCCGGGAAGCTGTCCGCGGTCAGCGCGACGGTCTGCCAGTACTCATAGCGGAAAAGCGGATCGTTTTCCCGGTCGATCGTCAGGTTGGACAGCTGGCGCGGACGGGTGGAAAGCACGCCTATCATCATGGCGCCGGGGTTGGCCACAGTGCCGGCGGGAATGTTCACCGCGTACAGCGTTTCCCCCTCCGACGTGATTTCAACGGTAAAGATGTCCTGCTTCCGCATCACCTTCAGGGGCAGCACAAATTCCTTTTCCGTGCCGGAAGGCAGGGAAACGTCCATCTCGTACCGGTCGTATTCCTTTGTGTTCACATAGGCGTTGATTCCCAGCCGCCCCTCGATATCCCCGCCGCGGTTCCGCACCCGGACCCGCAGGGGAATCGTCTTGCCGTAGGTGATCACACCGTCGTATCCCAGTTCCGCTTCCATTTCAATGGCCGCGTTATCGACCTCCCGGTGCATCGTTTCCGCCGGGGCGGCCGCCGCGGCCATCAACAGGATCAGCGTCAGCAGCAGGGATAACAGGTTTTTCGCTCGGTTTCTCAAAGCTACAGTCCTCCTGGATTATTGGTACACTGCGGGAAGAAATCCTATCGTCCCCGCGTTCCGCTCTGGACAATACCGGAAGCAAACGCTCCTCCGGGTGTCATTTCGACCAGGCGAAGCGCGTGGAGAAATCTCATCCGCTCCGTAATACGAACGATGCTGATACCGTTTTTCTTCCGCTCAGAAGAAAAACGTTCTCCGCAGCGCCGCGCGCAGCGGCGGAATAAAGCTCGCCACAAACAGGAACAGCCCGATCAGGTCAAATCCGCACACGCAGTAAAGCGACCATACGAACATCGGCGTGCCGAAGGTGATGTGCTGGAAGAACTCGATCAGCATGAAGCTGGCGCCGATCGCGATCAGAAGAAGGCTCAGGAGCCGCAGCCGTCCCTGGTTGATATACCGGATCATGGCCACGCCGGTCAGCGTCATCACCGCAATGATTCCCGTCACCGGGAAGGCGAAGGACAGGAACCAGTTCCCGCCGGTCTTGACACAGACATACAGCAGGAAAGCCGCTGCCGCCGCGAAGTCGATCGGCAGGAAGATCATCGGACGCCACCGGGGGAAGAACCAGGGCAGGATCAGCCAGACCCATGCCAGGCCGAAACTCATCAGCACATATCCCGACCAGGCCGCCTCGCCGAACGTGCTCAGGCAGGAAATCAGGCAGCCGACCCCCGCGCCGATCAGGATCGTCGTGATCAGGCACAGGAGCAGGATCTTTCCATGCGTTTTTTCCTTTTCCGGATACCGGTCGGAATACCGGCTGCGCACAGCGGACGCCGGCATCGGTGTCGTCACCACCGGCGTATGGCACAGCGGGCACTCCCCCGCGTTATCCTGCAGTTTCACCCCGCAATATATACAATACACGTTATATCCTCCATCTTCTCCAACATTTCAACTCCAGGCCTCGCAGGTAAAACCTCCTGTCTCCTGCTTCCTGCCTGAATAAAACCTCCTACTTCCTACCTCCTGCCTCCTGCCTGAATAAAGCCTCCTGCCTGATTCAGTTGCTTTCCACCTCGACCGGGATCCCCAGCTCCACCAGACGGGAGAAGAACAGCCGTTCCAGCTCTGATTCGCGGATTCCCCGGATCATGCTGATATACGTTTTCCCGTCCCAGCTGACCACGGAGCAGTTGTTCGGGTAGGAATACTGCACGCCGATAATGAACTCAAACCGCTCGATATACGGCTTCATCTTTTCCGGCACCTTTACCTCGCCCATGTTCGACAGGTTCAGGCAGCCTTTGCTCTCCCCGCTGAGCGCGTAAACCAGCCGCATGCACATGCGCTTGACCGGCAGCGGGATCAGCCGCAGCAGCATGTTCTGCTGCAGCGACACGTTCGTGGTCACCCGGCCGGCCATCCGCTGGGGAATCGTCTCCGCGGCCAGCTGGTGATACATCAGGCGGCATACGTCCGTGTGGCTGTACTCCCCGAGCCGGGGATCGAACCCGATGTTCACAGCCAGCGCGAAGTTCCGCAGCGTGTTCAGCCCGAAGGTCTTCCGCAGGTTGACCGGAATGGTGATCTTGACCGGTTTCTGCGCCTCCGGCGGTTTTCCGTCCATATTCTGGCGGTCGCGAACGGATTCCGCCATCACCGCGGCGAGATACGCCGTCACAGTGACTCCTTGCTCGTGCGCCTTGTCCAGCAGCGTCCGCGTCGGTACGATGCCCATCGTGATGTGCCGGAAGCTGTCCTCCTCCGGGTTTCCGCTCAGGCGGTAGGCGGTCGCTTCCGCCCGGCCGATGCTTTTCTTCGCGCCGCAAAGCTGGAAGCAGTCCCGGGTTTCCTCTTCCCGCGGCGCTTCAAAGGGATCCACGATATTGCCTTCCGGCGGAATCTCCGCGCCGTTCTTCAGCGCCAGGTACCGGGCCGTCAGGTTTTGCAGAAATGCCATTCCCCCAGTTCCGTCGGTTACGGAATGGAAGAATTCCACAGCGATTCGGTTTTCATAATACAGAATCCGGATACAGCAGGTTCGAAGTTCCTTGCGGGTCATGTGCGTCAGCGGCCAGGCAAAATCCTTTTCCGCCTTCGGCGCTTCCCGGACCGTCTCCAGGTAATACCAGAAGAAACCGGCCTTCAGCCGGACATAGACCGTGGGAAACCGGGGCTTCAGTTCCGCCGCCGCCCGGCTCAGGATTTCAGGATCCACCGGCTCCGCCAGCGTGACGGATACCCGGAATACGTTGTTCCAGTTTCGGCGGATAATCGCCGGAAAAATCAGGGCGGCGTTATCCAGCCGGTACCATTGCTTTTTCATCGCGTCCTCCGGTACTGTTTCTTCCGCGTTCCCGGAACGCACGTGTACGTACTTTTATGTAACGCACTGCGGTATTATACCATATCGGACATTGTTCTGGCAAGGAAACCGCCGGCCGCGAAGGGCGTCATTCCTCCCGTTTCTTTGCCTTCCAGGCCTCTTTGTAGGCCCTCTCCAGCGCGCGTTCCGGGCGGACGTGGTTGTTCCGTTCCAGGAAGGCGACGATGCCGTCCCGCACCCGATTGACCTCTTCGTGGAATTCCCGGGCGGATGTGCGCATGGCGGCGTTGCCGGAGGCGATCAGCTGCTCCGGCCGGTCGGACGTCACCACCCGGATCCGTCCGCGGTTCCGGGCGATATAGGTGGTCTGTTCGATGAAGGCGTCCGCGGTCTGCGATTCCCGGGTATAGATCACGAAGATATTGTGGTACTTCTCCGCGGCGCCGGGGTTGCCGGGAACCTTGTAGGCATCGAACACCAGGATCACGCGTTTTCCCGTCGCCCCGGCGTAGTTGCACATCAGGTCCTTCAGCGCGTTGCGCGCGCCTTCCAGGTTGTCCTGCAGGAATGGCTTCCATTCCGTCCAGGCGTTCAGCACGTTGTATCCGTCGATCAGGACGATCTCGCCCTCCGAGGAGGCGGGCTCCGCCGGAATACCGGCGTCCGCTGTTTCCCGGGGTGCTTCCCCCGGGGCCGCGCGCATCAGCTCGCGGGCTTTCGCCGGGCCGTAGGTGCGCTCGAAAATCCGCTCCAGTGCTTCGTCCTCCTCCCGGGTCCCACGGTAGGCGGAAGCCGATCCGCCGGCGGGCGCCGATTCCGTGCTTCCGGCCCGCGCCGGCGCGCCGGAAAGCGGCAGGTGCATATACCGCTCCACCTCGTTCCACGGAACGATGACGCCCGCGCCGTGGGAGCAGAACACTGAATCCGGCGTGTTATATACATCCCGGGTCGGGTCATAGGCTTTCTCCCGGATAATCCTCTCCGCGTCCGCGCAGGGTTCCCAGTCCCGGAAGGCCGCGTTCACGCTGCCCCGGCCCCGGGTGAAGATCCCGACCTGCCGTCCGTAGGCCGCGCAGGCGCCGGCCGGCGCCGCGGCCGTCAGGCGCCGCAGGTCCTCCCCCGCGTTTTCCGGAGCCTCGAACCGTCCGCCCATGGCGGTCAGGTCGCTCATCACCCGCCCGATGTTTTCCTCCGGCACGGTAATCTCCAGCGTCATCCACGGCTCCAGCAACTGGGATTTCGCCTTCATCAGCCCCTGGCGCAGCGCCCGGTAGGTCGCCTGGCGGAAATCTCCGCCCTCCGTATGCTTCAGGTGTGCCTTTCCGGCCACCAGCGTAATCCGCATATCCGTAATCGGCGCGCCGGTCAGCACGCCCGCGTGGACCTTCTCCCGCAGGTGCGTCATGATCAGCCGCTGCCAGTTCAGCGCCAGGTCGTCCACATGCACCGCGGAGGCGAACTCCAGCCCGCTGCCCCGGGGCAGCGGCGACAGCATCAGGTGTACCTCGGCATAATGCCGCAGGGGTTCATAATGCCCGACGCCTTCCACGCTTTCAAGGATCGTTTCCCGGTACAGTACAGAGCTTTCCGTAAACTCCGCCTCGATGCCGAACCGGTCCTTCAGCCGCCGGCGGAGCACCTCCAGGTAGACGTCGCCCATGGAATGGACGCGGATCTCCCGCTTCGCTTCCACATAGTTCACCTGAATCAGCGGTTCCTCTTCCTCCAGCGCCCGCAGGCAGTCCAGCACATAGTGCAGGTCCGTGCCCTTCGCGGGCAGCAGGCGGCACTCGTAGCACGGGCGCATCAGTCGTGTCGGCTCGCTTCGGTCCGTGCCCAGGCGATCCCCGGGCATTGCCCTGCTCAGGCCAACCGCGCAGCAGACCTCTCCCGCCGCCGCTTCCGGTACCGCGGTATAGCGCGCGCCGGAATACAGGCGGATCTCGGCCGCCTTTTCCGCCCACAGGGTTTCCCCTTCCGGGCTCTTCAGCGTCAGCAGGTCCCGGGCCCTGAGCGATCCGCCGGTAATCTTCATAAACGCCAGGCGGGCGCCCTGGGGATCCCGGGCCACCTTGTATACCCGCGCGCCGAACTCCGCGCCATATTCTTTTTTCAGGTCCAGGGCAGCCAGGAAGTCCAGCAGGGCTTCCACGCCCTCATTGCGCAGCGCGGCGCCGGAAAAGCACGGGAACAGTTCCCGCCGGCGGATCAGGGAATGAATCATCTTCTCCGGGATTTCCCCTTCCCGCAGGTACGCGTCCAGGCACGCTTCGTCACACAGGGCGATCTTTTCCGGATCCGCCTCCGGAAACGGAACGATCCGGTCGGACAGCTCCCGCCGCAGCGCGTCATGGAGTGCCTCCGGGTCTCCCTGGAAACTGTCGGTTTTGTTGATGAAAAGAATCACCGGCACCCGGTTTTCCGCCAGGATCTTCCACAGGGTCCGGGTATGCGGCTGCACGCGCTCCGGCGCGCTGACCACCAGCACCGCGGCGTCCATCACGCTGACAGCGCGCTCGGTCTCGCCGGAAAAGTCCGTATGTCCGGGGGTGTCGATCAGGGTAATATCCGTTTTCTTCCAGGTCAGCCGGGCTTCCTTCGAGAAGATCGTGATCCCGCGTTCCTTCTCCATCCGGTCGGTATCGAGGAAGGCGTCCCCGTGATCCACCCTGCCCTGGCGGCGCACCGCGCCGGAAAGAAACAGCATGGATTCTGACAGCGTGGTCTTGCCCGCGTCCACATGCGCGGCGAGGCCGGCGATGATGTTCTTCCCCATGCGTTCAGTCCTTCTTCAGTATTTCCGCGCCGTATTTCCGAACCAGGCGTTCCGTGTCCTCTTTCGCGATCATGGCCGTGACATCCGTTCCCTGGTCGGTGTGCTCCTCGGTGATCACCCGGCCGACAGAGCGGATCTCCGCCAGGATGCCGTACCGGCTGAAGGGAACGCGGAAGGTTTCCGGCGCGTAGGATTCCTGGAGCGCGTCCGCGATCGCGGCCTTCAGGTCCTCCAGTCCCTCTCCGGTCTTCGCGGAGATAATGACCGCGCCCGGGAAGACAGGCGACACCTCCGCGGCGTCGCATTTGTTGATGACCTCGATGCGCTTTTGCTCCGTAGCGCCGAGCTCTTCCAGCACCTGTTCCACCGTGTCGTGCTGCTTCAGCATCTCCGGGCTGGCGCCGTCGGAAACGATCACCAGCACGTCCGCCAGCACCGCTTCATCCATCGTGGAACGGAAGGCGCTGACCAGTGTATGCGGCAGCTTGCGGATAAAGCCGACGGTATCCGTCAGCAGGTAGGGCGTTTTCTCCGGTGTCTCCATCCGTCGGGAAACCGCGTCCAGCGTCGCGAACAGCTGATCCTGCACATAGACGTCCGCCCCGGTCAGGGCGTTGAGCAGGGTGGATTTTCCGGCGTTGGTATATCCGACCAGCGCCACCACCGGAATCTCGTTCCGCTCCCGGCTTTTGCGGCGGATATTCCGCTGCTTCTCCAGCTCGTCCAGCCGGCGGCGCAGCTCCGTCATCCGTCCGCGGATCCGGCGCCGGTTCATTTCCAGTTTGCTCTCGCCGGGGCCCCGTGTGCCGATGCCGCCCGCCAGCCGGCTCAGCACCAGCCCCTGGCCGATCAGCCGGGCGGACTGGTACTGCAGCTGGGCCAGTTCCACCTGAAGCTTGCCCTCCGCGCTCGACGCGCGCTGGGCAAAGATGTCCAGGATCAGCGCGGTCCGGTCGATGACCTTGATCCGCAGCGTTTCCTCCAGGTTGCGCACCTGGACGCCCGTCAGTTCCTCGTCAAAGATGCAGAGGTCCGCCTCCAGGGACTGGCAGTCCCGGGCGAGTTCCTCCGCCCGGCCCTTCCCGATGAACAGCGCGCCGTCCGGCTTATCCCGCTTCTGCAGGAAAGCGCCGACGACCTGCGCCCCGGCGGTTTCCGCCAGGCGGCCCAGCTCCTCCAGGGACTCCGTGCTCTCGATGCCCATCAGGACAGCCTTTTCCGGCCGGTCCGCCACATCCCGGGCGTTCTCCCGGCCCACGATTTCGTCGCTGATCTCGATCTGCGCGAGCCACTCCGCGTCCGGCACCCGGTACCAGCGGACCGGATCGGGCATCAGGATTTCCGTGTTTTCCGTCAGAAATGCCGTCTGGACAAAGGTCGGTTCCCCGTTCTTCACGCCGACCGCGGTCATCGCGTCATAGCGGAAGATCTTCAGCGCGCTCAGGTCCACGTCGCTCAGGCGCCCGTCCCCGTCCGGATGCGTATGCACGCAGCGAACATAACTCAGGCGCTCCGCGTTCCGCCTGAGCCGGTAATCCGTCAGTTCCACGTCGCAGTCGGTCCCGACAGCTACGCTGACGATCTCCCCGTCCCGGGTGATATATACCGCGATCTCACGGTTGATGGCGCAGGAGATTTCCGCCAGGATCTTCATCAGTTCCCGGGGCAGGAACTCGTCCTCTTCCGTCTCGAAGCCGTACAGGCTGTCCAGGCGCGCCAGCACCGAAGCGCGGATGCCTTCTGTATTTCCGGTGGTCTTGTTTTCCATATGTTACCCGTTCGGCATGGACAGCGCCGCGATGCCGATTCCCTTCAGGGTCATTTCCGGCGCGCTGGCCGGGAGGAAGGCGGTCTCGCCCTTCTTCAGGGGAAGTTCCCCGCTTTCCCACCATAGTGTGACGTCGCCGTCCACCGCGGTAATCATGCCGAAGGACTGGATCTCCGGCAGCTTCATGGCTCCGTCCGTCTGGATGATGTCCAGCGTGAAGCTTTCCTCGTTCAGTACCCGCCGGGTTCCGAACGCCCGCTCGACGCGTACCGGCCGCGGGCTGAGCTTCAGGTTCGTTACGTCCAGCGCCTTGTCCAGGTGCAGTTCCCGCTTGTTCCCGTCCTTGTCCGTCCGGTCCCAGTCATAGAAGCGGTAGGTAATGTCCGAGGATTCCTGGATCTCGTACAGGGTGATTCCCGGTCCGATCGCGTGCACGCAGCCGGAGGGGATATAGCATACGTCTCCCCGGCGTACCCGGATCCGGCGCAGCAGCGGTTCCACCGCCTTTCCGGCCTCGCACGCCCGCCGCAGCTCCTGCAGCGATGTATCCGGCATCATGCCGTAAACCAGTTCGCCGCCGCCCTCCGGCGTTTCCAGGATCAGCCAGGCCTCGTTCTTTCCGAGCTTGCCGTTTTCCCGCAGCGACGCGTATTCATCCCCGGGATGCACCTGCACGCTCAGCGCCGTCTTCGCGCTGATCAGTTTCAGCAGCAGCGGGAACGGCCGGT
The DNA here is from genome assembly GCA_024695415.1 of Clostridiales bacterium. Lineage (GTDB taxonomy): Bacteria > Bacillota > Clostridia > Christensenellales > Aristaeellaceae > Aristaeella. The sequence continues at coordinate 3,373 of JAILIE010000046.1, read as the reverse complement.
CCGCGTACTTCCCGACCAGTTTCGCGCCGAAGCGGTCGATCAGCTCCGGCAGTTTCCGTCCCATTCCGTCCGTGCTTTCCAGCCCGGGAATGCAGCTGACTTCCAGGCTCTCCCCGGTGCAGGGTCCGGGCACGTTCTTCCCGTATTCCTCGCCCAGGGTTTCGCCGCCCCAGGGCGTCTGGCTTCCGAAGCGGAACGCCGGCGTCATTTTGATCGGCCACATCGGGGTTTCCCGCTTCAGCGGCTTGTCCAGCGCGATATACGGTTCGTCCGGATTGTCATTCCAGCGGAAATACCCGCAGGAGCGGAATCCCATTTTCTCATACAGCCGCAGCGCCCGGGAATTGTTCACGGACGAATCGCAGCGGATGCAGTCGCAGCCGCTCCGCCGCAGCAGCTGCTGCAGGTCGTCCAGGATGCCGCCGGCCAGTCCCGCGCCCTGCATCGGCGGATCGATCACCAGGCGGTGGAAATATCCGGGATGGATGCCGCCGGTCCAGGATACCGTATCATACTCCGGTTCCCCGCCCGCCTGCAGGATCGCGACCGCGCCGGCGATCTTGCCGTCCATCTTCAGGACGTACAGAAGCCCCTGGGCCACGTCATTGCGGATCAGTTGCTCCGAAGGATACCTGCCCCAGTGCCACTGTTTCAGCCCGCCTTCCTCCATCGAGTCCGCGGCCCGCTGATACAGTCCCAGCAGTTCCTCCAGATCGCTCTCAACAGCCTTCATCAGTTCCATGAACCGAGCCTCCCCAAATACCATCCTGAATGATTATTCATCCTGGCCGAAGGTCCAGGGCGATCGGAAAGCCCTGGTCGCGATCGCAATCGCGAAACCCTCCTGAATCTGTTTCACAGGATCATTTTCCCGTGGATCCGAATCCGCCATCACGGGTTGCAAACCCGCCGGTTTCTTCTGTCGTCCCATACGGCAGAAAAACCCCCTGGCAGAACCTTTCGCCTTTTCCGATCACAACATCCTTCTCCGACGGATTCCGGAGCTTCACCATAATATGCCCCTCATTCTTCGCGAAGGCGTAGTCGCTGTCAATAATCCCGGCGGTATTGCTCAGCCGGATTCCATGCCTGAATCCCAGCGAGCTCCGCGGGAAAAGCATCAGCACCCATCCGTTTTCCATTTCCGCCCGGATCCCCGTGGGAATCAGCGCGCTCCCGCCGGCGGGAACCACTGTCTCCGCGGGCGCCACGAAATCGTACCCCGCGCTGCCGGCCGTCGCCCGCTTCGGAAGCGGGATTTCCTCCACGCGCATGGCATCCGCCGCGCGCTCTCCCATCGCTTCCGCGTACTGTCCGGGCGACACGTGGGTGAATCTCGCTATCGTCATATCGGAGCCTCCTCGCGCAATCCGGTATTGTACTGCCGGGTTGCCCCGAACAGTGTCAGGCTGAACAATCTCCTTCGTCACAGATGACGTCCGCCAGCCGGCCGAGTTCTTCCAGTGTCAGCCGCTCCCCGCGGATCTTCTCATCCAGCCCGGCCTTTTTCATCCACCCAAGCGCCTGTTCCCGGCTGGCCCGGAAGGTGGCACACAGGTTATTGGCCATGGTCTTCCGCCGCAGCGCGAATGCCGCCGCGGCCACCCGGAAGAACATCTCCTCGCTGCGTACTTTCACCGCCGGTTCCTTCCGGACCGGCATCACGACGAACGCGCTGTCCACCTTCGGCGGCGGGGTAAAGCAGGCCGCCGGCACGTCCATCGCCAGGTACGGTTCACACAGGTACTGGCACCGGATCGCCAGCGGGCCCCAGCCCTCGTCCCCGGGGGACGACAGGATCTTCTCCGCCACCTCTTTCTGGACCATCAGGGCCAGCCGGCTGATATTCAGCCCGGAGGAGAGCAGCCGCTGGATCAGCGGTGTCGTGATATAGTACGGAATGTTCGCCGCCACCGCGAACGGCGATGACAGGTCCTTCGTCAGTTCCTCCAGGTCCAGGGCCATGATGTCCCCCTGTACGACCGTCAGGTTCTTCTGCTCCGCCATGAACGCGGTAAGCAGCGGAATCAGCCGCTCGTCCAGCTCCACAGCCAGCACGTTCCGCGCGGCTCCGCACAGGTGCTTTGTCAGGCTTCCGCAGCCGGGGCCGATTTCCAGCACGTCTTCCTCAGGATTCAGCGATGCCGATTCCGCCAGCGCCGCAAGCAGGTTTTCGTCATACAGGAAATTCTGCCCCAGCGACTGCTTGTACCGCAGGCCGCTTTCACGGATCCGTTCCTTCGTTTTGCTCATCGGCTCGCCCCCATTACCTTATAGTATACCATACTCTCCCGCAATGTAAAAGAGGACCGCCGCGAGTTCGCGGCGGTCCGAATTGGTACGTATTTTGCTTTGTCGGCAAAAGCTTTTTTGCCGAAGGTCCAGGACGATCGGAAAGCCCTGGCCGCGACCGCAGTCGCGAAACTCCCTTAAGCCTTGCCGGCGAGCTTCTTGTAAGACTCGCGGCGCACGCGGGCATCCTCTTCCTGCTGGACGAAGAGCTTCGCGGCGGCATCCGGGAACTGCTGGGCCAGGGAGGTGTACCGGACCTCGCCCTTCAGGAATTCCTGATAATCGCCTTCGGGATCCTTGCTGTCGACGGTCATCGGGTTCTCCAGGGTCGGGTTGTAGCGGTACAGCTGCCAGTAGCCGCAGTCCACTGCCTTCTTGATCTCGGCCTGGGCCTTGCCCATGCCGCCCTTGGCCTTCAGGCCGTGGTTGATGCAGGGCGCATAGGCGATGATCAGGGACGGTCCGTCATAGGCTTCCGCTTCCAGCATGGCCTTGATGACCTGCTGCGGGTTGCTCATGGCGACCTGCGCGACGTACACATAGCCGTAGCTCATGGCCATCATGCCCAGGTCCTTCTTCTTGGTGCGCTTGCCGGCCGCGGCGAACTTGGCCACGGAACCGGTGGGCGTCGCCTTGGAGGCCTGGCCGCCGGTGTTGGAGTACACTTCGGTATCCAGCACGAGGATGTTGACATCCTGGTTCTGGGCCAGCACGTGGTCCACTCCGCCGTATCCGATATCATAGGCCCAGCCGTCGCCGCCGAAGATCCAGATGGACTTCTTGGTCAGCAGGTCCTTGTTGGCCAGGATGAAGGCCTTCTTGTCGGCGCCGCCGTCCTTGGCTTCAAGCGCGGCAACCAGCTTTTCGCCGGCCTTGCGGGAGCCTTCGGCGTTGTCCATGTTCTCGAGCCATTCCTTGGCAGCCGCGACGATGTTCTCGTCCTTGCCGACTTCGACCACTTCCGCGATCACTTCAGCCAGCTTGGCGCGGCGCTGCTGGGTCGCCAGGTTCATACCGAAGCCGAACTCGGCGTTGTCCTCGAACAGGGAGTTGGACCAGGCAGGTCCGAAGCCCTTCTCGT
>JAILIE010000006.1 GCA_024695415.1 Clostridiales bacterium | reverse complement strand
GTGCACCGCCAGCCGTCCGGCAAAGGTGGTCTTGCCGCTGGAGGAGGGACCGGCTACCAGCGCGATGTGCTTGTTTTCGTCGTGGATCTTCCGGGCGATGGCGTCGATCGCGGCCTCGTGCAGCGCCTCGTTGACGCGGATAAAGTTCCGCAGGCGCTTTTCCTCGACCATCCGGGTAACGTCAGTCACGTTGGTGACGTTCAGGATCTCGCACCACTCGGCGCTCTGGCGGAACACCTCCAGATGCTTCGGCCGGTAGATATACGGCGCGGCGTGGTTGAAGTCGGACCCCGCGGGCAGCTGCAGCACGAAGCCGCCCCGCAGCTCGAACAGCGTGAACACCGGGACGTAGCCGGTTGAGACGGTCATCGCGCCGTAGAAGTATTCCCACATCCCGTCGATGCAGTACATGTTCAGGTAGGGAACCGGACGACGCTTCAGCAGCTCGACCTTGTCGGGCTGTTTTTCCTCTTCAAAGTAGCGGATCGCGTCCTCCCGCGTCCACTGTTTCCGCATGAAAGTCAGGTCCAGGTCCACCAGGCGGCGCATCTCGTTCTCAATCCGCACGATGTCCTGCCGGTGCAGTTCGATGCCGGGCAGGCGGACAAACACGCCGTAGCCCACGGAATACTCGATCCGCACCTGCTGATAGGGATAGAGATGGCGAAGGGCGAGCAGCATGACGAAGCGCAGGGAACGCTCATACACCCGGCGGCCTTCTTCATGCTCCAGCGTCAACGGCTCCAGGTCGCAGCTCGCGCGGAGAGGCTCGTTCAGCTCCCGCACCACGCCGCCGGACAGCGCCGCCAGCGTTCCGGCCGGGAACGCGTCCAGCCCCTTCAGACAGGCCTGCACTGTCGTGCCGTCAGGGAATTCTTTCTGTTGGTTCATGGAACGGATGATCATGCGGGTTCCTCCTTCGGGTATTAATCGAAGGGCATGCTGGACACTTCAGCGTTCAGCAGCTCTTCGTCCGGATCAGGCGGTGTTCCGTGCTCCGCGATATAACGCTCCAGCCGCTGCTGCGCCTGCAGCTGTTTGGTGTGGACATAGGCCACATTGTCCCGGGTGGCGGGAGCGGTGGACCGGATCATGACCTTGTTTCCGTCATCATCAATCCGGAAACGGAGACGGATCAGGATTCTTCCGTGATTCCTGCATTTCGCGACCGTAATATACTTATCAGCGCTCTGTCTGATATATTCGCCGTCGAGGGTCAAAACCCTTCCGCAGCGCGGGCATGCCGGCTGAAGGGCGGTTTCGCTCGCAAGCGCTTCCCGGACGGTGGGGAAGGACTCCCCGGGCGTCTTTTCCCGGGCGGCGCGGCGGGCATGGATCAGCTGGCGCGGCTGCTGGGGATAGTTCAGTACCGCGTCCGGGTCCGGCAGGGTCCGGAACACCAGCGCGGTGTACCACGCGTCATTCAGCGCGTTATGGAAGGCCATGTTTTCGTCCGGGGAGATGTCCATCATCTCCATGGCCGCCTTCAGACCGCAGCGGTCCTTCAGCTTATGCTCCACGCTGAACAGCTTCTGGATATCGCACAGGGGCGGAAGCTGGATATCTTCGCAATTGAAGAAGGAAATGTTCTGGTACAGCACGCTGACGTCGTCGCAGCCCCAGGTCAGCAGGGTATAGTCCTCCCCGCACCAGGCGACGAACTGCTCCAGCGCCTCACGGAACGCGGGCGCGCCGGCCAGGGTTTCCGAATCCAGGCCGGTCATCCGGCGGATACGCGGATGGATGCGCAGGTAATGGGTCGGCGCGATTGGAATGGAGATCGAGTCCGCCGGGTTCAGGTCGGCGTCCAGCCTGACAGCACCGATCTGGATCATTTCAAAGATGAGTTTGTCGCCCACCTCGCGGTAGGTACGGCTCTGGTAGGAGATCGGCTGGTTCCATTCAAGGTCAAGGATGATATAGGTCATGATCAAACTCCGTCTGTTACAGGATAGATTCGGCAGCGCTTCGGGCTGCCAGGGCGCCGGTGGACCAGGAGATCTGGAGATTGTAGCCGCCGGTATGGGCGTCCACGTCGATGATTTCCCCGGCAAAATACAGATTCGGGACGATCCGGCTGCACAGGGTGCCGGGATCGATTTCCTTTACGCTGACGCCGCCGCGCGTGACCACGGCCTCCTGCACGGGACGCGGGGCGCGGACCGTCAGGGGCAGGGCCTTCAGCATGCCGGCAAGGGCACGGCGCTGGGAAGCAGTGACCTGGTTGCAGGGCAGGTGATCCGGCAGGCCGCACAGGGCCGGGAAGATCTCCGCCAGGGAAGCGGGAAGCAGCGCGGGCAGCTCGTTTTGCAGCTGCTTTTTTCCGGCGGCGGCAAAGTCCCGCAGCAGCCGGGCATCCAGCTGTTCGGCCGTGAGGCCGGGTTTCAGGTCAATCAGGAGCGAGGCTCCGGAGGACGGATCCGGCAGGTGGCAGCTGGCTTCCAGCGCCAGGGGACCGGAGATCCCGAAATGCGTGAAGAGCATCTCCCCGAGTTCCGAGTACAGCTTTTTCTTTCCGTGGGAGAGGGTCAGCGTGACATTGCGCAGGCTGAGCCCCTGCAGGCGCGCGGGCCAGTTCTCCTCCGTCTCCAGCCCGACCAGGACCGGGAGGGGCGGAAGCACCGTATGCCCGCATTCCGCCGCGAGGCGGTATCCGTCCCCGGTGGAACCGGTGGAGGGATAGCTGACGCCGCCGGTACAGAGGATGACCGCGTCCGCGGGAATTTCAGATCCGTCGGAAAGGCATACGCCGGCGATCCGGCTGTCCGCCATCCGGAAGGACCGGACGTCCGCGTTCAGGCGGATCCGCACGCCGGCATCCCGCATCAGGGACGTCAGGGCACGGGTCACGTCGCTGGCTTTTTCGGAGCGGGGAAACACGCGCCGTCCGCGCTGGACCTCCACCGGGCAGCCGGCGCTTTCCAGCAGGGCCATCATATCCCGCGGGGAAAAGAAATGCAGCGCGCTGTACAGGAAACGGGGATTCCGGGGAACCTGGGCCAGGAACTCGTCCACGTCGCAGTCATTGGTCAGGTTGCAGCGGCCTTTCCCGGTGATATACACCTTTTTCCCCAGTTTTTCGTTATGTTCCAGAAGCGTTACATCCGCGCCGGAACGCGCGGCAAACAGCGCTGCCATCATGCCGGCGGCACCGCCGCCGACCACCAGGATTTCTGCCATCCTGTTCCTCTCCGTTCATGATCCGCCCGCGGCCGGAGGAAAGGAAGGAATGCGCGGTTCCTCCGGTGGGCCGGCCAGGTTGCGGACAACCTGGAATCAGGCCAAATCTTTTTCAATCTAGTATACCAAAAAATCCCCCGTGTTGCAAACGGGGGAATCCGGAAAAGGGCGAAAATCCGTCAGTCCGCGATATCTGCGTCCGGAACGATCCGGACCGTATAATCCGGGAACGCTTCCCCGATCTCCCGGTACAGGATTTCCAGCCCCTCCTTCGGGGAAATGTCAAAACTGATTACCACGTCAAAGCGCATGGTCTTTTCCGCGGGATCCGCGTGGAAGCCGTGCAGCTGCAGCGCCCAGTCATGCTCCAGGACCATCTGCTGCACACGGTTGCGGATGCGGGCCGCCTCGTCATCCCTGGTATTGCGCGAGTAGACGCCGACGCCGGTCAGGATTACGCCGGTTTCCCGGTAGACCCGTTCCTCCACCCGGCGGGTCAGCCGGTCGACTTCCTCCACGGTCATCGTATCCGCCAGTTCCACGTGAACGGAGGCGTAGTTCCGGTTCGGGCCGTAGTTATGCAGGATCAGGTCATAGGCGCCGAGGATTTCCGGCTCATCGGTCAGGAGACGCCGGACCGCGGATGTAACCTCCGGATCCGCCCGGCGGCCGAGGATCTCGCTGATGGTATCCTTCATCATTTCGATACCGGCGCGGATGATGAAGGCGGAAATCAGGGCGCCCACCCATGCTTCCAGCGATACGCCGGTGATCAGGAAGATGATCGCCGAGGCCAGGACGGAGGCGGAAAGGATCGCGTCAAACCAGGCGTCCGATCCGGACGCGATCAACGCGTCGGAATTTACCTTTTTGCCCATGGATTTGACGTAGTGCCCGAGAATCAGCTTGACCGGAATCGCCACGGAGATGATGATCAGCGAGATCGTGGAATAATCCGCGGCCTCCGGCGTGATGATTTTCTTGACGGATTCTACCAGGGAGGTGACGCCGGCATACAGGACGATAGCGGCTACGATCATCGCGCTGATGTATTCGATCCGCCCGTGGCCAAGGGGATGCTTCCGGTCCGGCGCCCGGCCGGCCAGGCGGGTTCCGATGATCGTGATCACCGAGGAAAGCGCGTCTGACAGGTTGTTTACCGCGTCCAGCAGGACCGCGATGGAATGGGAAAGGAGGCCGACCGCGGCCTTGAAAGCCGCAAGGAACACATTGGTCAGGATGCCGATGACGCTGGTCCGGATAATGACCCGGTTCCGGTCCTTTGCGGCGGAACCCGGATCCATGACCGCTGCCGGCTGTTCGGCGGCCTGCGGGGTATTTTCACTCATGAAGGATCACTTCCTGACTTTTTGTCTTTGTCTGCCCGGAGCCTTTTCACCCAGGCCGGTTTGCCCTTTCCGGGTTCCTTTTTTTCGGGACTCTCCACGGGAGGCGGGGAAACCGGATCAGAAGCCGGGGCAGGGGGTTCCGGCGCGGCGGGTCCTTCCGGCACAGCCGGCGCCCAGCGGCGGCGGAACCAGGCGACGATCAGCCGGAAATCCTGCCGGATGGATTCGAACACCCGGCCGTGGAACGCGCCGACGAGCACGGACATCAGCACCGGGCCGCCGATCAGGCCGAGGATGCCGCCGAAGCGCATGCCGGCGAACATGCCGATCAGGCTCTGCAGGGGCGTAATGCCGATGTTGTTGGACATGATCTTGGGCTCCAGCAGACGGCGCAGCAGCTGCAGCACGCCGGTCAGGATCAGCACCTGGATACCCGCGGGAGTGCTGCCGGTCAGCAGGAAGACGATGCCCAGCACCACGTAAAGGAAGCCGCTGCCGACCATCGGGACCATTTCCATGATGCCCGCCAGGAAGGCGATGGCGCCTGAAAACTCAAACCGGAAGCAGGCCAGGTAGATCCAGCTGACCACGAACACCATCAGGGAGAAAATGCCCTGTACCTTCAGGTAGCCGACCATGCTCCGGATGGCGGAGTTCGTCAGCTGGGTGGTGTTGCTGTCCTGCTTGCGGCGCTTTCCGCCGGGCAGGTAGCTGCGGATGTTCGGATAGTCCTTGGTAACGAAGTACAGCGCCATGGCCAGGAAGCTGGTGTAAATCAGGCCGTAAGGCATGCCCGTGGCCAGGCTGATGGACGCCTTGCCGACATAGCCGACCAGGCTTTTTCCCCAGTCGGCGAACTGGCCGGGAATACCGTTCAGCGCGGAACGGACGGACTCGACAATTTTCGGATTGACGACGTCCGACGCGCTCCGAAGGAGGTTCTCGATTTCCGTGCTGACCGCCCCTGCGGTCTGGTTCAGAAGGCTGCTGGCCTGTTCTACCACATTCGGGATCTGGGAGGCCAGCATACCGCCCAGCCAGAAGATCAGGCCGAAGAGGAGGCCCAGGATCAGCAGGACGTACAGCAGGGAAGAAATGCTTCTATTCAGCTTGATTTTGTCATAGAGGAAAGTGATGACCGGCTGGACCATGGCGGCCAGCGGAATGGCGATGATAAACGGGGACAGCTTATCCCACACCTGGGGAATCAGCCAGGACCCCGCGACGAGCACGATGACGCAGACGATCAGCCTGAAGATCAGGCGCTCCGCCGCTTTTCTCTCTTCCGTCATACGTTTCCGCTTCCTTCACATGAAAAAGGTCATTTATTCAGCACAATTGCCGGTGCCAAATATTGTAACGCAGTTTTCCGGTTTGCGCAACGTTTCCGCGCCGGGGGAGGAAATCAATCCTTCATCCGCAGTTCCACCGGGCAGTGGTCGGATCCGTAGATCTCCGTGTGGATTTCGGCGGCCTCCAGCCGGTCCTTCAGCCGGTCGGACGCGATGAAGTAGTCGATACGCCAGCCGGTGTTCCGCTCGCGGGCATGGAAACGGTAGCTCCACCAGCTGTAGATATCCTTCCGGTCCGGCCAGAAAAAGCGGAAGGTGTCGATGAACCCGCTTTCCAGGAGCGCTGTCATCTTGGCGCGCTCCTCCGGGGTAAATCCGGCGTTTTGTGTGTTCGTCTTCGGGTTCTTCAGGTCGATTTCCTTGTGCGCCACGTTCAGGTCCCCGCAGAAAACCAGCGGCTTTTCGGCGTCCAGCTGCTTCAGGTAGCCGAGGAAGGCATCCTCCCAGGCCATCCGCCAGGGAAGGCGGGCCAGCCCGTCCTGGGAGTTCGGGGTATAGACGGTGATGAAGAAGAAATCCTCAAATTCCAGGGTGATGACCCGGCCTTCGTGGTCGAACTCGTCGATCCCGATGCCGTACCGGACGGACAGCGGTTCCCGGCGGCAGAAAACCGCGGTGCCCGAATATCCTTTCTTTTCCGCGTAGTTCCAGTACTGATGGTATCCCGGCAGGTCCATTATGATCTGGCCGGCCTGGAGCTTGGTCTCCTGCAGGCAGAAGATATCCGCGTCCAGGTCGCGGAAGGTGTCCATAAAGCCCTTGCCCATGACCGCACGCAGGCCGTTGACGTTCCAGGAAATCATTTTCATTGTCTTTCAACTCCTTTACCGGATTCTTGTGAAATGATACCGGCGCCAGCAGCTGTCGCACAGCTTGTAGGGCCAGTTCCAGGGAAGCCGCCGCTTGCAGGAGCGGCAGGTTTTCTGCTGCAGTTTCTGGGTGGAGAGGATGTGCACAATCCCCTGGGAAATCAGGTCTTTCCGCCGCTGGATTTCCGCCAGGACGCTGTCCGGGTTTTCCAGGAACAGCCGGGAATAGTTATAGTACAGGTCGCACCGGCGGTAATCCGCCTCCAGCGCGTCCAGCATCAGGATGGTGCAGTCCTCGGGGTTCCGGATTTCCGGCATCTGGGGCAGCACGTCCAGGTGCTCGTGCAGGCATTCCGCGTGGTACATTTCCTTCCACCGGGCCAGCAGGTCCGGATCCGTCTCGTCAAAGGGAATGCACAGGAAACGATAGAGGAGCGACTTGTCGGTGCTGCGGGTTTCCATCATGGCGGTCAGCGCGGCCATACGCGCCGCGGAGGCTTTGGAGAAGCAGCCTTTGTCCTGCATGGACAGCCACTGCTCGATAATCTGGCTCAGGGGCAGAGGAATGCCGAGCAGGGATTCCGGAAAACGGATTACGGCCTCGGTCAGCGGAGGAAGCGGTTTTCCGAGCGCCTGGGCGACCAGGCTCCGGAAACCGAAGGCGTTGACGTAGCCGGTGTCGTACATACCGTAACGGCCGGCCCGGCCCGCGATCTGCTTGATTTCCGCGTCGGTCAGCGTCCGCGTGATATCCCCGTCGTACTTTTCCGATTCCAGGAACACCACCCGTTCGATGGGCAGGTTCATGCCCATGGCGATGGCGTCCGTGGAAACGACGACGTCGGTTTCCCCGCGGTGGAAGCGTTCCGCCTGGTTCCGGCGCACGTCCGGCGGCAGCGCGCCGTAGATCAGGGATACCCGGACGCCCCGGCCGCGCAGCTCAGCGGCGACGGCATGCACCCGGGCCTTGGAAAAGACGATCAGCGCGTCCCCCGGACGGACGGAGGTCGGGAACTGGAAAGCGTCCCGCTCCATCTCCAGTTTCGTCATCCGCTCATGCCGGACGATGGTCAGGTCATCCCCGCATTCGGTGATTATCCGTGTCAGCAGCGCCTCCGCGTCCGGGGACGCGCAGGCGTGAATCTCGTCCGCGCACAGGCCGAGGATCGCGGCGCTCCAGGCGCCGCCCCGGTCACGGTCCGTGATCATCTGGCACTCGTCGATCACCACGATATCATACCGGGTTTTCAGGTCCGCCATCTCGACGGTGGAGGACTGGACCCGGCTGCCGGGGACCAGGATCTGTTCCTCGCCGGTGACCAGGGAACAGGGAATATCGTCCAGGTTCAGGGCCTCGAACTGCTCCGCGGCCAGCAGGCGCAGCGGACCGAGATAGATGCCGTGCAGCGCTCCGTGGAGCCGTTCCACGCCCTCATAGGTCTTACCGGAGTTGGTGGGCCCCAGATGCAGGAAGAAATGCCGGCGGATCTGCCGGGCCAGGGGATACAGGTCCCGGTAATGCTCCGGAACCGCGTCCAGCAGCGCGGCGCGGATGTTCCGCTCCCTGGCCAGCGCCGCGTCCCGCTGACGCTGCAGGCGGAGCAGGGTGGGGTTTTCCCGGATCATGGAGCGGATCCGCTCCTCCGGGAAACGCCGCCGCAGGCGGCGGATCAGGTCATTGCTTTCCGCCTCCGCCTCCCGGCGGACCAGCGCGGATACCGTATCCCCGGAGGGCAGGCAGACCCGCGCGCAGGAGGCCAGGTCCGGATACTCCCGGGTCAGTTCCCGCTGCACCATCTGGTGGACGGACAGCGGATGCATCGCCAGTGTGATGACGTTCATCGGCAGGCCGCGCCGGAACAGCGCGCGCATCGTAAACGCGAACATGTCCTCCGTCTTTTGCTCCGGGTGGATCAGCCGGGCCAGGTCCCCGTGCCGGAGCGCCTGTTCCGCCTTTCCCTCCATCCTCTCCAGCATGGCGCCCCGCTGCCGGCTGAAAAACCGCCGGGGCTCCCGTTCCGCGAGCAGGAGCAGGGCATTCCGCGCGCTTTTCAGCGTCACCCGGCTGCGGACCACGGAGCGCAGGAAGGGAAGGCTGGCCTCCCGCCCTTCTTCCGCCTCCTCCCGGATCAGCGGACAGAGCTGTTCAAACTCCGCCCGGTGAGGGGACAGCACCAGTTCTCCGCGGATCAGCCCCTGCAGTACCCGGTCCCGTTTCCGGATCTGGTACAGCGTGGTCTGGAACGCGCGGCTTTTGAGGTATTCCTCTTTTTCGGAAGGAGACATGATCCGGGTGATCACATGCACCTTGTTCAGGGCGTGCCGGTACAGCCAGTCCTCCCGCTCCTTCCGGAGCAGGGCGGCGTAGACGGCAAGCGCCTCCTGCCGGTCCACATGAATCACCTCCCGGGAACAGTCAGTCAGTCAGGGTAAATCGCCGCGTCAGCAGCAGGTGGTCCGCGTATCCGGCGGACAGCTCGAATTCGCCCGGCTCGGAAACCTCTTCGCAGTCAAAGTTCCAGAAGCGGAGCTGCTTCTCGGTCACCGTGAATATGACGTCTTTCGCTTCTCCCGGAGCGAGGGAAACCTTGCGGTAGTCGATCAGTTGCTGGACGGGACGGACCACGGAGGCCACAAGGTCCCGCAGATAGAGCTGGACGGTTTCCTTTCCGGCGCGCTTTCCGGTGTTCCGGACCGTCACCGTTACCCGGAGCTCATCCTTCTTCGAGATTTCCGCACGGCTGAGCTCCAGCTTCTCATAGGCGAAGGTGGTGTAGCTCAGCCCGTATCCGAAGGAATAGAGCGGCAGGTTCGGCACGTCGAGGTAGGAACTGGTGAAGGGAAAGACGCCGCTGTCGGGCTGCGGCTTCGGACGGCCGGTGTTCATCCGGTTATAGGGCATCGGGTACTGGCCGGTGGCGCGGGGCAGTCCCGCCGACAGGCGGCCGCAGGGGTTCGCGTCGCCGAAGAGGAGGCGTGCGGCGGCATTGCCGGCTTCCGTGCCGGGATACCACATCTCGAGCATAGCCGGGGCGATTTCCGCCAGTTCGGTCAGTACCAGCGGCCGGCCGTTGAACAGCAGCACCGCGGTATTCGGATTGGCCGTGATGACCGCCCGCGCGAGCGCCAACTGCGGCCCCGGCAGGGTGACGTCCGCGCGGCTGCGGCCTTCGCCGCTGTCGTTTTCCGGCTCGCCCAGGCAGAGAATCACCGCGTCAGCTGTCCGCGCCGCTTCCGCCGCGGCGGTGATTTCGCTTTCGTCCCGGTCGCCCAGGTCCGCGCCGCAGCCTTTGGCCACGGTCAGTTCCAGGTCTGGCAGCAGGTTCAGGAGGCCTCGCGGCAGGGTGACGGTATCCTTTTCCACCCCGGGACGGCTCCAGAAGCCGTTCAGGCGGGTTTCCGCGGCGAACGGCCCGATCAGGGCAACGGACTTCAGATTCTTCGGGAAGGGCAGGATGCCCTCGTTTTTCAGCAATACGGCGGTCTCCTCCGCGGCGTGCCGGGCGATCTCCCGGTGCTCCGGGCAGAGGTTCAGGCGCTTTTCCGCCTCACTGTCCGCGCCGTGGTACGGGTTTTCAAACAGGCCCAGCTCGTTCTTCAGCCGGAGCACCCGCATGACCGCTTCATCCAGCGCCTTCTCCGGGACCGTTCCATCGCGGACCAGGTCCGGGAGGTACGTGTAGTAGGCGTTTACGACCATATCGATGTCGCAGCCGGCTTCCATGGCCAGCCGGACCGCGTCCTTCATATCCCGGGCGACGCCGTGGGCAACAAGTTCGCCCACCGCGTTATAGTCGCTGATGACCACGCCTTCGAATCCCCATTCCCCGCGCAGCACCCGGTTCATCAGCCATTTGTTGGCGACGGAGGGGATGCCGTTCAGCGCGTTGAAGGATGGCATGACCAGGCGCGCTCCGGCGTCCACACAGGCTTTATAGGCGGGGAGATAGGTTTCCCGCAGGGAACGCTCGGATACCTCCACACCGTTGTAGTCGCGGCCGGCCTCACCGGCGCCGTAGGCGGCGTAGTGCTTGACACAGCAGGCGATATTCCCGGGATCCGCCAGGTTGTCCCGCTGGGTGGCGCGGACAAGGGCCGCGCCCATGCGGCTGTTGACCAGCGGCTCCTCGGAATTCGTTTCCAGGATACGGCCCCAGCGGGCGTCCCGCGCGGTGTCCACCATCGGATTGAAGGTGACGTGCACGCCGGCCGCGGCGGCTTCCTTCCGGGCCATATCCGCGCACTCGGCAATCAGGTCGTCGTCAAAGCCGCATCCCATCGCAAGCGGGATCGGGTAGGTGGTGGCCATGCCGTGAATCACGTCCAGCATCAGCAGGAGGGGGATCTTTTTCGGATCCTTTTCCAGGTGCATATCCTGCAGCGCGCGCGCCTGGGCGGCGTTTTCAAAGGTCAGCACGCTGCCCATCGCGCGGCAGAGATCCTCCGCGGGCAGCGCTTCACCTTCCGGCCCGGTAATGTCGGCGCCGGTTTCAATGAACAGGCCGGCGTTGCACTGGACCAGCTGTCCCACTTTTTCCTCCAGGGTCATTGACGCCAGCAGGGTTTTCAGATCTTTCTCCGTCATGGATTGTTCTCCTTTGCTGCCCGGAATCTCTTTTGCTGATGATAGCATACCGCCCTCCCCGCGTCAATTGCCGGAAGGAAAGCCGGCAGCCACGCGGCCCGCTTTCCGGGATTTTCCGGAAAATGTTGACTTAGAGTGAACTTCAATGAATAATATACCGGGGAAAGGGATGAACTTCCGGGACAAAACCGGATTGATAAAAGAAAAAAACGGAGGATATCGTGATGCCGTTCAGCAAGGATTTTTTATGGGGCGCCGCGAGCGCCGCGCACCAGGTGGAAGGCGCCTGGAACGAGGACGGAAAGACAGCGGGCATATGGGATTCGCTTTATCCCGGGCATATTGCCCATCACGAGAGCGGGCGGACTGCCTGTGACCATTATCACCACTTCCGGGAAGATGTCGCCCTGATGAAGAAGATCGGGCTGAAGGCGTACCGCTTTTCGGTGAGCTGGCCCCGTGTGATGCCGCGTCCGCACGAGGTAAACCCGAAGGGGCTGCAGTTCTATTCTGATCTGGTGGACGCGCTGATCGAAACCGGGATCACGCCGATGTGCACCATCTTCCACTGGAACCTGCCCATGTGGCTGTACGACATGGGCGGATGGTTCTGCCCGGAAGCGCCGGAACACTTTGAGGAGTACGCGCGCGTGCTGGGCGGGGCACTGGGCGGAAAGGTGAAATACTGGTTTACGATCAACGAACCGCAGTGCTTCCTTGGCCTGGGATACGAATATGGCGCGCACGCGCCGTTCCAGCAGGTTCCGGAACGGGTGCCGGAAGCGGTACGGATTGTCATGCTCTCCCACGGGCGCGCAGTGAAAGCGCTTCGGGAAACGGCAACGCAGCCGCTGAAGATCGGCTACGCCCCGACCGGAACGTGCTTCACCCCGGAAGGGGAAACCCCGGAAGCGATCGAGGAGGCAAGAAAGAAAACCTTCGAGGCACAGGGAACCTTCAGCAATACCCTGTGGGCGGATCCCCTTGTCCTGGGCAGGATCCCGGAAAGCATGGAAGGCGTGCTGAGCGCGGAAGACATGAAAATCATCCACCAGCCGCTGGATTTCTACGCGTATAACATTTACCAGTCTATGAACCTGAACGACCGGGACGGGAAACTGAATCCGAAGGTGTGGCCGGGCCTTCCGCGAAATTCCCTGAACTGGCCGATCACGCCGGACTGCATCTACTGGTCCACGCGTTTCCATTATGAGCGCTACGGACTGCCGGTGATCATTTCGGAGAACGGAATGTCGAACACGGACTTCGTCATGCTGGACGGCAGGGTGCACGATCCGCAGCGGATCGACTATGTCCACCGGCACCTTCTGCAGCTGGAACGGGCGGTGAATGAAGGTATCCCAGTCGCCGGATATATGTACTGGTCCATCATGGACAACTTTGAGTGGGCCCAGGGATACGATCCGCGCTTTGGCCTGATATATGTGGACTATCGCACGCAGGAACGCATCCTGAAAGATTCCGCATACGATTACGCGGAAATCATCCGGACAAACGGGGAAAGCCTTCACCGTCAGACCTGAAAACAAAGCAGGGAAACGAAATGGCGTTCCGGCAGAAAAAGAGCTTGCAAACCATTTTCCACTGTGCTATAATGCTTTCCGCTGACCGCATGGGATTATAGCTCAGTTGGTTAGAGCACCACGTTGACATCGTGGGGGTCATAGGTTCGAGTCCTACTAATCCCACAACCCCGGAGCCTTGAAACATAAGGGCTTCGGGGCTTTCTTATGCCTTCGCGAAGGTCAAAAAAGAGGATAAAAACCGTATTTGGCTAACATTTGGCTAACGTTTTTCTGCGCGTGATTTATGAGTTCGATCTGTTTTCTTTTTGACAAAAACTTGTTAGCCAGGAAAATATGGAAAAAAAGAAGCCTGTACGGCTTCATGATGAGGAATAAAATGATACAAGGGGAATTTCTTTGTGGGATAAGGGATAGAACAGACGGTTCCATACCGCTGAGAAACGGGAGAAATAACGGGGCCCCGGAAATAAAGCGGGATTAGCTCATTCCGGGGCCAGTCGTTCCGGTTGTCGGGTTTCAGGTTTATCGATAACAGTTGTAGATTTTTCCGCCGCTGTGTTTGCGTTCCGGTGGCTCATCGCGCTTCCGGGAAGGAGGGAAGATGGGTATGTTCTATGCCTCTCGTCCAATCAGCTAGTTATCCGGCACCCTGGCCGGATCTTTCCATTCGCCGTCTGAACAAAGTACGAGCGGGTACAGGGTATCTTCAGGCAAGTATTCTCCATATTCACTCCAGGATGCGTCATCCAGCGCCTGCCATTCTGCCCGTGTGCCTGCATACTGGATGACACTGCCTTCCGCGGTCTGGAATACTCTCGGGTATCCCCAGTCGTGCAGGCGAATCAGGGAGCGTGGCAGGGAAATCCTCACCAGACGGCTGCTGCATAATTCGCCCAGGCGAAGAACGCCTTCCGGAACTGAAAGCATCTGCAGGGGTCGATCCGGATTGTATGAGGTCAGGCCGACAGAAATGACCGGTTTTCCGTGAATCTGCGCGGGAACCATGGCGTACGTTTCGTTTCCCGTATAGTCGAAAATCACGACACTGCTCTCATATTCATAGAATTTCCAGCCGTTTTCTTCCCGCTCCGTGAAATGCTTGTCCGGATCCCGGTATAACACCTCTGCTTCATCCAGGGATGACGCTGTAAACGGAATCCGCCACACGCTGTTGACCAGACCGTTCTTTTTCAGCATATAGAAACAGTTTTCCCCCAGGGCGAGTCCGGTCATGTCTTCCATGTTTCCCGAAACCAGCAGGGTTTCATTTTCCGTGCCCGGCGTCTTCCTGTAGAGGCCGTCTTCCCTCAGGTAATAAACCTGTCCGTCGGTGACGTTGAAACGGCAGTAAGGATTACTTGCGACAACTCTGTTGATCGATATAGTATCGATAATTGTTTTTGCCTGAAGATCCATGCAGGACAGGCTGCTGTCATCTGCCAGGAAAGCCATGCTGTCCTGGACAAAAAACAAGGTCAGTTTTGAAAAAACGCTGGTATCCGGGATGAGAACTTCATTTTCCCCGCCTGCGACCGGTTGGCGCTGGATACTGACAATTCCACTGTCCGTATCCTGACCTGCAAAGTAAACATATCCGTCTTTGAAATCAAGCACATATTGCGTGGTATTGTTTACGCGATATAACAAGCTGTCAAAACGCCCGTTGTTCGGAGTGAAAAACTTTCTTCTTCCGGCGGCGTCACGGTTTTCTTCCGGAGTCCAGGAACTGAGGCTGCCTGTCTGCATATTCAGGATTTTCCAGCCTCTCTCTTCATTTTTCAAAGAGCCTCTTGGATTGAAATAGAAGTAAATCAATTCGCCGTCCCGGTACAGGCAGGAATTCGTATCCGCGATATTTTCCGTCGCTCCGGACCGGAGGTCCAGCCGGGTAATGACATCATGAATCCGACGATCTGGCATCGGCAGGTCCCGAATCATATAGACTGCATTTCCGGCAGGCATCAGGTAAAACCCACCGGACAGGATCACCCCGCCTTCGATCACAGGCGCGGGCAGGGAAACCAGCAATTCCGCATCTGCACCGGGCGTTTCCGCAACCCTCCAGATATCGGATGAATGGGGGCTGCCTGTCTCCCGGCCGTCATTTCGATAACTGCTGAGCCCCGAACTGTAATCGGTAACGAAATACACGTAACCGTCCTGAAAAGCGAAGAATCCGTTGGTGCTGATCAGGTTGCTGTTTTCAGCGGATCCGTTGCTGATCCGGACAAGAAAAAGAGCACACAGGACGATCATTACAGCAGACAGTTTTTTCTTGTTCATATTGTTTTCTCCTCAATTTCAATCGCACACTTTCCATCAACGGGGGCGGACCCATCATTCCGGTTTCGTTTCATCAGCCGCATCATGCGCCTTACAGACTCAATACGGATGCACGCGAACCACGGGTCCGTCCGCAGGGGCAATGCTATAGTATCATATCGTATGAAACGGTGCCATACGCGTTTTTCGGAGGTCCGTAACAAGTTGACACGGACTACTGAAAATGCATTCTTGACCTCGAGTTAACTCTAAAGTGTAGAATGCCATTACGGAAAGAATCGTACATCATGAAAGAAGGTGGAAACGCATATGCCACAGACAGTACTGATTACCGGTACCGGCCGGGCCATGGGCCTGGGATTTAATCTGGTCAGGCGCTACCTGGAGAACGGAAACACCGTCTTCGCCTCCGTCCGCCGCCCGTCCGAAGCGCTGGAAGGGCTGCAGAAAGAATACCCGGATCGTCTGCATATCCTGACCATGGATATCTCCTCCACGGAATCGGTGAATGCCGCCGCCCGGGAAGCGGAAAAGCAGACGGATCATCTGGACCTGATCATCAACAACGCGACCACAGCCTCCGCGGATACCAACAAGCCGCTGCCTGAATTCGATCTGGATCTGATTGCCCCCGCGGTCAATATCGGAGCGGTCGGCCCGATCCGGGTCGTGAAAGCTTTCCTGCCGCTGCTGAAAAAGAGCGCCATAGGCGCGCTGATCGTGAACATTTCCTCCGAAGCCGGCAGTATCGGCAAGTGCTACCGGGACTATTACCTGGATTACGGCACGGAGAAGACGGCCCTGAACATGCTGACCATGACGCTGCACAACTGGCTGAAGGACGAACCGGATATCAACATCTTCTGCCTGCATCCCGGCTGGATGCGGACCTGGCCGGGGGAAGCACCGCTGGATCCGTATGAGCACGCGGAGACACTGCTCAATCTGTTTGAGACCAAACGCCATGACAAGGACGGTCCGGTCTTCATTACTTATACAGGTGAACCCTATCCCTGGTAATCAATCATAAAGGAGAAGAATACCATGAATGAAACCATGAAAACCCTGAAGGAACGCCGCAGCTGCCGCAGCTTCAGGCCTGATCCCATCCCGGCGGAGATCCTGGACCAGATCCTGGAGGCCGGAACCTATGCCGCCACCGGCATGGGCAGGCAGTCCCCGGTCATGATCGCCGTAACGGATAAAACCGTCCGGGACCGCCTGTCGGAAATGAACGCCGCGGTCATGGGCGCCCATAACGATCCCTTCTACGGCGCGCCGGTGGTCATTGTCGTGCTGGCGGACCGGAACGTGGGCACTTACCTGTATGACGGCAGCCTCGTCATGGGCAACCTGATGAACGCCGCCCATTCCCTGGGAATCGCCAGCTGCTGGATTCACCGGGCAAAGGAAGAGTTTGACAGCGAGGAAGGCAAGGCGATCCTGAAGTCCCTGGGTATTGAAGGCGACTATGAAGGCATCGGCCACTGCGTCCTGGGCTACGCGGCATCCGAACCGAACGCGCCGGCTCCCCGCAAGGCGAACTGGATCTACCGCGTCTGAAGCAAAACGGACTGACCGGTCCCTGCTTAAGCCCCTTCCGGCTTGCTGTTGAGAAGTGAAAAACAAAGCGCTTTATCCAAACACGGGTAAAGCGTTTTTAATTCGGGACCGGCCGGGATTTACAGCGGATATGCGAAGCGGAACTTTGCTTCTGCAACCGCTTGAACGTTCAAAATGACCGTTCAGTCAGAAAGACTGTCCCGCCCGGTGTATTTATGCTATACCAAAGCTGAAAATCTCTGAAAGGAAGGGACCTCATATGCGTAAACTTCTCTCTTTGGTTCTTGCCCTGATCCTGGCAGCCTGCCTTTCCTGTTCACAGGCGGAACAGGACAACTTCCTGATCAGCGACTGGACGCTTTTCTACGCATTTGGCGACACGGCAATCGCTGAACAGAACATTTTCATCTATGAAGACAACACCTTTGAGGTGATGGATGAGGATGAAAGCAAAAAAGGAAGCTGGACATTTGACGGGGAAACCCTGGTGCTCACCGCGGACGGCGAGGACATCTCCCTGAAATGGGATGAGGAAACCCATCAGTTCACCGGCGAGTACAACGACATGACCGTCACGATGTATATGCCCATTGAACCGGAAGAGGACAGCACAACCTCCGATGAAACCGCGGGTATTCCGGGACTGGCCGGCGGCTGGACCGTTGCGGAGGACACTGCGGTCACGGAAGAAATCAGCACGATGCTCTGGCAGGGACTGGACAGCTATCAGACCGGAATCATCACCGTCAGCTATACGCCTGTGGCGTATCTCGGATCGCAGGTCGTGGCGGGGACCAATCACGCGGTCCTGTGCAGGTCACAGGAAATCAATCATCCCGCGGTCTGGGCGATTGTGTATCTGTACGCGGACCTGGAAGGCAATGTTTCCGTGCTGGACATCACGGAACTGCCGCTCGGAGTATAAACGAAGCGGACCGCGGATCTTTCCTCCGCGAAAACCGGTTTCCGGAGCGTCATTCGGATAAACATCCGAAGAAAAAAGTGCTATAATCTGCTTGTTCAGTTTGAATAATCCCCCGGATAAGAGGTTGTGGCATGAAGAACACCCCGGAGATCAAGATCCAGATCGATCCCATCCTGTCCCGAGCCGGTTATCCTGATCCGTACGGCCAGAAGAACGCAGGAAGTGGATAATATTATCCATGCGATCGAAAACAACCTGAATGACGAATATCCGCTGATTGTCTGCCAGCGGGACAACGTGACGGAACTCCTGAGCCAGCGGGATATCACCCGGGTCTATGTGGAGGCCCGGAGAGTCAGGATCTGCGCCGGAAAAGAAGTTTACGAATCCAATAAAAGCCTGTCTTTTCTGGAACAGCAGCTGAATCCGGACCGTTTTATCCGGATCAGCCGCTTTGAAATCGCCAATATCCGGAAGATAGCCTGCTTTGATTTCAGCACGGCCGGTACGGTTTATATCCGTTTTGACGACGGCAGCGTAACCTGGGCCGCGCGCAGGTATGTCCGCGCAATACAGCAGGCACTGGACCGCATTGAAGCAGGAAGGGAGTGAGACAGATGCTGTGGAAAAAAGCAACATTGCTGGGTCTGGTCGGCTTTGTCCTGGGCATGCTGATCAGTATTGGCTTCGGGCTGATCTGCGGGGCATCTGAAGATCTTAAATCAGCCCTTCCGCACATTCTTCTGGGCGGGCTTTACGGCGCTGTCGCGATGGGCAGCACCGTGGTATATGATATTGAAAAATGGAGCATTGCCCGCGCGACAGCGACTCATTTCCTGCTGATCATCGGCCTGTATTGCGTGCTGGTCTTTTCCATGGGATGGTTCAGAATCGAAGACCCGGCCTTCTGGATTGTCATTGCCATAATGATTGTCGGATACGTCCTGATCTGGCTGCTTCAGTATCTGGCATACAAGCGGAAGGTCCGGCAGATGAATGACAATCTGCGAATGTTGAAAACGAAACCGTCTGACCGTTCAGACATGTAAAACGACCGTTCAGCCCGAAAGCATACGCTTCCGGGTTGAATTTATGTTAAAATCCCCAAAATCAATTTCACAGGAGGCAACAGGAATGGACAATAAAAAACTGATTCCCGTGATTTCGATGGTTTCCGTCGGCGTAATGGTCGTATGGGGCATGCTCGCAAATGACTGGTCCAAGAGCTGGATCGCGGTCATGGTCGGCGGCATCGCGATCGCTGTGCTCAGCGTTGTGAATAAAAAGTAACCGGGTCGCTTCCTGACAGACAGCAGGAAGTTCCTGCTTCTCCACAGCAAGGCAATTTGGCGGAAATGATTTCGCGCAGGTAACGATCAATGGCGCCGCAGTCGGATTCACGATCCCGGAGCCTGTCGCACAAACCGATTAACCTGAGAGTTTTCGGGAAATATCGTTCAGAAAAAACAACGGGAACAGAGGCTGGAATTGAAATGAGCACGTTCCTCCGGCCTCTGTTTTTTTATTTGTTTCATGCCGCGCGTTAGTGTAAAGTATTTCTGGGAGAATTGATTTGTTGCGGGGAGGAGGAAGGGCAAGCATCGGGAACTAAGGAGCCAAGATTGAGGAAGCATGCCAGGATGCGGGGAGAAAGGCCAGAGTAGTTACGCCGGGGTTTCAGAACCCGCGGGAGCGTAGCGACCAAGGGCTCTGAAACCCCGGCGGCCGCATCAGATTTGGGGCAAAATAAAACGGAAGATTCCAATTTGTGTTAGATTAAAGCGCTCAAACCAAATCAGCACAAAGGGAGGAATCTTCCATGGAGATTATACAACAGATTGCGTTCAAAGCAGTAGAGGAAATTTTCGAATCAGTCAAGGTAACCGGATTGAGCGATATCGGAAAGACAGTAAAGGCGCTCACGCCGGTTGCTTCAAGGACAGTATTGAGTGTTCTGACAGCGTTCCTTGAGGGGATGGATGAAGCTCTTGTCACTGGAGCCAAGGCGCTCCGGAGAGAGGATGGAATCACTGTCAAGGAAAGGAATGTCCCGAGGACCTTGCTGACAGAACTGGGCGAACTGAACTACCAACGAACCTATTTCAGATTGCCGGATGGGTCATTTGTCTATCTGCTGGATCATATAATCGGTGTGGAATCCTACGAGCGGATCTCAAAGGAACTGGTGGCAGATCTTCTTCAGATGTCGACTGTGAAATCGTACCAGCAGGCGATTGATTCGACTAAGCAAGAGATATCCCGGCAGACGGTACATAATCGCCTGGTGGCTCTGGATGACCTTGTTATGCCCGTGGAACGTGTGGAAGAGGCACCGAAAACACTGGATATCTTTGCGGATGAGGACCATGTTCATCTGACACCGAAGGGGCAGGCGATTGTGCCGTTGGTGACGATTACTGAAGGGATGGACGTCAGCAATCCCAAGCGGCATAAAACCATCCATCCGATTCATGTGGCAGCTTTCGGCATGACACCGGATGCCTTCAGGGAGAATGTTCTGGCAGTGCTGACAGAACGGTATAATCTGGACAATGTAGAACAAATCAACATTCATGCGGACGGCGGATCCTGGATTAAAGGATTGCAGCAACTGATTCCACATTCACGGTTGGTTCTGGACGGATATCACCTGGAAAAAGAATTGAGGTCATTCCTGCGCTTGGAAGGAGCCAGCGGATATGCCAAAGCAATCCGTGATTCCATGCGTAAAGAGGATGGATACGAGGCTTTTGAACGTTATTGTGAAGTGATCTTCAGCAGGCAGACAACGGAGAAGGGACAGGAAAAAGTCAGGGCGTTTGTTGAGTATTGTGCTAATCATTGGAGCGCCATTGTTGTCCGCATGAACAAAGAAACCTGCGGCAGCTGCACTGAACCGCAGGTCAGTCATGTCCTGTCTGACCGGTTGAGCCGCAATCCGATTGCCTGGAGTAAGGACGGACTGAACAGGATGACCATGCTGGTAGTTTACACGAAGAACGGGGGTAGAGTCCGTGCGGAAGACGTCAGGATCCGGGTAAATGAGCAGGGAAAGGCTGACTTCCGTGAGGAGGGTTATGCCAAATACAGTGACTATGCGAAAAAGCAGTCAGATGAAATGCTGAAGGTCAAACACGATTGGAGTCTTTTTGAACACGAATGTGATGCCCTCGGTAAGGTTGATGGTATTTACCTGCTCCGCAAGTCCGTCGGTGCGATGAAGCCCTTGCTTGAGATGGTTTCCTGACAAAAACTCCGTAACAACTTGACACGGACATGCCGCGCGCCTGCGTTGACGCTGGGGCGATATCCCTGTATAATCCGGATATACGCGTACAGGGGGAACAAGAAATGAAAAAGCTGCTGTCCGTTTTCTTCGTCCTGCTGCTGGCCTGCGCATTCACGGCCGGCGCCGGTTCGGCGGAAGATTCCGGCACTCCGGAGGAACCGGAGCGGGTTACCAGCGGTGTGTTCGTGTACATCGTCCGGAACGACGGGACCGCCGAAATTGTGGACCGCTCGGGAATCATCGAAAGCCTGGTGATTCCGGAGGAACTGGACGGGCACAGAGTAACCCGGATCGGCGACATGGCTTTCCGGCAGAGCCGGGACCTGACCAGCGTTACGATACCGAACAGCGTCACGGAGATCGGGGACAATCCTTTTTACTTATGCGGCAGCCTGGCGGAAATCGTCATTTCCCCGGATCATCCGACGCTGGAGACTGTGGACGGCGTCCTGTTCAGCAAGCCGGACAGGCGGCTGGTGTTTTACCCCATTGCCAAAGAAAATGATCAGTACACGGTACCTGACGGGACCCAGGTAATCGGAAAGGCGGCTTTCAGTACCTGCGACGCGCTGCACAGCGTCACAATTCCTGGCAGCGTGACGGTTATAGGTGACCTGGCATTCAACGCCTGCCGGTACCTGTCCTATATCGGGATACCGTACGGGCCCACGGTGATCGGCAGCGAAGCCTTCAGCCTTTGTTTCTCCCTGAAGGGAATAGTGATTCCCGGGAGCGTGACCGCCATCGGAAAGGGAGCGTTCCGGGCATGCACCCACTTGACATCCATCACTATCCCGGACAGCGTCGCGGAGTTCGGAGACAATCCTTTCTCAAACTGTACCGCGCTCAGGGAGATCACCGTTTCCCCCTTAAATCCACACCTGAGATCCGTGAACGGCGTCCTTTTCAGCAAACCGGACATGCGGCTCCTGAGTTATCTCTGCGGGCGGCCTGAAACGGAGTATACCGTGCCGGACGGCACGACAGGGATCGCCAACGATGCTTTTGCTTTCAATCCCTCCCTGACCGCCGTCACGATTCCGGGAAGCGTCACGGAAATCGGGGACCGCGCGTTCCAGTGCTGCGACGCACTGGTGAATATTACGATCCCGGAAAGCGTTACCGCCATCGGGGACAACGCGTTCGACGGATGCGCTTCCCTGAAGGAGATCAGGGTGCCCGGCAGCGTGGAAAGCATCGGGCAGCTGGCGTTCTGCGGCTGCACTTCCCTGCAAAACGCTGTCATATCGGAAGGCGTGAAGAGCATCGGATATTACGCCTTTGGCAACTGCGATTCCCTTACCAGTATCGCCCTTCCGGAAAGCCTCACGGATATCGGCGATTATGCCTTCAGCAGCGGCAGCGCCCTGACGGTTTCCGTCATTGCCGGCTCACCGGCGGAGGCCTACTGCATTGCAGGCAATTACAGATATGTCCAGGAAGAGAAACAGCCCGCCGACCCGCATGCTTTCCCGGAAGCTGTTTCGGGACCTGCTGTTTGCGGGGACTATGAGTATATGCTCCTGAGCGACGGAACCGCGGAAATCTGCGCGTACAACGGATGGGAAACCGAACTGGTGATCCCGGGTGAACTGGACGGAATCCGCGTGACAGGTATTGGTGAGGAGGTCTTCAGAAACCGGAACGGCCTGACAAAAGTCACCATACCGGAAAGCGTGGTCCATATCGGACAAGGCGCGTTCCGTGACTGTCATTACCTGGCTGAAATCGACATCCTCGGAAACATCACGGGCGTGGAGGATTACACTTTCCACGGCTGCCGCGGACTTCGGAGCATGAAACTGCCGGAAACAGTGCAGTTCATCGGAAACGACGCCTTCTCCGACTGCGGATATATGTGGCGGATCAACATTCCCGGCAACGTGAAGACCATCGGCGATTTCGCGTTCTACTACTGTTTCTCCCTGGCATACATCGAGGTGCCGGACGGCGTAACCGACATCGGACAGCAGGCCTTCTCCCTGTGCGATGAGCTGAAAAACGTAACCATCCCCGCCAGTGTCACCAACATGGGCATGGGCGTCTTCTACCAGAGCCCGGTCAAGGTTACGGTCATCCCCGGCTCATATGCCGAAGACTACTGCAAGACCAATCACACCAGGTACGTAAACCCGTAAAAAAGCGCGGGAACAAGGAATGATAAAAAAGTGGTCCGGCTAAACTGATGATAAAACAGGTTCAAGGGAAACAAAGCAATTTTTCAATCAGAATGAAAAGATACGCGGGCTGGAAGCGATGAAAAGACAACGCTTCCAGCCCGTTTTGCTATTTGGACAGGCACTATGATTCCGGCGCCGCCTATGGCGCTTTTTCTTTGGCTTCTGTGGACGAGACTGTTTGCCGGATTTGTCTACCTCCGGTAGACGCAGGCACCTCTCCCTCATGCTACGCTTGGCCTGCCAGAAGGGACAAGTCAGCCCGAGACAGGAGGTGAAAGAGATGAAGACCTGCGAGATGCCGATTAAGGACGGGACGACGCTGTCGTCCGCGGCACACGCGGCGGCCGGAATGCTGGATGAACAGGAAAACATGGAGACGCGGATCCTGACGACGGTCAGCGGGGAGTATGTGATCCAGGCCCATGACCGGAACGAACAGGTTCTCCGATGGATCGGCATGGACCGGCAGATAACCATTATACTTTCCCCATACAGCCAGGGACACGTCCGCATACGGACGGTCTGCAGCCACTGGCTCCTCTCCCGCGGCATCCTGTTTCTGACGGGACTGATGGTAATCTGCTGGCCCCTGGTTGTCACAACGACCGCAGGGGTGATCCGGGATTGTCTTCTGGAGAAGCGGATCCGTCGTTTCCTGCAGGGGAAAAGTCCTCCGGGAAAAACGGGTTGTCTACCGCGAGTAGACGCGGGCCCCCAAAACCGGTGATAAGCTGAAATCGTCGGAAGGAACTCCGGCGAACAACCAAACGATTTTGAAAGATGAAAGGAGAATCTCCATGAAAAGCTTCAAGAAGATCATTGCCGTCCTGTTCTGCATCATCCTGGTGACCTTCCAGATCGCATCGATCGCCGAAGTGAAGGCGGAGGACGAAGACGTCCATGCCATCTACGGGACATTCAGCATCAGTCTGCATCACAACATCGCCCTTTCCTGCTACGGGGTGACGGTCTATCTCGACGGAATCGAGGTTGCGCACTTGGAACAGGGCGACATTGTCACATTCGGCGCATATATGGCAGATAACCAATCGCATGTTCTGACTATGGATCCGGATAAATACGGTGTGCCGGACCGGACCTGGACCATCAGTAATCTCGAACATGGATCCGTGCTGACGGCTGAGATCCAGACCAAGCGGAACCAGGTGAAGGTGCGTCGTTACGATCTGAGCGTAAACGGAACGGAACTTTGCAGCGTGTCCCCGGATATTGAAAAGCAGGTGAGGGTCGTCGGAACGATCATCGCAACCGGGCTGAAGATCTACAAGGGAATGAACTGATCCGCGGCTTGTCATCCATCCGCGTATGCCCTATAATACAGACAGCAATCCGGAGGAAAGATAAATGGACATTGACGGCAACAACTACTGCCCGCGGTGTATGCGGAAGCTGGCGGAAACGGACACGGACGTTTCCGCCTGTCCGCTGTGCGGACGGGAACCGGGGACGCGCCGGCCGCCCATGGCGCTGGACAGTGGAACGCTCCTGGCAGGGCGGTACCAACTGGGTGACGCGATCGGCCGGGGCGGATTCGGGATTACCTACGCGGCCTGGGACGAAACGCTTGGAATGCCCGTGGCGGTCAAGGAATTCTTTCCCCGGGAGGACGCGACCCGCGATACGGAGATTTCGGACGACCTGGTGCCGCTGGCGGAGCGGGAAGCGGTCTTTGTGGACGGCCTGAGCCGGTTCCGCCGGGAGTCAAATCTGCTGGCTTCACTGCAGGGAATCCCCTGCGTGGTCAAGGTCATGGATTTTTTCAGTGAAAACGGGACGGCGTATATCGTGATGGAATTCGTTCACGGAACGCCGATCGACCGATGGGTCCGGGAAAACGAAATCAAGCCGGCGGCGTTGCTGGAAAAGCTCCGGCCTGTGGCTGACGCGCTTGTGCGGACGCACAGCCAGGGAGTGATTCACCGGGACGTCACGCCGGATAACATCCTGGTCGGAGAAGACGGAGGCCTGAAGCTGATCGACTTCGGATCGGCAGTGGAAGTCGAACGGAGCGGGGGAACGGTGCTGCTGACCCGGCGGTACGCGCCGGTGGAACAGTATGGGCGGGACTACGGACGGCAGGGTCCGTGGACCGACGTGTACAGCCTGGCCGCGGTGATGTATACGCTCTTCAGCGGGCAGGAACCCGTGGAAGCGCCGCTGCGGGCGCATCACGACGAACAGAAGCCGCTCACGCGCATGCATACCGGCCTGAGACACCGGGAAGCCGCCGCGATCGACGCGGCATTGATCGTCGATCCGGAGAAGCGGACCCAGTCCATGGCGGAGTTCCGCGCGGCGCTCTATCATCTGCCGATGCCGGAGGAAGTCATCCGGCGGAAACGCTTTACGCGGCGGGTGATTGCGGCCGCCGCGGTACTGCTTTTGCTGCTGGGACTGGTTACGCTGAACTTTACAACCGGCCTGCCGATTGGCAGCGGCTTGCTCGGCTCCGTGCGGAGCAACGGCATCCATATTGTCCGGCAGCTGCGGAAGCAGGAGGAGGTATCGATCCCGGAAAGCGTGCTGGGCATCCCGGTGTCTGAGATCGGTGACAGCGCTTTCCGCGGGGACGATGCGCTGCGGCGGGCGAATGTTCCGGGAAACGTATGCGCAATCGGGGATTCGGCGTTCTACGGCTGCGACAAACTGGAAGAGGTGTCCCTGGCGGAAGGCGTCGAATCCATCGGTAATCTGGCTTTCAGCGCGTGCGGCAGCCTGCAGACGCTGATGCTGCCGGATTCGCTGACCGCAATCGGAAACAGCGCGCTGCCCGCGGAAGCGAGCCAGATGACCGTCTGGTGCGGCCGGGGGACGGCAGCGGAACAGTATTCCGAAGAACACGAACTCCGCCTTGCTGACCCTTCCGAACTGAGCTGGGAGATCCACGACGGAACAGCCGAGATTACGTCTGTCTACTCGGACGCGAAACGGCTGACACTGCCAAACTTTGTGGAAGGTGTCCCGGTGACAGAGATCCGGGAAGGTGTACAGCTCTGGATGCATGAGGAGGTCTGGCTGCCGGAATACCTTGAAATCGTGACGCCATATCTGTTCTATGGAGAAGACGTTTTCGCTGAAGAAGAACCGCTGCATTTACAACAGGTCCGTATGGGGCATTATGTCCGGGAAATCGGGGTTGAAGCGTTTGCGAACTGCTATCAACTCCGGGAGTTGGTCTTTCCGGATACACTGGAACGGATCGGGGAGCATGCGCTTTGGTGCACGGGCCTTTCGGAACTCATATTGCCGGACGGGCTCCGGGAGATCGGTGAGAACGCCTTCGAAGGCTGTCAAATATCTTCCCTGAAGATACCGAACAGCGTGGAATCTATCGGTAAATATGCTTTTACAAACACACATAATCTGGCAGGCATTGAATTGCCTGACACGCTTCAGAGTATTCCGGTGAGCGCTTTTTCATTTTCTGCAATTCCGAATCTTGTCCTGCCGGATACAGTGACGGACATTGAAGTATACGCATTCAAGAATTCCGGGCTTCACTGGATCGCGCTGCCGGACGGTGTGCGGACGATCGCCTATGAAGCGTTTGCAGACTGCGCGGACCTGGAGTTCATCCTGATTCCCGACTCGGTGGAATACATCGACGACCAGGCGTTTACGGGCTGCTCATCCGATCTGGTGATTGCCGGGCATAACGGTACGACAGCGGAAGAATACGCGAACCGCATGGGGGTCTGTTTTGAATCGATCGATCAATGGATGGCGCCGGATTCCGTCAGCGATGACGGCACAGCCTATTACGGGTCAGACCGTCCGGAGACAATGGTCCGGGTTCCTTATTACAGCGAAGAGAAAAATATCCTGATCACCGGATGTTATTACGGTTTTAATCCATATATCGAAGAAATTATCCTGTCCCGGTATCAGACAAAAATAGAAGACTTTTCATTCTACAACGATACTGCGCTTCGCCGGGTTTCGATAGAAGGTGAAATTGTTGGGATCGGCAGCTGCGCTTTTGACGGCTGTTCCTCGCTGCAGGCGGTTCCGACGGAGAAGACGGAATCGATAGAGATGCAGGCATTCCAAAGCTGTACCGCCCTGACATCGCTTTCTCTGGAGAACGCGGAACACATTGAGTCCAGCGCGTTTGAGCGCTGCCTGTTGCTTCGGGAAATTCAGCTGTCTGACGATCTCACGTATATCACGTCCCACGTTTTCCAATCATGTACCAGCCTGCGGTATGTAGTGCTTCCAGAACACCTTCGGGACATCTCCAGCCAGGCCTTCCTGAATTGCAGCAGTCTTCAGCTGGCAGTCTTCCCGGAAGGGGTGAGAACCGCGTTTGAGAGTACACCGTTTAAGGGCTGCACAGCCTTGAGGGCTATTTACTGCTCATCCGGGATCAGCCGGCTAAACGTTTATTTGCTGGAGGAAAACTGTCCGCAGATCCGGGATATCTGGGTGTATAATCCTGAGGCGGAGTTTTGGGGAGCTTATTTCGCGGAAGACCCGCCGGCCTGGACGGTCCACGGATACGCAGGGTCCACCGCCGAACAATGGGCAAAAGAAAACAGCGTTTCATTTGAACCAATTCCCGGAGGCACGGCCATGCCGGATCCCTGGGAGATTGTGGAAACGTTTGATTTTGAACAGACAGAGGAAGAAACGGGGAAAACGTAATGGACGACAAGGTGCGCAGCACGATCCGGATGATCGACGAAATGGGGCGCGGCGTTTCACTCGAGGAACTGCTGAAAACTTCCAAGCCCATGAAGAGCATTGCCCAGCTGATCCTGCCGCATCTCGGGGATATGAGTTACGAGACCCTGGGCGTGCGGGCGGGAACGAGCCGGGCAAACGTCTATAAGCTGATGGACGGCCGGTCGCATCCGGAACAGGATGTGCTGCTGCGGATCGCGTTCACGCTGGGCATGGATGTGGAGGAAACGCAGGCACTCCTGAAAAGCGCTCATCGTTCTCAGCTGACATCCTCGATTCCCCGGGACGTTTGCATTCTGTTCGGCCTGATCAACCACCTGACACTGGACGAAATGGACCAGCTGCTGAAGGAGAAAGGCATGAAGCTGCTCTGGCCGTACGATATGTAACGGACACAATCCGCCCTCCCTGTCTTTGGACAATCCGGCACACGGAGCCCTGAGGGGCTCTTTTTTTGTTGTCTACCGCGGGTAGACGTGGAGCGCCGGAGGTGGTGATATGCTCAGGATGTCAAAAGGATACCGACAAGGAACTGAGATCCGGGAATGCGGGAAAGAAAAGGAGGGAGGTTGTTGGAGTATTTTATACAGTTCCTTTTTGAATTTCTGTTTGAGCTGCCGGAATTGATCGGGGATATCAGGAAGATCAGAGCGACCAGGAAGGGGAAAGAAAATGAAAAAAACGGACAGACAAACGGCAGTGGCTGGACGTCAGAAAAATAACAGGGAGGAAAAGAAAATGAACCGTATCGTGAATAATCAGAACAGGGACAAGGCGGAAACAGAAAAGAAAAAGACCGAAAACAATTCACAGGGACGGAAAAAGGCGCTTACACTGGCGCTGGCGGCGCTGGTGCTGGCTGTGTTTGCCGCTGTGACGATCTGGGTCGGCAGGCCGCTTCTTCAGCAGTTCCGGGAATCGCCGGAAACTTTCCGGGCCTATGTGAGCGAACACTGGTTTACCGGTTCTTTGATTATGACGGGAATCATTATCCTGCAGGTGGTCGTCGCTTTTATCCCGGGTGAACCGTTTGAACTGGGGGCAGGCTTTGTCTTCGGCTGGATTCCGGGAACCGTGATCTGCCTGGTCGGATCGACCCTGGCGTCCGCGCTGGTCTTCCTGATGGTACGCAAATGGGGGATGAAGCTGGTGGAGCTGTTCTTCCCGCGGGAGAAGATTATGCGCTATTCCTTCCTGAACGACAGCCGGAAACTGAACCTGCTGACCTTTATCCTGTTCCTTGTGCCGGGAACGCCGAAAGACCTGCTGACCTATCTTGCGGGGCTGACCCCGATGAAGATGGGGACCTTCCTGCTCCTGACGATGGTCGCCCGGATCCCTTCTGTCATTACTTCCACGATCAGCGGCAGCCTGACCCAGGAGGGGAATTACAGAACTGCGATCATTACATATGGGATTACACTTGCTGTTACGGCAATCTGCTCCTGCGGGTACCGCATGATCAGCAAAAGAAAGGCCGCCTAGGCGGGTAAGACAATAAGGGACCGTCTGATTGTTTACAAGAGTCCGATGAATTCCCGCACGTTTCTTTCAATAGTCCTCTGACTGTGATATGATCATCCCGCCAGACGAAACGACCCGTCAGGGTCCGTTTTCGTTTGCGGAGAGGAGCTTGTTCCGATGGAAGCCTATATCTGGGACCTGGACGGTACACTGCTGGATTCATACCCCGTGATTATCGCCGCCGCGATTAAGGCGGCCGCGGATGCCGGTGTTCATGACGATGAAGCCTACGCGCTGCGGATCGCGAAGCAGGATATGCTTTTTACATACCTGAAAGACGTGGCGGAACGGAGCGGGACGCCTTTCAAAAATGTCCGGGAAAGATACCGGGCATACACGCATGAAATGGATGACCGGATCATCCTGATGGACGGCGCCCGGGAAGCGCTTGAACGGCTGCAGAATGCCGGGGCGGCGCATTATGTGTTCACCCACCGGGGAACAAGCTCGGAACCGATCCTGGAGAGGCTCGGAATCCTCGGTTATTTCCGGGAAATTGTAACCAGCGCGGCCGGATTTCCGGCCAAACCATCCGGCGAGGCCGTCCGGTATCTGATGCAGAAATACGGCCTGAAGCCGGATGAAACCTGGTATGTCGGAGACCGCCCCATCGACGTGCTTTGCGCGGAGGACGCGGGCGTCCGTTCCGTTCTGCTTCTGCCGGAAGGCGCGTGCGTCACGCCTACGGGGCATGAGGACCGGATTATCCGTTCCCTGAATGAGCTGTAAAAAACCAGTTGCGGGCACGGAATCGATGTCTGTTTTTTGGCCATTTCCGACATGTACGGGAGATACTGTACAATTTGTCCTGTAAATCGCCTGAACGGTGATTGTATCTGCTGCTTTTCGGTCTATTATCATGTACGGAAGGAGCGGAATCCTTCCGGAATGATTCTGATCGCAAAGGAGATGGGACAGATGATGATCAGAAACAATGATGAACTGAAGCTGTTTGAGGAGACACTGGAGAACTGTAATACTTCCGTGCTGGTGCTGACCCCGGAAGGAGACCAGTACGACCTGAAGAATCCGGCAGAGCACAGTCTGGGAATCGCCAGCATGCTCCGCAAGGACGAATATGACGAACCTGAACTGTTCGCGACATCCCGTGAAGACGAGATGAAGCTGATCCGGTATCTTTGCTCTGTGGACAGGAAGTCCGCGTAATGAAAACTCAGTTCCCAGCAGCCTCCGGCTTTGCCGGAGGTTTTTCTGCGCGGATTTTTGCGGGATGACTGGCGGAAAAGCAGGCGTTTGATTCGTCCGGAAATTCATCCGCGGAAATACCGGTTTCCTTTGCCTGTTGGGGCCGGATGTGGTATATTATATGTATCATGAACCAATACGGACAGGAACCGGGAAGGGGAGTTTCCATGGCCTTTTTACAGATTCAGTTTTTCTCCGCGGCGCTGAATGTCGCTTCCACCGTGAACGTCATTATGCCGGAGGCGAACCAGGGGATCGGGATCGAGGCGTCCAAGGACGGCCGGCCGCCGAAGGTGCTGTACCTGCTGCACGGGTACAGTGACGACCATTCCATCTGGATGCGCCGGACCTCCGTGGAACGCTATGCCGCGAAGCACAACCTGGCGGTGATCATGCCGGCGGTCAACCACAGCTTCTACTGCAACGAGGTCTACGGTGAAAACTACTGGGACTACGTGAGCGACGAGCTGCCGCGGACGATGCAGCGCTTCCTGCGGCTGAGCGACCGGCCGGAGGATACCTATGTGGCCGGCCTGAGCATGGGCGGCTACGGGGCTATGCGGCTGGCGCTGACCTATCCGGACCATTACGCCGGCGCGGCGTCCTTCAGCGGAGCGGTGGACCTGGCCGGAGTGCTTTACCAGGGCAGCCTCGGCAACGCGGCGCATCGGGTTTTCGGAGACCTGGAGGAAATCAAGGGTACGGAATACGACACGTTCCACCTGATGGAAAAGAACGCGAACGCCCCGCGCAAACCCTGGCTGTATGTCAGCTGCGGCACGAAGGACTTCCTTTTCGACCAGCACAAGGCCTTTGTTTCCGCCCTGAGGAAGAACGGGTGGGAAGTACTGGGCCACGAGGAACCGGACGTCACGCACGAATGGAGCTTCTGGGACACCCAGATCCAGGCCTTTATCGAACTGATAGCCGCCAGGGAATGATCTTCCCGGACGTTTCAGCGCCTCCGGCGATTGCCGGAGGTTTTTTGCTGTCTTAACACGATCTTTATACGTCCTCCCGGATTCTTATGAAAAGCTTATGGTCCGTCCGGTAGAATAAACGTGGAAGCAGGAGGGAAACGACCGTGAGAATCTGGGGAAACCATCGGCTGACTACCTTTCAGATCATCGCCCTGGGATTCGCGCTGATGATCATGATCGGCACGCTGCTGCTGATGCTTCCGCTTTCGTCCCGGCAGGGGACGGGAACAGGCTTTTCCGACTGCCTGTTCACGGCGACCTCCGCGGTATGCGTGACCGGGCTGGTGGTGCGGGATACCGTGACCCACTGGTCGCCCTTCGGCCAGGCGGTGATCCTTTTCCTGATCCAGATCGGCGGAATGGGCGTGGTGACAGCCGCGCTGTCGCTTTCCTTCGTGTCCGGCCGGAAGATCGGCCTGATGCAGCGAAGCCTGCTGCAGGAAGCAATTTCCGCTCCGCAGGTGGGCGGGATCGTCCGGCTGACCCGGTTTATCATCCTGACCACGCTCGGATTTGAACTGGTCGGAGCCATCGCGCTGATGCCGGCCTTCATTCCGGAATTCGGGTGGGGCAAGGGGATCTGGTACGCGGTGTTCCATTCCATTTCCGCCTTCTGTAACGCGGGATTTGACCTGATGGGCGTCCACGGGGAGTTTTCATCGATGACCGCCTATGCCGGGAACGCGCTGGTGAATATTGTGGTGGTGCTGCTGATCACGATCGGCGGTATCGGTTTCCTGGTCTGGAACGACGTGAAGGAACACGGGCTCCGCCTGAAGCGGTACCGCCTGCAGAGCAAGATCGTCCTGAGCACTTCCGCCGCCATGATCCTGATTCCCTTCCTGTGGCTTATGTTCGCCGAGAAAAGCGGGGCCCCGGCCGGGGAAAGGGTCCTGACCTCCCTGTTCCAGTCGGTTACCCTGCGCACCGCCGGGTTCAATACCATGGACCTGAACGGAATCAGCGGCGGCGGTCACGCGCTGATGATCCTGTGGATGCTGATCGGCGGATCGCCCGGATCCACCGCCGGCGGCATGAAAACCACCACCGCCGCGGTCCTGCTGCTGAGCGCGCTGGCGGTCTTCCGCCGGAAGGAGCAGGTTACCTGCTTCGGGCGCAGGATCGGGGAGGATGCGGTCCGGAACGCCGCGGCGATCCTGATGATGTACTTCCTGATGTTTTTTGCCGGCGGGGTGATCATCAGCAAGGCGGAGGGCATGCCGCTGATCACCTGCCTGTTTGAGACCGCTTCCGCGATCGGAACGGTCGGCCTGAGCCTGGGAATCACGGCGCAGGTCGGCGGACTGTCCCGGCTGGTCCTGGTCGCGCTGATGTTCATGGGCCGGGTCGGCGGGCTGACGCTGATCTACGCGGCACAGTCGGTGCGGAGGGGGACCCATTCCACGCTGCCGCTGGAAAAGGTGACGGTCGGATAAAGGAGGACGGGAATGAAATCGGTATTGCTGATCGGGCTGGGACGCTTCGGCCGCGCGGTCGCGGAAAAGCTGAACGAGCTTCACCACCAGGTGCTGGCCGTGGACCGGAACGAAGCCCGGGTGAACGAGATCCTGCCCCTGGTGACGGATGCGCAGATCGGGGACGCGACCAGTGAAAACTTCCTTCGCACCCTGGGCGTCGACAACTTTGACGTATGCATCGTCACGATCGCGGAGGACTTCCAGAGCTCGCTGGAGACCACCTCCCTGCTGAAAGAGCTGGGCGCGAAGAAGGTGGTTTCCCGCGCGGCGAGCGAGGTGCAGCGGAAGTTCCTTCTGCGGAACGGCGCGGACGACGTGGTGTATCCGGAAGGCCAGCTGGCGGACTGGACCGCGATCCGCCATACGACGGACCACGTGCTGGACTATATCGCGCTGGACGGGGAGTACGCGATCTACGACCTGTCGGTTCCGGAAGAGTGGAACGGAAAGACCGTCGGCGGAATCGACATCCGCAAGAAATATAACCTGAACCTGCTGGCGGTCCGTGAAAACGGACACCCGAGCACCGCGGTCACCAGCGATACCTTGCTGCGGTCGAACCAGACCATCCTGGTGCTTGGAAAATGGAAAGATATCCAGAAATGCTTCAGGATCTGACGTGATAAAGACGAAAGCGGAGGGGGGAGACGAAAATGACGGATTTTCTTGAGCTTCTGATTTTCGCCGTTTTTGGTATAATAGGGTACGGACTCCTGGAACTGTTCCGCAGAACAGTGGATCCCCATGTGTCCGGCCGGAAACAATCAGAGCGGGAGAAGGAAACACATGGATCTGCAGAAAACGGGGAAACAAAGCACGCGTATTCTCGTATGCCTTTCTTCCTCAACCTCGAACGCAAAGGTCATTCACGCGGCTAACAAAATCGCGGAGGCTTTCCAGGGCACGCTGGTCGCGCTGTTCGTTGAAACGCCGGCCTATGCCCAGATGTCCGACGACGACCGGAAACGCCTGCGCAGCAACATGAACCTGGCGGAGAAGCTGGGGGCGAAGCTGGAGACGGTGACCGGGGACGACGTTCCGTACCAGATCGCGGAGTATGCCCGGGTGTCGGATATATCCGGCATCGTCATCGGCCAGACCAACACGGTGGGCGGCCTGCTCCGGCGGAAGAAATCCCTGACCGACCGCCTGGTGGCGTACGCCCCGGACCTGGACTACTTCATCATTCCGGACTATGGAACAAAAGTATATGTGGCACGCAAGCCGGCGGAGCGAAGCAGGAAGAACATCCTGTCCGACTGCGCCGTTTTCCTTTCCTCCATGCTGGTCAGCACGGTGATCGGCTTCCTGTTCTCCCACCTGGGATTCACGGACGCCAATATCATCATGGTCTACCTGCTGGGCCTGCTGGCGGTGTCGATTCTGACGACGCACCGCGCGTACAGCATGGTGTGGGCGGTCATCAGCGTGCTCCTGTTCGATATCCTGTTTACCACGCCGCGGTTTACGATCTACGCGTACGGAACCGGGTATCCCGTGACCTTCCTGATCATGCTGGCGGCGGCGTTCACGATCAGTACGCTGGCGATCCGCCTGAAACAGAACGCCGGGCAGTCCGCCAAGGCGGCGCAGCGGATGAGTGTCGTGCTGGAAACGGACCGGCAGCTGACCAAGGCAAAGTCCCGGGAGGAGATCATGTCCGTGCTCGCGGACCAGCTGACGCGCCTTCTGAACCGGAGCCTGGTTATCTATCCGGCGGAGAACGGGGTGCTCGGCGATCCGGTTTTCTATCCCGCGGCGGGGGATACCGTGCCGTACCGCACGAACGAGGAGAAGCAGGCGGTGGAATGGTCTTTCGCGCACCATAAGCGCGCGGGGGCGACGACGGACGTCTTCCCGAAAATGGATTACCTGTATTACTGCATGCGGGTGCAGGACCACGCGTACGGCGTGGTCGGCGTGGCGGTCCACGACTCGCCGCCGGACGCTTCCGAGCAGAGCGTGCTCGCGTCCGTGGTCGGCGAATGCTCCCTGGCGCTGGAAAACGCCCGGAACGCGCGCGAGAAAGAGGAGACTATGGTCCTGGCGGAGAACGAGCGCCTGCGCGCAAACCTTCTCCGGGCCGTCTCACACGACCTGCGGACGCCGCTGACATCCATTATGGGCAACGCGGACAGCCTGATCACCTGCGGGGAAACGATGGACGCCGGAACCCGGAAACAGCTGTATTCGGATATTTACCAGGACGCGCAGTGGCTGAACGGGATGGTGGAGAACCTTCTGTCTGCCAGCCGGATGACCGACGGAAAACTGAACCTGAACATGACGACCGAGCTGATGGACGATATGATCACGGAGGCGGTCAATCACCTGAGCCGGCAGATGAGGAACCATACGCTGCGCCGGACGCCGGCCGGGGAGCTGCTGCTCGTGAAGGCGGATGCGCGCCTGATTGTGCAGGTGGTGATCAACCTGCTGGACAATGCCGTCAAGTACGCCCCGGAAGGCTCCGAGATCCGGATCGATACCCTTGAGAGGAACGGGGAGGTCGTCGTGCGGATTGAGGACGACGGGCCGGGAATCCCGGACGACCAGAAGGAAAGGATTTTCGACCTGTTTTATTCGAGCGGCAACCCGACCGGGGACAGCCGCCGCGGACTGGGCATCGGACTGGCCCTGTGCCAGTCGATCATCCGGGCCCACGGCGGGTCCATCACTGTTTCGGACCATCTGCCGCACGGCGCGGTGTTTGAGTTTTCGCTGCCCAGGGAAGAGGTGAACCTGAATGAATAAACCGCTGATCCTGATCGTCGAGGACGACGCGCCGATCCGGAACCTGATTTCGGTCACGCTGGAAACCCATGAGTACCGTTATATCGCCGCCGGGAACGCGGGAAACGCGATCCTGGAAGCGGCCTCGCACAACCCGGATATCATGCTGCTGGACCTGGGCCTGCCGGATATGGACGGCGTGGAAGTGATCCGCAAGATCCGCTCCTGGTCCAGTATGCCCATCATCGTGATCAGCGCCCGGAGCGACGACACGGACAAGATTGAGGCGCTGGACGCCGGAGCGGACGACTACCTGACCAAGCCGTTTTCGGTGGACGAGCTGCTGGCCCGCCTGCGGGTCACGCTGCGGCGGCTGAACCAGATGCGGGCGGACAATCCGGAGAACCCGGTCTTCGTCAACGGCAGCCTGAAGATCGATTTCGCGTCGGGATGCGCGTATATTTCCGGGGAGGAGCTTCACCTGACGCCGATCGAATACAAGCTCCTGTGCCTGCTGGCCCGGAACTGCGGAAAGGTTCTGACGCACAAATACATTACGCAGCAGATCTGGGGTGCGTCCTGGGAGAACAACGTCGCGTCGCTGCGCGTGTTCATGGCAACGCTGCGGAAGAAGCTGGAGCCTTCCCCGGACGCCGCCGCGCTGATTCAAACCCATGTCGGGATCGGGTACCGGATGATCCGAATCACGGACAACTGAACAGCCCGGGAAATTCACGCGGGGCACCCGCCCCGTGCTTTTCTCTGTCCTTTTGGCCGCGCGGATGGTATAATGCCTGAAGACAGATGACGGTGGAGGGAAACATGGCAGAAGGCTATCGCCCGATCCGGGAGCTCATCGGATCGTACAGTGAAACCGGCGAGGAGGACGTCCGCCGGTTCGTGGAAGAGCTGGACCTGGAGGACGTGGTCCGCGGCGCGGCGCAGGAGATGACCGGCCGGATTGTCGGGGAACTGTCGGACAAGCTCCGGAAGGGTGTCACGATCGACGAGATCCGGGTCATCAATATCCGGATTCCGGACGACAAGGGGATTGAACGGCAGGTCCTGGACCGCTTCCAGGTGGTCCGCGGCGGGAAGGAGGACTTCCTGCGCAGTTCGGAACTGGTCCGCAACCTGAGGAAGAACGGGCTGGTCCGCGGCACGTCCGCGGAGAGCCAGGCGGAATGGGAGGCGGCCCAGCTGGTCCGCTCCCGGTATCCCTGGTGTATCTGCGTCGCGCGGGAGAGCAAGTGGCAGAAAATGTTCCTGGACATGCTGACGGAGAACTGCCGGAAGGAAGATATCGAACTGATCCCGTCGCTGCCCGAGGGATTTGTGGAATACCGGGCGAACAGTTCGCTGGTTGAGTTTATCCGGAGCCAGGGAATCCGGATCGATCCGTATCCCCATGAAGCGCTCGCGAAGGCCCGGCAGTACTACAGCCGGGCACAGGACGCCGCCCGGGCGGGCGACATTCCCCGGACTTCCAACCTGTTTTTCCGCGCGGCGAAATACTATACCCACGCCGGCTATACCCTGGAGGCATCGCGCGCGGAAACGCTCGCGATCGAGTGGCGCAGCCGCTACCTGCCGATCCGGGTCCGGTACGGGGATCCGCTCTCGGAACGGATGAGCGAATGGACAAAGGATTACTATTTTCCCGACTTCCCGGTGGCGGAGAAGGGATATGACCAGGAGAAGGTCGACGAGGCGGTGACCCGGATTATGCATACTTTTTACCTGATGGCCACCGGCCGCCAGGCACTGTGCACCGCCGACAGGCTGGCGGACTGCAGGAAGTTTCCCTTCAGCGACAACGGGTACGACGTCGACCGGGTGGTGGAGTATTTTTTCGATATCCGGGGCAAAATCGACGCCCTGTTCCGCGAGGAGCCTCCCCGGCATGATATCAACCCCTGTTACGCGTCCGACGCGGTCCTGTCCGGTGCTCCGCAGGCACCGTACAGCATCTGCGTTTACTGCGGATCGGACCGGTTCCGGAACGGAATCGGCGGGAAACGGTGCCGTATGTGCGGCAAGTTCCCTCCGGCCGGCGCGCAGAACGGCTGAGCAACAAGCACGTAAAAAAGGACCTTCCGGAAGGGAAGGCCCTTTTGCGTACGGGAATATTATACTTCTTCAGCGGCGGCTTTCAGAACGGGATCATATTCGTTCCAGGTCTCCCAGAGGAGGTTGGTGCCGAACTCCCAGAAGGAAGCAGGGGCGGGGAGACGGGAGATATTCGTGAACCCGGCCTTTTCCGCCGCTTCCACTGCCCGGACCATATCGTAGTTGGTGGTCACCACGACGATGGCGGTGCTTTCGTCAATGTTTTCCATCGCCAGGATGTTTTCAAAACTCTGTTCCTCGTTCCGGGACTGGTCTTCCACAATAATCTGTTCCGCCGGGACTCCCTTGTCCTTCTGGAGGATATTCGACATGACGGCGGACGGCGTATTGCCCTTTTTCTTGCTGGTGCGGCCCGGCAGGCTCGTGGAGACTTTGGAGGTCACAGTGGTGGAACTGCTGGAGGCCGCTTCGCCGCCTTCGGCGCTGTTGGAGAGGATGAGGGTGGTTTCCGGGTGGCTGTTCCACCATTTCCAGGCGGTGTTTACCCGGGAGGTCAGATCCGCGGTCGGGGATTTATCCTCGTTGAGCTCGCTGCCGAGCACCACCACGTACTGCGCATCCGGCGACGCGTCCTTCTGGAAAACGCCGATGAGCATCCGTCCGCTGAGGATCAGCGATTCCGCGGTAACCAGCACACCGATGCCGAAGATGACACAGCAGATGATTTTCAGGGCGAGGTTCTTTTTGAAAGGCATGATGCCGAAAACCACAGCCAGTGAAACGATCAGCATGCCCGTGAAGGCGACCCAGTTATCCAGCAGGGCGCGCCGCAGGAGCGGCTTTGCCGCTTCGTCCGCCGCTTCGATCCGCTGGCGCATCTGAACCGTAACCGTCAGCGCGAATACCACCACCAGCACGACGAGGACAATACCGACGATCAAGCGGATCTTTCCGCCCTTCCGCGGTTGTTTTTCCTTTTCCGGAAGCACGTTTGTCATATGCCATCCCCCATTGCATGTTGATTTTATCCAAAATCCAATCCGATTTCTAAATTCGCTGCGGGAAAATGTTTTCCTGCAGCCTCAAAACGCGCATTTCATTTCTGCATAGCAAAAACCGCCGTTTCCGGATGTTCGGAATCCGCTTTCCGGACGCCGGGAGGAAGGCCGGAAGCCTTGATATTGCTTGCGTCCAGAAAAACAACGTTCGGAAGAGCTCTTCACCGGGGCCGAATTTGTACGTTTCTTTTTATGCAGAAATTGACGATTTTAAAGCAGGATTTGCATAGCAACAGGAAAGGAGGGTGCGTAGAATCATAGACAGCAGAGTATGTGCCGTTTTGTCCGAATGGAACTTTTTCCATCCGGCCTGATTATAGATTTTTTCCGGAACAGCCGCCGGGCAAAGAATTGTTGTTAAAGAATAGGAGGCGCGTTTGCATGGTCATTATCCGGGCCCTGTCGGACGCTTTCAGCTGGCTGAGCGCACCGGTTTCCGATGCGTGGCAGTCCGCTGAGCCTTTACTATATGTCGGTTTCCTGGCTTTCCTGCTGATTGTCGGGATCTGGGTATGGAACCAGAAGGGAACCGGTGCCAGGATCCTGTCCGGCGCTGTCTTTACCCTTTTGGCCGGTGAGGCCTACCGCCTGGTTCCCCGGATCGTGGCTTCCGTCACCCCGAAATCCCCGCTGCCGGACGCGACAGGCTATGCCGGCCTGGTCAGTTACCTGACGATGGGCGGAGTCCTGCTTTTCCTGGAACTGTACCGCCAGCAGCGGTACGGCCGGACTGAAACAGGCAAGGGGCTCCGCCGGGAGAACCTGATTCCGGTCCTGTTCGGACTGATGGTGGCCGTAAGCTTCGTCCGGTTCAACGGATGGATGGACGGAGAGGCCTCCGTTTTCTGGGTGGCTGTCCGTAATCTCCTGCTGGCCGCCATGGGTGTGCTGGAAATCGTGCTTTGGCTCCCGGCTTCCCGGGAAGAGCGGTGCTTCCGCCATCTTCCCGCGGCGATTGCCCTGATCCTGGTCTTTTATCTGCCCTATGCCCTCCTGGAAATGCAGGTACCGGAACTGAGCGTGCTGATGATTCCGCGGACCGCGGCGCTGATCTGGCTCGTGTGGATGCTCCGGGGCAGCGCGGTTCTCCGGGGAACGGGGTACTCCTTCAAGACGTATATCAAACGTTACTGGACGCTGTACCTGCTTCTGCTGGTGCCCATCGCGTTCTTCGCCATCTTCCGGTATTACCCGATGTCCTATATTTCCCTGGCGTTCAAGCAGAACAATATCCTGATGCATCCGTGGAAGCTTCCCCTGGCGGAGGAGGGTGGCCTGGAATGGTTCATGAACGCCTTCAAAGACAACGCGTTCGGCCGGGCCCTGTTCAACACTGTTTTCCTGAACCTGCTGGACCTGTGCATCGGTATGCCGATGCCCATCATCATGGCGCTTTTGCTGAACGAGCTTGCCTTCCCGAAGTATAAGCGCCTGACCCAGACGGTCCTGTACCTGCCGCACTTCCTGAGCTGGGTCATTATCTCCCATATCGCGCTGCGGCTGTTCGGCACCAACGACGGTATCATCAACAAGCTGTTCAATACCACCGTGCCGTACATGAGTGAAAACAACCACTGGCGGATTATGTACATCGTCCTGGGCATCTGGAAGGAATGCGGCTGGAACACCATCATCTACCTGGCCGCCCTGACCGGCATCAACGCGGAACTGTACGAGGCCGCCGAGGTGGACGGCGCGGGCCGGCTCCAGAAGATCTGGCATGTGACCCTGCCCGGTATCCGTTCGACCATTATCGTGCTGCTGATCATGAACCTGGGCCGCATCCTGGGGTCCGAGTTCGACCGGCCGTATACCTTGGCCAACAAGATGGTGAACCAGGTCAGTACGACGATATCCATCTTCGTGTATGAGCGAGGCCTCCAGGGTAATCAGTATTCGCTGAGTACCGCTGTCGGCCTGTTCCAGAGTATCGTGTGCGTCATCTTCCTTGTCGCGTCCAACACGCTGGCCAAGAAGTTCGGCGAGCGCGGAATCTGGTGAGGAGGTGCTGAAGATGAGTGTTGTGAATAACACGGGCACGCTGAATCACAAAAAGATTCACGACGGCATGATCAAATCCAGGAGCACCCGGACAGGGGACTGGATCATCGCGGCCATCTGCTTTATCCTGATGCTGG
The DNA here is from genome assembly GCA_024695415.1 of Clostridiales bacterium. GTDB lineage: Bacteria > Bacillota > Clostridia > Christensenellales > Aristaeellaceae > Aristaeella. The sequence goes on along the minus strand of JAILIE010000006.1, from coordinate 7,143 downwards.
TCTGCCTTGTCCCGATGCTGCACGTCCTGGCCAGCAGCCTGTCCGCTGCCGAAAACCTGATCCGCAACGACGTATTCCTCTGGCCGAAGGGCTGGAACATCGAGGCCTACGCGAAGGTGCTGACCACACCGAAGTACCTGCGCTCCCTCGGCTGGACAGCGGTGCTGACGGTGATCTGCACGGTCCTGTCCATTACGCTGACGATCTGCGCGGCCTATCCGCTGATTTACCCGAACCTGAAGGGCGGCAAGGCGATCAGCCTGTTCTTCCTGCTGACCATGTACTTCAGCGCCGGCACGATTCCCAACTACCTGCTGCTGAACGAGCTGAAGATGCTGGATACGCCGTACGCCCTGATATTCCCGAACTGTATCAGCGTGTTCAACGTCATCATCATGCGATCGTTCCTGTACGGGGTACCGGACAGCCTGCGGGAGGCGGCGGAGATTGACGGCGCGGGCCCGCTGCGTGTGCTGGTCCAGGTTTACCTGCCGCTGAGCCTGCCGGTCATCGCCACCCTGAGCCTCTTCTATGCGGTCGGCCGCTGGAACGGGTTCTCCGACGCGCTGATGTATCTGAAGGACGAGGCGGCCAAGGACAAGTATTCCCCGATCCAGCTGCTTCTGTATAACGTGATCCAGAACGCCACCAAGACAGCGGAACAGGCGGCGCTGGAGAACGCGGACACATCCGCCGGCGTTTCCAAGACCATCCAGATGGCGACGGTTATGTTCGCCACCGTACCGATCCTGCTGGTTTACCCGTGGCTGCAGCGCTACTTCGTCGCGGGCGTGACCATCGGCGCGGTGAAAGGCTAAGTTGATTTAGGGTGTGGACACCCTGAAAAAATAAAGGAGGAAGAAACCATGAAACGTATCCTTTCCCTGGTTCTGTCCCTGGCTCTGCTGGCGACGCTGTTCACGGCGGTTGCCTTCGCGGATGTTGCTGACGACGGCTTTGTGGATGGAAAGTTCACCGAGACCCGCCACATCTCCGTGGAAATCTTCAACCGTGAAAACGACGGCGGCTCCGATCCCACGAACAACGTGTGGACCGACTACATCAAGCAGCAGATGCTCGAACGCTACAACGTCGAAGTAGAGTTCGTGTCTGTCGGCCGCTGGACCGAGACGGACGACATCAACAACCTGCTCGCGGCCGGAAACGCTCCGGACATCTGCTACACCTACGCGGGCAACACCATCCTGTCCTATGCCAAGATGTTGGACGCGAACGGCAACCCCGGCGTCATCGACCTGGCGCCCTATCTGGAAGCGTACAAGGATCAGCTGGGCGACGTGATCGCGCTGCTGGGCGAAGACAACCTGTACTATGATCAGGATCCCGAGACCGGCAGCGTGTGGATGATCGAAGGCCGCCGCGCTGACGTCTCCCGTATCACCACCTTCATCCGCAAGGACTGGCTGGACAAGCTGGAACTGGCGGAGCCCACCACCCTGGAAGAGTTCCATGCCGCGCTGGTCGCTTTCCGTGACAACGCCGAGCTGCTGCTGGGCGCGGACGCGGACCGCATGATTCCCTACACCACCTCCACCGATATCGGCTGGCGGAATGACCTGATGAACATCAGCTTCGTTCCGAACGAAGTGGATGATCCCACCCTGTTCGTGTACGGCTACGATGACCGTCACCTGCTCTATCCCGGCTACAAAGAGGGTATCCGCACGCTGAACGCCTGGTACAACGAAGGCCTGGTCTGGAAAGACTTCGGTGAACAGACCGACTCCGCGGTGGAAGACGACAACATGAAGGCCGGCTTCGTGGGCGCTTTCATGCACAACTGGGACTATCCTTTCCGCAACGGCGATGACTGCATCAACCTGAACCTGCAGCGCAATGTGGGCGAAGACGCGATGTTCGTTCCGATCGACTGCTTCCCGAACGATTCCGGTGTGACCGTGAAGTTCCTGGGCGCGGCCGTCGGCAGCGACCGGAAGATCTTCTTCCCGTCCACCAACGACGAACCCCTGGCCTCCCTGCTGTACGTCAACTTCATCTCCAGCGCCGACACCATCTACTATCTGCAGACCGGCCTGGAAGGCACCAACTTCGAAGTGCTTGAAGATGGCGCCATCAAGATCCTGCCCGCCACCGGCGAGTGGATCAAGAACTCCGGTAACAACATCGACTACACCATGACCTGCAACGGCCTGTACCTGGGCGAAGCTACCCTGCCCTCCATGGCGCTGAGCTATCCGGGAATCCCGGCGGACATCGTGGCCAAGGCGAACGAGTACGGCCTGAACAACGGACGGTTTGTGACCCACTACAACGTCGGCACGATCGAAGCGGAAACCAAGGTCGGCTCCAGCCTGACCGAACTGCGTGACGAGATGCTGACCAAGGCTGTCACCGCTTCCGTCGAAGACTTCGACAACGTGTACGACACCTATCTGGAACAGTACCTGACCTCCGGCGGCAATGACATCATTGACGAACGGATCGAGAAGCTCGAAACGGTCTACGGTATCGCTTTCGAAGAGTAATCCGGTCTCCTGAATCAACAGGGAAGGGGCCGCGGCATCCCGCCGCGGCCCCGTTTCATACGACATATGAAAGCCCCTGCGCACACCGCGCAGGGGCTTTCAACATTTATAACAGACTGCCGGTTCCTCCGTGATCTGTCTGGTAGGTTACGTCCTCGCAGTGCTTGACGGCGGAGGAAGCGATCTTCCGGTCCAGCAGGGAGATGAACTGCTCCTCGTCCGGCGGCAGGGAGATTTTCTCTCCGGTCCATCCGGACAGGTGGATGGCGTTGGAAAGCATCATCTCGCGGACGCCGTCCTCGGCGCCGGCGACCAGCGGCTCGCCCCGCAGCAGATGCGCGGCAAAAGCGTTCAGCACGCCGGCGTGCTGCGGGTTTTTCCGGTCGGTCTTCATCACGTACATCGTGGCATCCGCCTGGTACCAGGGGTTGTCGCTGGCAAAGCAGATTTCCCGCTCGTTTCCGTCGATATGCCAGCAGCGGATGATGCCGTCCTCGCAGACGATCTTTCCCTGTTCACAGTCGATTTCCAGCCGGTTAGTGCCCGGCAGGTCCCCGGTCGAAGCCACGAAGGTGCCCGTCGCGCCGTTGGGAAACTCCAGGTAGACGCTGACGTCATCCTCGACCTCAATATGATGCCACTTGCCCTCGTGGCAGACCGCGAGGACGGATTCCGGCATGCCGCACAGCCAGATCAGCAGGTCCAGCTGGTGCGGGCATTGGTTCAGCAGCACGCCGCCGCCCTCCCCGGACCAGGTGGCGCGCCAGGAACCGGAATCGTAATAGCGCTGCGTCCGGTACCAGTCGGTGATGATCCAGGACATCCGCTTGACGGCCCCGAAGTCCCCGGAGTCCAGCGCGTCCCGGATCGCGCGGTAGATACAGTTTGTCCGCTGGTTAAACATGTAGGCAAGCGTCTTTCCGGAAGCGGCGGCGGCATCCGCCATTTTCCGGGCGGACTGCGCGGTGACCGCGGCCGGCTTTTCGCACAGGACATGCAGCCCATGGTTCAGCGCTTCCACGGTCAGCGCCTCATGACCGAAATGCGGCACGCAGACCATGACCGCGTCGCACAGCCCGGAAGCGATCAGCTCGCTGCCGGACGCGAAAACCGCGGTATTCTCCGGCAGGTTGGCCCGCGCCCACTGCCGCTGGCTTTCCCGCAGGTCGGCGGCTGCCGCCAGCAGGATTTCCGGGCATTTTCCGGCGGCCAGCATACGGCAGTACTCGCTGCCCATGTTTCCGACGCCGATCACGCCCAGCCGGATCTTTCTCATTTCCGTCTCGCTCATTTCAGGCTCCTCAGATTTCCGTCGTGTTTCCGATGCGGACCGCTTTCTCCTGGGCGGAGAGGCAAAGCTCCGCCGCCTTGAAGGCGTGCGCCTGGGTCATGGCATTCTCCGTCCGGTTCAGGCAGTCCAGGATCAGCTGGCCGAAGAACGGGAACCCGGTCACGCCGACCGCGTTCAGGTACTTTTCGCCCTGCCCGTTGACGAGATACACATGGCCGCCGCCGGCTTCCGCCGCGGCCAGGTTGACATACTTCCGGACCTCGATGAATCCTTCTGTTCCCTGGATGAACATCCGTCCGTCGCCCCAGGTGCGCAGCCCGTCCGGCGTGAACCAGTCCACCCGGAAATAATTCGCGGTGCCGCTTTCGCCGGTCAGCGCGCAGTCGCCGAAGTCCTCCAGTTCCGGATACTCCGGGTGCGCGAAGTTCGCGATCCGGCTGGACGCGACCACGGCGTCCTCCTCGCCGGCGTAATACAGGTATTGCTCAATCTGGTGACTGCCGATATCGCAGAGGATTCCGCCGTACTTTTCCCGCTCAAAGAACCAGGCGGGACGGCCGGGAGCGCCGAGCCGGTGCGGGCCGAAGCCGGTCACGGAGATGACCTTTCCGATCTCTCCGGAGTGGGCGATATATCCAGCCAGGATCGAGCCCTCGTCGTGCAGCCGCTCCGCGTAATATACCATGTATTTTTTTCCGGTGCGCCGGACGGCTTCCCGGGCGGATTCGAGCTGCGCCATGGTCGTGAAAGGCGCCTTGTCCGTAAAGTAATCCTTGCCGCAGTCCATCGCGCGCAATCCCAGCGCGCAGCGCTCGCTGGTCACGGCGGCACCGGCGATCAAATGGGTTTCGCTGTCCTGGAGCGCTTCCTCCTCGCTGCGGGCGGGCTTTGCCTGCGGGAAGGCCTTCAGGAACGCTTCCACCTTCCGGGGATCCGGGTCATACACATATTTCAGTGTGGCCCCGGCTTCCGTCAGGCCGTTGCACATGCCGTAGATATGCCCGTGGTCCAGCCGGACCGCGGAGAAGATGAACTCCCCCGGCTTGACTACCGGCTGCGGTTTGCCCTTCGGGGCGTAGGTCATTCCGTCTGAAACATTCATTTCTTTGGATCCTCCCTGAAATCACTGCCGAAGGTCAGCTCACCCTCCTGGTTGGAAAGGGAAACGGTTTTCTCATAAAAATGCGGTACGTTCGCGCGGATTCCCGACACGGTGTAGAACGGATCGTCCTTCTGCAGGGGCAGCTCCGCCGGCATGCGGGTGGACCCGGCCTTGTAGATCGCGGTGATCAGCTCGATGGTCCGGCGGCCGTCCTCTCCGGTGATGGCCACGTCGCCGCCGGTCTCCAGCGCGGAAAGGACGTTCTCCAGCTGGCCGTCATGCATCTCCCACGGGATGGGCGGCAGGTCTTTTACAAAGGCCTGCACGCTATCCGTAAAGGCTTCGTCCGGCACTTTCAGCGGGAACGCGTTGGGCATCAGCCGGGAGGCAAAGACGCTGAACGGCGCGGAGATTTTGGCCTTCTCACATTGGAACACGAGCGCCTGTTCCTCCCCGTGGTGAACCACGGAAGCGGTTACCGTCGCCAGCGCGCCGTCGTATTCCATTACGGAAACGGAGAGATCCTCCACCTCCGCGTTATCATGGCCGGTGTTGGCCAGTACGCTGGTGACGCGCTTCGGGGTGCCCATCATCCAGCCGAGCATATCGATATGATGCACGGCGTGGTTGAGCGTGCAGCCGCCGCCCTCCTTTTCCCAGGTGCCGCGCCACCACAGGTCATAGTAGCAATGGTCCCGCCACCAGAAGCTGTCGATCTCGGCATGGCGCACTTTGCCCGCGATGCCGCTGTCCAGCAGGGCTTTCAGGTCCCGTATAGGCTTGCGGAAGCGGTTCTGCGCGATGATGGAGAGCAGTTTGCCGCTCTCGTCCCGGGCCTTCAGCATGGCGTCGCATTCCTCCAGGGACGCTGCCATGGGCTTTTCGCACACGACGTTCTTGCCGCTGCGCAGGGCGTTGATGCTGATCTGCGCATGCACGTAGGGCGGGGTACACACGTCCACCAGGTCGATGTCCTGCCGGGGCAGGATCTCCTGATGGTCTTCATAAGTATCACATGAAAAGCTGAACTCCTCCATGAAGCGGCGGGCTTTCCCGGGGATAATATCCACCAGCGCGACCACCTCGCAGCGATCCTTCAGCTTCCGATAGGCTTCCATGTGGCTGTGGGCGATGCCGCCCGTTCCGACGATTGCGACGCGTATCATGGGGATGCCTCCTTTATGTTGTTCCTTCTGCATCATAGCACGGATAAAAAATCCAGTAAATAGATTATTTTGCTTATTTTAACGCAAAAATGATTTCAATTGAGACGAGGTGATCCCGCATGAACCGGCGTACTGTTACGATGTGAAGGAACCGATTGATCCTGAATGATATACGTCTTTGAAACCAGGCCGCTGCCTCTCCCGGTTACAGACGGCCGCTGTCTGATTTTTGTGCGCCTACTTACATGTTGGCTGTTTTTATGTTATGCTGTTCCTGCCGCTGAATAAGACGCGGCAAAGGAGCATTATCATGGAAAAGAAGATTCTGAAATTGAAAGAGCTGATCCGGCAGGCGGATGCCGTGATGATCGGCGCCGGCGCGGGGCTTTCCACCGCGGCCGGATTTGTATACAGCGGAGAAAGATTTGAAAAGTACTTCGGCGATTTCGGACGGAAGTACGGCTTCCGGGATATGTATTCCGGGGGCTTCTGGCCCTATGAAACCCGGGAGGAGTTCTGGGCCTACTGGAGCCGGTATATCTGGATCAACCGCTATATGGACGCGCCGGAGAGCACCTACGCGGACCTGCTTCGCCTGGTGAAGGACAAGGATTACTTCGTGCTGACCACGAACGTGGACCATTGCTTCCAGAAGGCCGGCTTCGACAAGAAGCGCCTGTTCTACACCCAGGGCGATTACGGCCTGTTCCAGTGCAGCAAGCCCTGCTGCCAAAAGACCTGGGACAACGAAGCTATGGTCAGGGAGATGGTGTTCGCGCAGGGCTATGTCATCGGTGAACGCAGCGAACTGACGCTGCCTGACGGGAAAGAAGCGGCCATGGCGATCCCGACCCGCCTGCTTCCCAAGTGCCCCAACTGCGGCCGGCCCCTGACCATGAACCTGCGCTCGGACGACAAATTCGTGGAGGACGCGGGCTGGCAGGACGCCGCGGTGGAATACGAAGCCTGGGTCACCGCGCATCAGGACCGCGCGGTTGTGTATCTGGAGATCGGCGTCGGGTACAACACCCCGGGAATCATCAAATATCCGTTCTGGCAGCAGGTGTATCAGAACGA
>JAILIE010000141.1 GCA_024695415.1 Clostridiales bacterium | reverse complement strand
ACCATCGGCGCCGCGGCGGCAGCGGCGACGCCGGGCACCCGGGTGCGGATCCATGCCGGGATCTACCGGGAGCAGGTGAGCCCCGCCCGGGGCGGAACGGATCCGGATCATATGATATCCTACGAAGCCTTCGGCGACGGGGAGGTCATTATCCGGGCGTCGGAAGAAGTAACGGATTTCATTCCCAGCGAGGGCTGGGCGCTCGGCTGGTTCCACGGGGAAGCGGGGAAGAGCAGCGCGAAGATCTGGGAATATGACCTGGATCCGGACATTTTCCGCGGATACAATCCCTTCTGCGCGATCAACCTGATCCATGACCGCCTTTTCATCGAGTATGACAAGACAGATATGACTACGTATTTGAACCGGCGGGGCTGCGTTTTCTGCGACGGAAAGCCCCTGAAGCAGGTGCCGCTGTACAACGGTATGGCGAATGAATGCGGCACCTACTGGGTTGAGGCGAACGGCATGAAGGTACATTTCCGCCTGCCCGGGGACGCGGACCCGAAGGATCACCGGATTGAGGTGACCGTGCGGGAGCAGTGCTTTGCGCCGGAAAAGCCGTTCCTGAATTATATCCGGGTGAAGGGCCTGACCTGTGAGCACGCGGCCACCGGCGCGCCGGTGCCGCAGCGCGGCGCCATCTCCGCCCACCGGGGACACCACTGGATCATTGAGGACTGCGCGGTCAACTGGTCCAACACCCTGGCGATCGACGTCGGCAATGAATGCTGGCACCATACTCACCAGCCGGGAGAGGTGATCGGCTGGAGCGTGGTCCGGAACTGCCGGATCCGGGACGCGGGTGTGTGCGGCATCGCCGGGCTTTACGCGGAGCGGATGCTGATTGAGGGCAACGTGATCGAGGGCACCGGCTGGCAGAAGATGGAGCTGAGCTGGGAAGCCGGCGCGATCAAGCTGCACAACAGCGTGAACGGACTGATCCGCAACAACGTCTTCCGCAACACATTCCGGGCGGACCACCTGTGGCTGGACTGCGGAAACGAGAATAACCGGATTACCGGGAACCTTTTCCTGGACGGCATCGAGCAGCGGGAAGCGATCTTCATCGAATGCACGCGGGAAGGCATCAACCTGATTGACCACAACATTATCTGGAACGTGGAAGGCCGGTTTGATCCGGCAAAGGTTCCGCAGGAACCCGGATCCTCCGGCTGGTACAAGCTGCGGGAGAACGAGGCAGTGAACGGCTACGGCGTTTACGGCGAAGGCACGGACCGGCTGCACGTATCCCACAACCTGATCGGCCGCTGCCGCCACAGCGGATATTACCTCAAGCCGGTTCCGTTCCGCATGCACGGCATGATGCGCGGCGGCACGTCCCGGGACGCGAAGATCGTCAACAACATCTTCTATGACTGCGGCGAGGCGGCGATCGATTTCCCGACGCGGGACAACACGGCGGAGGGGAACCTCTACGTCCGGATGCGGGGCGGGTATCTCCGCGTGATGTATCCGGAACCCGAGGTCTGCCTGGATCTGAAGTCCTGGCAGGAATTCCTGGGCTTTGACCGGGAAGGCCAGAACGCCTGGTTCGACATCGCGCCGGACTGGGAGGAGGGAACGGCGGCATTCCGGAAGGCGCCGGATACTCCCTTCGGCTTCCGGGGTGAACTGGAGCGCATGAAGATGATCCTGGATCCGGCGAAGGTGAAGAAGGTCGCTGCGGATCCGGACATACCCGGGGAAACGGAGAAAACTGTCCTGCCCGGCCCCTTCCAAAGCTGGAAAACCGAATAAACCGGACATGAAAAAGCTCCATCGGCGCGGAGCTTTTTCAAAGGAAAGGAAGAGTTTGGCGTATTCTGAAACGGACCCCAAAGAACCATCCTGCCGGTCCGCTTTTCCGGTGCTCAGTAACCGGACGAATCATCCGGATCGTTCCGCTGCCAGGGATCTTCCTGCGGATAGAGGGCACGGACCTTCGAACGGTTGTTATTGTTCCAGCACAGCGCGAAGGACGCGAGCAGGCCCGCGATACCGCCGCCGATATGTCCCTGCCAGCTGACGCCCGCGCTGAAGGAATAGACAAGGTTCAGCAGGATACCCCGGAGGGCGTAGAACGGATTCAGCTTGTTCCGCAGGTTATAGACCAGGGTCGCGGTCATCAGGGCCCAGATCGCACCGCTGGCGCCGGCATGGATGCCGTTGCCGCCGGCGAAGTTGACCAGCAGGGCGGAACCGACGATGCCCGCCGCGTACACCAGCGCGTACTTCCACCAGCCGATCCGGTTCTCCAGGCTCAGCCCGTACAGCACAAGGCAGATCATATTGCTGCCGAAGTGGTAAAGCCCGAAATGAAGGAACGCGCTGACGATCGCCCGCAGGTATTCTCCGTCCTGCAGCGCGCCCTGGTACATACCGTAAGTATATACGGCTACCCGTTCCCCGACGCTGTATTCATAGATCAGCCCCACGACATTCAGAGCCAGGATCACAATGGTCACGATGGGCAGCTTTCCGCGGTATCTCATTCATTTCACTCCCGAAACAGTCACTGGGGAAACCTGTGCTGACCCGTTACACCGGGTACGGAACAGGAATCCCATATACGCATTATACACGAAAAAACGGAATTCCGGAACGAAAAAATGGAAGCGAATTCTTTTGACATATCCGCCTGTTTTCCAATATAATCCGACTACAGGAAAAAACGTGCAGACGAGCCCGGAAAGGACATACAGATTCATCACAGGCAATCCGGAGGAAAAAGTCATGAAGAAACAGGAACTGGTCAACCGCCTTCTGGAACAGATTGAGCGTTCCGACGCGGAAAATACGGATAAAATCTTTATCACCAAAGAAGACGCGGTCCAGATCGTCCGCTTCCTGGAGGAAAACAAGGATTATGTCCGCGTGTCCAGGGGAGAGAACGGCCAGGCCCTGTTCTACTGCGCTGACTGCGGTAGAAGCTTCTGGGCGAACGGCCGGGAGGATCCGGAATGCTTCGAAAAATGGAAGTATCATACCTGGTACGCCAACTGCCCCCGCTGCGAACGGGAGGTCGCCCAGACCGACCGCTACTGGAGATGACTCCCGGAATACTGGAAATCACCGTAACGAAATACCCACCAAAGCGACTGTCATACCAATATCCCAAAAAGCAGAGCTCCAACCTGGAAGGGAAGGAGCTCTGCTTTTGTTATTGTTCACGCATTAGTCCGGCAACAAAAGACAAGGCAGGGACTATATCTGTACCATAATCGAGCTGGAAAAAACCGTCCGCAGAGGAATCGACATAAGCCTGACGCTGCGCTTCCAAATCCGGACCATCTATCAGTTAACCACTGGCTTCTGCCATGGATACATCATATGACAGAACAAGTCCGCAGGACAAGTCTTCAGGTATGACCATCAACGAAACAACGTCACCCATTTTTCCGACATAAAAGCTGTTTTGTGTTTCCAGCAAATCGAACGGCGCATCCGAGCCGTCAAGTGATATAGTGTAATCCAACAGGATAAACACCGTGAACATTCCCCGGGTCAATCCACCGCCTATCCATTCCTCAGCGCTCAATCCTACTGAGGACACAAGGCCGGGAGAAAAATGAAAGTGCTCGTTTATAGTGGTTTCCGCGCAGGTTGCGGCTGCCGCACAGAGGATCGTGACGCACAGGAATAACGAAACCAGCTTTTTCATAGAATCCCCTCTTTTTTAATTCAGAACGATATGATCCGCTATCGAAATCTGTGTTCAGATGCTTTTCGGGTTTCAGGACTATCTTTTACAGACATTATACATATACCGGTCTGCATTGTATACATCACTGCTACGACCGTCCTTACGATGGATTTCTTTTATCCTTCTCCGTCCAGCAGGTCCTGGATCACGACCTCCGGGGTGAGCGGCGTCCAGTGGCCGGGAAGGCAGATTTCCGGGTTTACCCAGCGGATCGTTTCCGCGAGGCTGTCCGCCAGGGGCTGGTCGACCGACCAGTCCGGGAAGGCGCCGCCGGTGGAATCACCCATGATCAGCACTTTTTCCTCCGGCACATGAATGAGCGTGGAATCGTCCGTATGCGGCGATTCAGCCTGGAAGATCCGGACCGGGCAGTTGCCCGGGTCGATCATCATTTCTCCCCGGTAAACCAGGTCGGCCAGGGTAACGACGACCGGACGGCCGTCCGCATACTCCCGGTGGATCGTCTCATGCATCGCGTGGAAGAAGGCGTCGCCTTCCTCCTCCAGTCTCCGGCGGAAATCCGCCAGGTGCCGGTTCGTCCGCTCGTTGGCCAGGCACAGGCCGTGTACCGCGTGCATGCCGAAGGTATGGTCCCAGTGCCAGTGCGTCAGCACGGTCAGCTGCGGCAGCGGAAGACTCGCATCCTCCAGCGCTTTGTAAAATTCCCGCGTATGCTCCGCGGAATGCCCGGCATCCACCGCCAAGCTCCAGCGGTCTCCGCGAATATAACTGAGGTTCGGCCGGTCCCGCTCCACTTCAAAGGGATATACCCAGATCCGCTCCGTCAGACGGCTCAGTTTCATACGGTCTTCCTCCGTTTTGCCAGATTGTTTACGTCTTCTTCTGCCTTGTGTCAGTGCTGAACCTTTTTCCCGGAAGCCGCCTCGAAGTGGCAGGCCACGATCCCCAGGTCGACCTTCGTGTAAGTGCCCAATCCCTTCACCCGGACGAACGGACTGTCGTCCTTCAGACTGAACCGGAACTTTTGCTGGTTCACGGCGGTCGGCGCTTTCAGCGCGGCGTCAATCCCATTGATAAACCAGGGCTGATCCGGATTGCCGTCCGTGACTTCCTGCGCGGTTTTGCTTTTCCGTGCCGCTCCCTGCGTTTCTCCATAACCGAGAGAAATGACCATACAGAGCGTTTCTCCCGCGGGGATCAGTTCCCTGACCTTTTTCTTGTTGAAAGTCAACGCGGCCCAGCAGGTATTCAGGCCGAGCTGCTGGGCGAAGAGTACGATCTTTTCGCCAAAGTAGCCGCAAAGATAATCGAAGTCATCCACTTTTTTCCCGGAAAGAACGATATAGTTTTTCACGTTCCGGAAATGGCCGTAATGGGCCAGGCGGGAGTCAAAGCCATCCGGGTCATCATATTGGACGAAGATGTTCAGTCCGGATTCCTGATTGCATTCTTTTACAAACGAATCCAGCTGCTGACGGGTTTCCTGATCGATCGGCTTATCCTGATATGCCCTGACAGAATGCCGGGCGTCGATTGCTTCCAGTACAGTCATACTGATGCACCTCCCTGACGTTCAGTATATCAGAGAAAACATTGCCGGAAAAGCCCTTCAGCTTCGCGGCCTGCGCCTGATGCGAGAAAAATGCATCATCCCGCGAAGTAGAATGGGGATGACGAAAGGACCGGAGGATGGGAAAAAGCCGGAAAAACGGCTTCCCGGGCTCCGGAATGACGAGTACTGGAGGTGCGGAAGATGAGGGAACCAATGACGGGAATGACCTGGAAAGAGATCGTGAAGGACCTGACGGACGAATACCTGGACTGGGGCGGGCGGTTCAACCGGAAACAGATACCGGAGATTGCTTTGGGCTATGAATGCACGCCGCTGTTCTTCTGGAACTGGATGGACGATCCGGAAGTGCGCCGGAGTGAGACCGGATTCCTGCGCGTGCTGGGCTATGCCTGGCGGAAACTGCGGGCAGAGGAGGCGGAATTCGTTCCGAGCACCAGCCCGGCGGAGACCGCGGTCCGTGCTATTCCCTGCGGCCGGAAGGCCGCGTGACGGCGGCCGGGGTATACCTTAACACAGATTATGAAACATGGAGGATATACATATGGGAACGAGATACTGCTTTGAGATTTCCGACGGGCCGCGGACGGATTACTGGTTCGCGTACTTTGACACCAGTGACCGGCTGGGTTCCTTCCTGTTCGAACAGGAAAACGTGAAGATGACTGTGGAAGGCATCTACGGGAAGGCGGAGGATCCGTACCGGATCGTCCTGTGCCGGATCCCCCGGGAACAGCGGGACGCCTTCCTGAACACGGTGGACCTTCTTCCCGGACTGATGGAATACGCCGGGAAGAAGGGATATGACGACTTCTGCCGCGGCGTTATGCTGAACGCGTACCATCACTTCAGGAACCAGCCCCGGGCGGTGAAGGCAGGAATGCGGTAACCGCTGCCTGTCCCTTTCAAATCCGCGCGGCGGATGGTATAATACCCATAACAAAAGAAATCAGCGGAAAACCCGACAGGAGTGGATAAATATGTTGCTTCTGCATACCTCGGACTGGCATTTCGGAATGCCAGTCGGGAACAGCAATTACCAGGAGGATCAGCTGTTCTTTATCGAAGAACTGGCCCGCGTGATCCGGGAGGAGCGCGCGGGCGCCGTGCTGCTCGCCGGGGACGTTTACGACTCCGGAAAGGTCAGCGGCGAGGCGATTGAAACCTGGAACCAGGCGGCTACCCGGGTCTGCCGGGACTGCGGGATTCCCATGGTCGTCATCGCGGGAAACCACGACAGCGCGGACCGGCTGGCTGCCTGCAGTGAGCTGCTGAAAAACAGCGGGCTGTATATCTACGGCCGCCTGCGCAACCCCGTGGAGCCGGTCCTGCTGGACGGGGAGAGGGTCGCTGTCTGGCCGCTGCCGTTCTTCCAGACGGACGCGGTCTGCGCCCGGTGGCCGGAGAAGGCGGAGGACGTGAAAAACCAGGCGCAGGCGATGACCGTCGTCCTGGACAGTATCCGGGAGCGCATGGGACAGTACCCGCATAACATCCTGCTTTCCCATTCCATGGTCAGCCAGGCGGAAGTGTCGGACTCCGACCGCAGCGCGCGCATCGGCGGCGCCGGCGCCGTCCCGGCCGCCGTGTTCGACGGCTTTGATTATACCGCCCTCGGCCATATCCATAAACCACAGAGAATGAACAGCCGCGTCCGGTATTCCGGCAGCCCCATGGCGTATTCCTTCGGGGCAGAGGAAATCCACGAGAAGGGCTTTGTCCTGTATGACACGGAGACCGGGGAACAGCGCTTCGTCCCGATCCGCCAGCTGCATCCCCACCGCAGCGTGGCCGGCACATATGACGAAATCCTCTCCATGCGGCGTGAACTGGAAAACTGCTGGCTGAACCTGACCGTGACGGACAAACTGGCCGGCCCGGAACTGTACAGCGAGATGCGGGAGCGTTTCCCGTACCTGGCCTTCCTGCGGGGAAGGAGCATTGAGACCGGGGAGATTTCCGGCGCCCTGACCGGCGAGGAGATGATGGCCATGAGCGACACGGATATCCTGAAGCAGTTTCTTCAGGAAAACGAAAGCAACGTCACCCCGACGGAGGAACAGCTGACCTGGTTCGAGAAGGCCATGCTGTCGGCGGATGAGGAGGGACTGCAATGAGACCGATCAGCGTACGTTTCCGGTGCTTCGGCCCGTATATCGAAGAACAGAAGATCGACTTTGATGAGCTGGCTGCCTCCGGCCTTTTCCT
>JAILIE010000067.1 GCA_024695415.1 Clostridiales bacterium | reverse complement strand
AAATGCGGAAACGCGTCAGGTATTCCCTGTCCACCAAGATCGCGGACAGCCTGGCGAGCGGCACCTGCCTGCTGGCCTACGGGCCGGCGGAAGCGGCTTCCATGGACTACCTGATCCGGAACCGGGCGGCTTTTGCGGCGGATTCACCGGAAGAACTGCGCGCGATTCTGCCGCGGCTGTTTACGGACGACGCGGAATACTTGCGGATTTCGGAGAACGCCAAAGCGCTGGCCCGGAAGAACCACAGCCCGGAAACCACGCGGGAAACGGTCCGGAAAGCGCTTGCGGACGCCGCGGAGGGAAAAAGGGAATAAACAGAAGGATGTACTGAATGATCAAAATCGGAAAAAAGATGATCAGCATTCCCATGATTCTTTTCATGTACCTGCTGATCTATAATCCGCCGCTTTTTGCCCCATTGTTCCGGTTCAACAGCGTCTGGCTGGTGATGGTTCCTTCCATTGTTTATGTGCTGATGCACTGGAAAGAACTGAAGGAGTACACGAATTTCAAAGCCGTCGTATGGACGGAGATTGTGCTGGGCGTGATCCTGGCATACCTGATGGCGATGGCGAAGATCAACGGGAATTCCGTTTCCGCCTTCGGGTATTTCGTATACTGGATGGCGGGCATCATTCCCTTTGCCCTGGCCTGTTGGATCTGCCTGCGGAAGCGGGGGCTCGGGATTCCGGCGCTGCTGGACCACCTGCTGTTTTCGGGACTGGCGATGGCGGTTACGGCTCTGGCAGCGCTGCTGATTCCGGCGGTGAAAGAATTCTTTGTCGAAAAGATGATCGCCTACGGGATTCCGTATATGATCAAACTTTCCTGCTACCGGTACTTCGGCCTGGCGGCGAACCTGTCCTCCACGGCCGCATACGTACAGGTGGTGCTGGCCTGTATCGCCCTGTGGCGCGGGATCCGCGGGAAACCCCTGTGGCTGATCGCTTTCCCGGTACTGGCCCTGTCGGCGAACATCAACGTGCGGACTTCCGTTTACCTGATGATCGCGGGCATGGGGGCGGTGTTCATCGGCACACTGTTCGCGAAGGACCGGAAACTGATTCTGAAGTTCTTCGCGGCGGCTGTTCCGGCGCTGGCGATTGCGTACTTCGGGCTGGGGCTGATGAAACTGATCAACCCGATGACCCATGAATGGCTGACGAGAGGCGTCGAACAGGTATCTTCCTTCGTGGGCGGCGAGGATGTTGGATACTCCGACGGCTATTTCCAGGAACTGGCGTGGATGCTGGCACCGGAGCATTTCCCGAAGGGGCTGAAGCTGGTTTTCGGCGCCGGGACGGAGATCATGGGCACGCTGGTGGAAGACAAGTATGGCGTTTCGTCCGACGTCGGATTCATGAACGACCTGTGGCGCGGCGGAATCCTGTACCTGGCGGCGATGACCGGCCTGTATCTGCTGATGCTGTGGAAGATGGCGCGGAGCAGGACGGTGCGCCGTGAAACCGGCGTTTTCCTGGCGGTGCTGTGCCTGTTCTTCTTCGGAATCACGAACATCAAGGGGCACTTTTTCATCCACAGCGACCTGACGGCGCTGATCTGGATCCTGGCCGTTCCGCTGGTTTACAGCCGGGAAGACGAAAAACCGAGGGAGTGAATAATCTTTGGAAGAGCAGGAACGACGCGTCAGCGTGTTTGTCACGACGTACAACCATGAGAAGTATATCCGGCAGTGCCTGGACAGCATGGTTTCCCAGAAGACGGATTTTCCCTTTGAGATTATCGTCCGGGACGACGCGTCCACCGACAGCACCGGCGATATCGTGCGGGAATACGGAGAGAAGTATCCGGGGCTTGTGATTCCCTATATCTGCGAGTTCAACCATCACAGCCGGGGAATGACCAACGAGTCCTTCCGGACGATGTTCGGGATGTCCCGGGGGAAGTATATCGCAAACTGCGAAGGGGACGACTTCTGGACGGATCCGGGGAAATTGCAGCTTCAGACGGACTACATGGAGGCGCATCCGGAGTGCAGCCTGTGCTTTACGTCCTCATATTACGCGAATCCGGACGGGACCATCAGGGAAGGACAGATGTTCCGGGCGTATACGGCCTCCCGGGACGTGACGACAGAAGAAGTCATCAGCAACTGGGTCGCGCCTTCGAATACGATTGTATATCGGAGGGCAGACATAGAGGAGGACGTGATCATTCCTTTCCGCGGTACCTGCGTGAACGAAGACTACGCCCGGATCGTATATTTTTCGACAAAGGGAACGATTCATTATATCGACCGGCCGACCGGCGCATACCGGTTCGGCGTTCCCGGTTCCTTCTCGAACGATACGCGGACCAATCCGGAGGCGTACAAATCCCGGACGCTGGAATTCGCGAACATGCTGGACCGGATGGACGAGTATTACGGCAGGAAGTATACGAAGCTGATCCAACGGGAAAAGGCGCGGCATCTGTTCGATATGTACGCAAACCTGGAAGACAGGGAAAACATGAAAAAATACCTGCATGACGCATACGGCGACAGCCCCTTTGTATGGCGGACGCTGGAGACGATCCGGACCATCGCGCCGGGGACGATGAACAAGATCAAAAATCTGGTCCGGAGGAACCGGTAAGTGAAAGAGACAGGACCGGCAAGCGCCGGATCGGTGATGAAGAATTTCCTGTGGCGCCTGGCGGAACGGGTCGGGGCCCAGGGCGTGAAGCTGCTGGTGGAGCTGGTACTGGCCCGGATTCTGATGCCGGAGGAGTACGGCCTGATCGCCATGGTGACGGTCTTCATCACGGTATTCAACGTATTTGTGGACAGCGGGCTGGGGAACGCCCTGATCCAGAAGAAGAACGCGGACGATCTGGATTTTTCCAGCGTATTCTGGTTCAACGTGACCCTGTGCGTGGCGCTGTACGGCCTGCTGTACCTGATTTCCCCGGCGATCGCAAACTTCTACCAACGGCAGGAACTGTGCCTGGTGCTGCGGGTGCTGGGGCTGCAGATCGTGATTTCCGGCGTGAAGAATGTCTACCAGGCGTACGTCTCCAGGACGATGCAGTTCCGGAAATTCTTTTTCGCGACACTGGGCGGAACCCTGGGGGCGGCTGCGATCGGGATCGCCATGGCGTACCGGGGTTTCGGCGTATGGGCGCTGGTGGCCCAGCAGCTGTTCAACGTGCTGACGGATACGGTGATTCTCTGCCTGACAGTGAAATGGCGCCCGAAGAAAGCGTTTTCCTTTGAGCGGCTGAAGGGGCTGCTTTCCTACGGATGGAAGCTGCTGCTTTCCGCGCTGCTGGACACGGTCTACAACGAAGCGCGCTCACTGATCATCGGCAAGAAATACACTTCGGAGGACCTGGCGTTTTACAACCGGGGCGAACAGTTCCCCCAGGTGATCACTGCCAACGTGAACACGTCCATTGACAGCGTGCTGCTGCCGACGATGTCCCGGGAACAGGATGAGCGGACCCGGGTCCGGGCGATGACCCGGCGGGCGATCATGACG
>JAILIE010000059.1 GCA_024695415.1 Clostridiales bacterium | reverse complement strand
TCACAGTTTCATTTCGATTTCGACACCAGCAGGAAGATCGAGCTTCATCATGGCGTCCACCGTCTTGGGATTCGGATTGTTGATGTCGATCAACCGCTTATGGGTGCGGCGTTCGAACTGTTCGCGGCTGTCCTTGTACTTATGGACGGCGCGAAGAATGGTGACGATTTCCCTTTCCGTCGGGAGCGGGATGGGGCCGGAGACACGGGCACCGGTGCGCTTCGCGGTTTCAACGATCCTCTCCGCGCTCTGATCAATCAGTTTGTGCTCGTAGCTCTTCAGCTTGATACGGATTTTCTGGTTGGCCATACCTGTTAACCTCCTCAATTTCGTTCTCTTGTGCGCTCCCGGTCCCCACTGCAGGTGCAGGTCCTTCGGCGCCTTCGAGTCCGTCGCCCGATTAGCGGGCTGGTCCGCGATAATTACCCGTCTGGCCGGACGGCAACTTACCGCTTCATCCCTGAACAGACAACACTCGAATTATACATGATCCTTTTTTGTATTTCAAGGGGTTTTCCCCCGGTTTTCGAAATTTTTTTCGAAGTTTTTTCATCCTCGGCCCCCCTGTCATACGCGATTTTTCTCACTTTTCACCGCACCATTATGTACACGCTGTCTGGTGTGTCGTGTTTTCCCGTAAAAAAGGCGTTTCGGCGGACCCGGTTTCCCGTTTCCGCCGGAACGCGTCCTGAAACCCTATATATTGTGGTGTTTCCCGCCGTTTTACATTAACACGCTTCTTCGTGTATCTATTATCGGAGTTTCCGCGCCAGGTAGGTATCGTTCGCCAGGCTGTCCAGGGAATAGACGAACAGGATCCGGTCGATCTCCCCGGCTTCCGCCATGGCGTCGCGGAAGGAACCGCTGTAATACCGCGCGTCCACGGCGATGATCCGGGAATAGTTCGCGCTCAGGTACGGCAGCAGGCTGCTGGCATAGGAATCGCGGAAGACCATCAGCGTGCCTTCCGCGGCTTCCGGGTTCAGGATGGTCAGCATGCCGTGGTTCCCGTTCAGGTATACCTCGTATCCGTCCCAGGACGCCGCCTTTTCCGGAAAGACCAGGTGGTCGTATACCGTGTCGTCCCCCTGGAAGGACACGGAGACGGCCGCCTTCGGCTCGACGCATACCAGCGTGTCTTCCCGCACGAAGGGCAGTCCGGAACGGGTATAGGTCGTCCCGCGGAACGGCGTGTAGCTGGTCCGGGTGAAATCGTCCTCTCCGGCTGTTTCCAGCCCCGCGGCGCGGCAGTAGGCGCGGTAGGCGAGTTCGACGCCGGATACGTTCCAGTGATGGTCGGAATAATAGTAAACGGGTTCCGCGCTGGACTCGAAATCCGCCCGCAGCGGGACGAAGCCGTCCTGCCCGGCCGTTTCGTCATAGATCCGGCTTTCCTCCTCGTACAGCGCCCGGCGCGCCGCGGTCATTTCGTCCATCCGCAGCATGCCGGCCGTCGGCGGCGTCATGAACAGGTACGGAATGTCCCCCGCCATCTCCCGCATGGCCCGGATCCGCTTTTCAATGGTTTCCGGGTCGGCCTGCACGGGTTTCTCGACGACCGCGTCCCCGACCGGCCACGCCTCCAGCTGTGTTGCCCGGCCGGTATACATCTCCGTCAGCGCGTTCAGGTTCACCAGCTGCTGCCGGAAAGGCACCTGGTCGGACAGGAACGTCTCCAGGTCGTCGTTCAGCGTCCATTGCGTGAGGGATCCGTTTTCCGGAATTCCCGCCAGGTAGCGTTTCTCCCAGCCGGAGAAATCCTGGCGGAAAACGAACGCCGCGGCGCCGAGAAGGAGCAGCAGGGCCAGTCCCCCGTATACGGCAATGCCGTTCATCAAAGACTTCTTTTTCATCCCGGCCTCCTCAGAACTGGAAATAGACGAATGGCGCGTAACCCTGGGCCGCCAGCGCGGCCAGGCAGAGCACCATCAGCACGGGCGCCGCCCATCTCCGGCATTCAACCTTCGGCTTCGGCAGGAAGGAAATCCCCGCGCAGACCAGGAACATCGGCAGGAAGGAAAGGCATTCCAGCACCGCCGCGGGCGTGCTCCATCCGTACGTCCCGGCCATGGCGGGGAATACCTGCCATTTGCCGGTGAACATTCCCCATCCGATCAGCACGGGCAGGTAGGTCAGGGCCTGCCGCAGCCAACCCGGCAGGCGCTCCGTTCCCTTCCGCCCGATCACCCATTTCTTCTCAATGATCAGCAGCACGCCGAACCAGACGCCCCACAGGACGAAGTTCCATCCCGCGCCGTGCCACAGCCCGGTCAGCGCCCATACGATCAGGATATTCAGGTTCCGGCGCCATTCCCCTTTCCGGTTCCCGCCCAGCGGAATATAGACGTATTCCCGGAACCAGGTGGTCAGGCTCATGTGCCAGCGGCGCCAGAATTCCGTCAGGCTCCGGGCCCGGTACGGACGGTCAAAGTTTTCGGGAAAGGTGAATCCCATGGCTTTCCCCAGGCCGAGCGCCATGTCGGAATAGCCGGAAAAATCAAAAAAGATCTGGAAGGAAAACGCCGCCAGGCCCATCCAGGCGCCGAGCGCGCCGGCGCCGGGAAGGTCCGCGCTTATTTTGGCCCAGAAGCGGCCCATCGCGTCCGCCAGCAGCACCTTTTTCCCCAGGCCGACCGCAAAGCGCTCCAGTCCGGCGCGCATGTCCTCGGTGCTCACCTCCGCGGGCTTCTCCAGCTGCGCCTCCAGGTCGGTATAGCGCACGATCGGTCCGGCCACCAGCTGCGGAAACATGCTCAGGTAGGTGCCGAACAGCACAAAGTTCCGCTGCACCTTCGCCTTCCCGCGGAAGACGTCCGCCAGGTAGGAGATGCCCTGGAAGGTAAAGAAGGAAATGCCGGCAGGCAGCAGGGGGGAATCCATCCGGATCCTGATTCCCGTCAGCGTCTCGAGGGTGTCCCGCAGGAATCCCGCGTATTTGAAGTATATCAGCGGAACCAGGTTCAGGACGATCAGGGCGGCAAAAAGAAGCCTCCTCCCCCTTTGGATCCGGGTGACCAGCAGCGCGCCGGCATAGTCCAGCGCCATCACATACAACAACAGGATCAGCCAGACCGGCGCGCCCCAGCCGTAGAACACCAGGGAGGCGGCAAGCAGAAAAGGCCGTTTTGCCCGGTCCGGCAGGAACCGGTACCCAAGCAGAACGGCTGGCATAAAGAACAGCAGAAATGTAAATGAGCAGAATACCATGGTCAGTTCACCGGCGACAGGATCGCTTTCGCCTCAGTGGCTCCGTCTTTCCCGACCACCAGCACGACGGTCAGGTTTTTGGTCTCCACCTGTGCCTCCGACAGCAGCTGGTACGCTTCCGGCGCGTAGTTCCGGGTTTCCTTCCGGCGGCGTTCCAGATAGCTCTCCGCCTGTTCCGCGATCCGTTTCGCGGCGTCCATGCCGACTGCCCGGATCGCCAGGATCTCCCGGCCGTCCGTTCCCTCGCTCTGCAGGAATACGAAGTCCTGGTAATCCTCCGCGGGAATTCCCAGCACGTCCTCCAGGTCCTCCGCGGTCAGCGGCGCCAGGTCCGTTGCGTCCTCGCAGACCATATTCACCTTTTCCCGCAGCGTTTCCGGCTCACCGTCCACTTTCACCGGGGTTCCGGCCGTCTCTTCCGTCTTCGGCGCGCCGCAGGCGGTCAGCAGGACCGCCGCGGCCAGCAGGCACAGGACCAGCATCCGTTTCTTCATCTTCTCGTTTCCTCCCGCGTTCAGGTTTCATCGTCTTTCGGAGTCCAGAGCCCTTCGTCATACCGTTGCTGCGCGTAATCCAGCAGGGACTGGATCAGGATATCGAATCCGTCGGCATTCAGGTGGCTTTCCGCGTCCGTGGTGATTTTCACCGGCAGGCAGCCGTCCGCGTCCATCAGCCTTTCCCGGACATCCATGTAATACATTCCGGTCTGCCGGCATTTTTCCTCCAGCCAGGTATTGTATTCCACGATCTCGTCCCGGACCTTCTGCTTCCATTTGTTCGTTACCGGCGTCAGCGACATGAAATGGATTTCGGTATCCGGGAAATAGGAGGCGCGCAGTTCGAGCATCTTGTCGATATACCGGTCCGCGCGGTCCATATGCTCATAGATCCGGTCGTTCAGCCCGATCAGGATGAAGATCCGGACCGGCTGTTCCGCCTTCGCGATCTTTGTCATCGTGGACGCCCGTCCCTTGTAGTTCAGCTGGACGGCGTTCTCGTCCGACAGCGGCTCCTTCAGGGCGATCATCCGCATCTGCAGGCTGTATTCCCCGTAGCACTTGACTCCCGGAAAGAACTCCGGATCCTTGTCCCGGTGCCTCCGGAAATAGTTGCCCAGGTTCCGGATCTGGGAGTCCCCGACAAAGATCGTGTTCTCATAAAACTGCATCAGCACCCTGTCCGGCAGTTCCCGCTCCGGCGTGTCCTCCGCGCGGGCAGCGCCCGCCATAAGCGCCGCGCATGCGCAAATGACAGCAGCGATCCGTTTCCAAATCCGCATTCCGGCCTCACTCCGTTTCCGCGTATTCCGCGTACATCTCTTCAATCCTGTCCTTCAGGGCGTTGTATTCCCGGGTCATCCGTGCCGCGCTTTCCGGATCCTTCCACGTTTCCGGATCCGCCAGCGCCTTCTCCAGCTCCGCCGCGTCCGCCTCGGCCCGGGCGATTCCATCCTCCAGCTTTTTGACCCGTTCCTTCTGCTCGCGGATCCGCTGCTGTTCCTCCCGGCTCTTCTTCTTTTCCTTATCGATCGCGGTCCGCGTCATGCCGGCGGTTTCCCCGTCCGGCTCCTCGTCCCGGCTGACCTTTTCATAATAGGCGTCATAGTTGCCCAGGTATTCCCGGATTTCCCCGCCGTCCAGTGCGAACACCTTGTCCGCGAAACGGTTGATGAAATAACGGTCGTGGCTGACCGCGATGATCGTGCCCTCGAAATCCGCCAGCGAGTTTTCCAGCACCTCGCGGCTGTCCATGTCCAGGTGGTTCGTCGGTTCGTCCAGCAGCAGCACGTTATCCTTCCGCAGCATCAGCTCGGTCAGGGCCACCCGGCCCTTTTCCCCGCCGCTCAGCGTACTGACCGGCTCGAACACCTCGTCCCCGGTGAACAGGAACATGCCCAGCGCGCCCCGCACCTCGTACTGCTCCATCCGGGGAAATCGGTCCCATACCTCGTCCAGCACGGTCTTGTTTTCGTTCAGGCCAGCCTGGTGCTGGTCATAGTATCCGATATCCACGCCGGTTCCCCACCGGATGCTCCCGGCGTCCGGTTTTTCCTCGCCGGTCAGGCACTTCAGCAGGGTGGATTTCCCGGTGCCGTTGTCCCCGATCAGCGCGATCCGGTCCCCGGCGCGCACGTGAACCTTGATGCCGTCAAACAGCGTCCGGCTGCCGTAGCTTTTCTTCAGCCCGTCCGTGACCAGCACGTCGTCGCCGGTCCGGCGCCGGGTTTCGAAACGGAAATGCACCGTTCCCTCTTCCTGGGGACGCTCCAGCCGTTCCATCTTCTCCAGCCGCTTCTCCCGGCTTTCCGCCAGGCGGATGCTCTTTTCCCGGTTGAAGCTTTTGTACATGGCGATCACGGCTTCCTGCCGGGCGATTTCCTTCTGCTGCAGCCGCCAGGCCTTCATCCGGGTTTCGTATACCTCGGTCCGTTTTTCCAGGTACTGCGTATAGTTCCCGGTATAGGTCTCGATGACGCCCATGATCAGCTCGGCCATCCGCCCGCAGACGTGATCCAGGAAATAACGGTCGTGGCTGATCACCAGCACGGCCCCCCGGTAGCTCTGCAGGTAGTCCTCCAGCCAGGCGATGCTCTTCAGGTCCAGGTGGTTGGTCGGTTCGTCCAGCAGCAGCAGGTCCGGCTCTGTCAGCAGCATCCGGCCCAGGCAGAGCCTCGTCCGTTCCCCGCCGCTCAGCCGGGACGTCTCCATGTCCTGCCACTCGCGCAGCTTCAGTCCGGCCAGCACGCCGGAAACCCGGCTGCGCCACTCGTATCCCCGCTGCCTTTCAAACTCCCGGGTCAGCGCGTCATACCGGCCGCCCAGCCGACGGAGCGCTTCCGGATCCTCCGCCTGCTCCGCCATCCGGTTCTCCAGGCTGCGCATTTCCCGCTCCATTTCCCGGAGCGGCTCGAACACGCTCTCCAGCGCTTCCCGGACCGTCTCGTTCCCGCTCAGCTCTCCCTGCTGGGCCAGGTATCCGATCCGGAGCCCTTTCTGGATATTGACGTTCCCGGAATCCGCGGTCTCCAGCCCCGCGATGATTTTCATCAGCGTGCTCTTGCCGCTTCCGTTCACGCCCACCATGCCCATGCGTTCCTGCTCCTGCAGGGTAAAGGAAACACCCTTCAGCACTTCATGCGTGCCGAAGCTCTTCTTTACCTCCTGCAGAGCCAGAATAATCATGGTCGTTCCCTTTCACCGAAGGTTTCCAAAGGGCGCGCAGTTCAGCGCTGCCAGTGGCAGCATTGTGCTGAATAAGCGTCGAATAAGGAAAGCCCTTTTGTCGCATCCGCAGATGCGAAATCCCAAAAGTTCGTTTTATGCATGACTGGAAATACAAAAAACATTTCCGGTCTCGTCCCTCAGCGCGACCTCCAGCCGAACTTCCTCCCCGACCCGGATTCCTTCCCGCTTCATCGCCGTTTCCGACACCCGCCGTGCCAGCACAGGCGTATTGTTCTCTCCGCTCAAATGCCCCAGGATCACGTTGGCCGTCCCGCCGGCAATCAGCCGAAGCAGCGCCTCCGAGCACGCCTCGTTGCTCAGGTGCCCGTAATCCCCCAGGATTCTCTTCTTGAGCACCGCGTTGTAGTTGGGATTCGCCCGCAGCATATCCGGATCGTGATTGCTTTCCAGCAGCACCAGGTTGCTCCCCTTAATCCGCCGGAAAACCTCGTCGGAAAAATGCCCCAGGTCCGTCGCGGTGGATATGCTCAGGTCCCCGCCCCACAG
This sequence comes from Clostridiales bacterium, assembly GCA_024695415.1. Taxonomy (GTDB): domain Bacteria; phylum Bacillota; class Clostridia; order Christensenellales; family Aristaeellaceae; genus Aristaeella. The sequence continues at coordinate 19,203 of JAILIE010000059.1, read as the reverse complement.
CCGGTACCCGACCGGATCCGCCGCGTCGTGCGGAATCGAAAAAGGCGCGACGCCGATATCGCCCAGGTAAAACTCATGCCCCGCGGTCACTTCCCGCCGGAGCTCCGTCGGCACCTTTCCGATCTTGCCCTCCATCGCCCGCCAGGTTTCCCCCGTCGCGTACAGCGGCAGGTGGTACTTCCGCGCCAGGACGCCGGCCCCGGAGATATGGTCGGAATGCTCGTGGGTAATCAGGATTCCGCTGATCGATTCCATCGCCACGCCGATTCCCGCCAGCGCTTCCGAAATGCATTTCCCGGTTTTCCCGGCGTCAATCAGAAGCCGTGTATTCCCGTACTGGCAGAACAGCACATTCCCGCTCGATCCCGAAAACACCGGGCAAAAGTACATTTCCACGAAACCGTCATTCTCCTGGTCGTTCATTTATTCCGTAAGCCTGCCCGCTTGTCAGTGTCGTCAAGCTGCTTTACCGCTCAGCGGGCCGTGGGGCGCAGCCCCACCACTAACCAATCCCCGTCTCCGTGCCGCTCAATCCGCAACACCATTCAAGTAAGTGCACGGAGAAGGGGTGCAGGGGAAGTGGCTGCAATTACAAATCCAAGTGCTTTGCCACCCTTTCTTCCGGCGGCGGCGGCGTCATATAATCCCGCCCGAACAGTACCGTCAGCACCTCGTCATACTTCACCGGCACCAGGCACTCAATCCCCTCAAAGGGCATCCGGATCTTCTCCTCAAACTGTTCCGGATGCCACACATGCGTCATCAGTTCAAACGCGCCGTTCGACATATGCAGGTCGTTCCCGCTCTTCACTTTCGTCGAAACCTTCTCGTACCGTTTCGCCTTCCAGGCATAGCTGAACGGAAGCCCCATCACATGCGTCGTCCGCAGCAGGATCCGGTTTTTCAGCCCGAACCGGCTGTAATCCACGTTCTTCTTCATCATTCCCTGCAGAAGGTGCAGATGGAGCAGGTGCGTCTTCCGCCGGATTCCTTCCGGCGGCAGCGGATCCAGGATAAAGAAATCCGTGAACGCGGCCGCCTTCTCCGGATCCCGGTTCATCACCCGCGGCGTCCACGTATCCAGGTAGGTCAGTTCAAACCGCGGATCGCATTCGTTCGGATACACCTGGCGGAACTTCGTGAATTCCTCCCGGGTCATCAGCAGGTCCACGTCGTCGTCCCAGGGGATGAACCCCTTGTGCCGGATGCAGCCCAGCAGGGTTCCGCACATCAGGTTGTACTGGATCCCGTACCGGTCGCAGACCGCGACGATATCCTTCAGCTGTTCCAGCAGCTCCTCATGGATCTCCTCCAGCGTCAGTTCACGCTTCATGAATCCAGGCCTCCGCTTTCTCCGCGATGGACTTTCCGTCCATCCCGTATATCTCCCTCAGGTACTGCTGGTTGCCGACCACCGCGGTAAAGCAGTCCTGCAGCCCGATCCGGTGGATCCGGCATCCGTTTCCGCCCTCCGCGGCGATCTCGCAGACCGCGCTTCCGAATCCGCCCGTCACGTTGTGCTCCTCAACGGTGACGATGTGCCGGAAGCGCTCCGTCAGTTTCCGGACCGCTTCCGCGTCCATCGGTTTCAGGCACGGGAAGCTGACCACCTCCGCGCTGATTCCCTTTTCGTCCAGCAGCTTTGCCGCCTCCACCGCCTGGGTCAGGATCCCGCCCGCGCTCAGCAGCGCGACATCCTTCCCTTCCCGGATCACGATGGGTTCCGGCATCTTCCAGCCTTCCACCGGCCCGTCATGGATTTTCGGCTCGTTGCCGCGGCCCAGCCGCAGATAGCAGGTTCCCTCTGTCCGCAGCATCACCCGGGTCACCGCCTCGGTTTCCGCCGGATCCCCGGGGGTAAAGCATGTCACGTCCGGCAGCGCCCGCATGACCGCCATATCCTCTGTCGCGTGGTGGCTCATGCCCAGGCTGCCGTAAACGAATCCCCCGCCGACACAGACGATCTTGACGTTTGCCTTCGTATAGGCGCAGTCGTTCCGGATCTGTTCGAGCGGGCGGAGCGTCGGGAAGTTGCCGATGGAATAGACCAGCACCGTCCGTCCCGTCGCCGCGAGTCCCGCCGCCAGCCCGACCATCCCCTGCTCCGCGATGCCCGCGTTGATAATCCGGTCCGGGAATTGATCCCAGATCGGCCGGAGTACGCCAAACCCCAGATCGCCGGTCATCAGCACGATCCGCGGATTGATTTCCATTTCCTGAACCAGGGCCCTGACAAATGCGTCTCTCAAGGTCTCTGTGCCTCCAGTTCCTTCAGCGCCGCCTCATATTCCTCTCCCTGCGGCGTCCGGTAGTGCCACAGGATGTTGTTCTCCATGAAGGATACGCCCTTGCCCTTGACGGTGTGTGCCAGGATCACGCTGGGCTTTCCGCTGCCGGCGTTCTCCTTTGCCCGTTCGCAGGCCGCGCGCAGGGCTTTTGTGTCATGACCGTTCACGCTCTGGGCGTTCCATCCGAAGTCCTTCCATTTGGCTTCGAACGGTTCCAGCCGCAGGGTTTCCTCCACGGTAAACAGGCTCTGCATATGATTGTAGTCCACGATCGCGCACAGGCGGTCCAGCCCGAACTGCGCGGCCTGAAGCGCCGCTTCCCAGACGGATCCCTCGTCGCATTCCCCGTCGCCGAGCACCACCCAGGTCCGCCACGCTTCCCCGTCCATTTTCGCGCCCAGCGCCATTCCGGCGCCGACCGCCAGCCCGTGGCCCAGGGACCCGGTGGAAACCTCCACGCCGGGAATTCCCTTGTGGCTGACATGGCCGCTGAGAATCGAACCGTTCCCGTAGTGGGTCTTCAGCTGCTCCACCGGGAAAAAGCCGGTTTCCGCCAGCGCGGCGTACACCGCGCTGCCGGCATGCCCCTTGCTCAGGATCATCCGGTCACGGTCCGGCATCTTCGGGTTCTTCGGATCCACATGAAGCACGCCGGTATAAAGCACGGCGATGATTTCCGCCGCGCTGAACACGCTGCCGATATGGCTTCCCCGGCTGATATGGGACATTTCCAGTCCGTTCCGGCGGATCAGCCATGCCAGCACGTCCGGATCCGTCACGTCCGGCTGCTTTCCCCCGAACGCGCTGTGCACCAATGCTTCGTAGCTTTCCATATAAACCTCAATACCGTCTGTTTTGCTTTCCGGCTGTTATCTTCAAACTGCAGAGGATCTGCCTCTCACTGTCATTCTGAGCGCCAGCGAAGAATCCCCTCCGTCCGGGAAGAGATCTCTACTTCCCCACTTTTTTGAACACACCCAGCACCGTCTCAAACATCAGCCTGCAGTCCAGGCCGAAACTCTGGCTCTTCGCGTACTCCACCCGCAGCCGGTTTTTCTCCGGAAGAATCAGCCGCTCGAAGTTCCCGACCGGGTCTTCCTCGCCGACGATTTCATCCTGCGCGATATACACGATACTGCTCCGGTCCGTCACCCCCGGCCGCACCCACATGATGCACTGCTGTTCCTCCGTATACTGCGTCGTATACAGAAGCAGTTCCGGCCGCGGCCCGACAAAGCTCATGTCTCCCCGGATGATGTTGAACAGCTGCGGGAGCTCGTCCATCTTCAGCTTCCGCATGACCCTCCCGGCCCGGGTCACCCGGCTGTCGTTCTTGGCCGTGCAGCCGCCGGTCTTGTCCGCGTCCACCACCATGCTCCGGAATTTGAAAATCCGGAAGGGCTGGTTGTGGTATCCGCCCCGGACCGCCTTGTACAGCACCGGCCCTTCTGAATCCAGCTTGACCCAGATGGCCAGCGGGATCATCAGGAGCAGTCCCGGAACCAGCAGGATGATCGCCAGCACCAGGTCCAGGATCCGCTTCACAACCTTGCTGTAGAACGGATGCGACAGCGGTCCGTCCCAGTATGGCATCTCCGGTAAATCTTTCTTACTCATCTGTTTTCCCGTTTCATCTTCCGGCTGCTTCTGCTCTCAACACAGCCCGCCGCTTCGTCCTTTCCGGGACATGGGGCGAAGCCCCATGTCCCGTTACTCCCTCTTTCCCCACAGGGGAAAAGGGGGCTGGGGGGTAAAGGGGAGAGGGGGTCTGGGGACCCTTCCCCGGAAACCTACTCCTGAATCTGCTGCAGCAGATCATAGAATCTCTCCAGTTCTTCCCTGGAGCTGTACTGCATCACAATCTTTCCCTTGTTCACACTTCCGCTCAGCGTCGTCTTCATCCCGGTCTTCTCCAGGATCTTCTCCTGCAGTTCCCCGAGCTCCGCGGGCAGCGCCGCCGGCTTCTTCGCTTTCTTAACCTTCTTTGTCTTCGAGGACGCCGCGATCTGTTCCAGCTGCCGGACGCTCAGCCCTTCGTCCGCGGCCTTATGCGCCAGCCGGATCTGCTCCTCCGCCCCCGTGACCCCGGCCAGCACCCGGGCGTGCCCGGCGCTGATCAGTCCGAGGCGGACCATCTCCGTCACTTCCTCCGGAAGCGTCAGAAGGCGCAGCAGGTTGGCCACCGCCGGCCGGCTCTTGCCCAGCCGCGCGCTGACCTTCTCCTGGGTGTATCCGCATTGTTTCATCAGGGCCTGGATTCCCTTCGCCGCTTCCATGGGATTCAGGTCTTCCCGCTGCAGGTTCTCAATCAGCGCGATCTCCATCTGGCGGATCACGTCGATATCCTTCACGATGCAGGGCAGCGTATCCAGCTCTGCCACCCGGGCCGCGCGGTACCGCCGCTCCCCGGCGATAATCCGGTAACGGCCGCCCGCGGACGGAACCACCAGCAGCGGCTGCAGGATTCCCTGGTCCCGGATGCTCGCCGCCAGCTGGGCAATGCTTTCGTCGTCAAAAGTCCGCCGGGGCTGGTCCGGATTCGGATCCAGTTCCCCGATCGGAATCTCCTGTATGCTGGTTCCCCAGTCTTCCGCGCCTGCGAACAGGGAATCCAGTCCCCGTCCCAGCCCGAGTGTCTTCTTCGCCATGATTATTTTCCCTTATTCCTTTTAATTACTTCCTTCGCCAGCGCCTCATACGCCATCGCCCCGCTGCTCCGCGGATCATACAGATTAATCGGCTGCCCGTGGCTCGGCGCCTCTCCCAGCCGGACATTCCGCGGAATCGTGGTCGCGAAGACCGCCTTCTTAAAGTGCTTCTTCACCTGGTCCACAACCTGCAGTCCCAGGTTCGTCCGCCCGTCCAGCATCGTCAGCAGGATACCCTCAATCTCCAGGCGCGGATTGATCGTCCGCTTGACCCGGTTCACCGTATTCATCAGGCTGGTCACGCCCTCCAGGGCGTAATACTCACACTGGATCGGGATCAGGATCGTGTCCGCCGCGGCCAGCGCGTTGATCGTCAGAAGGCTCAGGCTCGGCGGGCAGTCCACCAGGATAAAGTCGAATTCGTCCCGGACCGCGCCAAGCAGCTTCTTCAGGTAAAACTCCCTTTCATTCACGCTGACCAGTTCCACTTCGGCGCCCGCCAGCCGGATATCGCTGCCGATCAGCTTCAGCTTTTTGATTGCTGTGTCCTGCACGCAGTTTTTCACCGGCGCGCCGCCCAGCATCGCGTCATAAATGGAATTGCGGCTGTTGACCGTGCGGCCCAGGCCGCTGGTCGTGTTTCCCTGGGGATCCAGGTCCACCATCAGGACCTTTTTCCCCGCTTCCGCCAGGCAGGCGGATAAATTGACGGACGTGGTGGTTTTTCCCACCCCGCCCTTCTGATTCGCGATCGCGATAATCTTACCCATTACGTTCCTTCCTTCGGGCATAAAAATACGGGTACATTATACCCGTTTTACTGCCTGATGGCAATGTCATTGATCCACCGAAAGACAACCGTTTATTACCCGATGAGCCCGACCGTATAGACCACGACGCAGCATACGACCGCGACCGGGAAAAGGCCCGCGTTAAACCAGGCCATCACCGCGCCGGTCACGAGCGCGGCGATTCCCGCCACGGGATTCTCCGCCGCGTCCACAATCGCGGGAAATGTCATCACCGCCAGCGTCACATAAGGAACATAATGCAGGAAAGAACGCAGGAAGCGGTTGGTGATCTTCTTCCGGATCAGGGTCAGGGGCAGCGTCCGGACCAGGAAGCTGACCGCGGCGGCCACCAGGATGGCAATATAAATTCCGCTCTGCGTCATACTGCCTTCCCCCCTGTTTCTTCGTCGTCCTTCACCGGGAAAAGCGCCGCGGCAATGGCGGAAATCGCGACGGTCAGCAGGATCACCTTCACGCCGTCGGACATACCGGAGAAGATGGAAATCCGGTTCACGGCAAAACTGCACGCAAAGGCCGCCGCCACGAGGCCGGCGATCACTTTGTTCTTCCGCGCCGGCGGAATGATGATCGCCAGGAACATGCCGTAAATCGCGACGCTCAGCGCGCTGACGACGTTCGCCGGCAGCACGTTGCCCGCGATGATGCCGGTCATGGTCCCCGCGGACCACATCAGGTCCGCCAGGATAAACGCGCTGAACAGATAGGTCAGGGAAAGGGCCCCCGGCCACGCGATTCCGATGGCGAAGATTTCATCCGTGATGCAGAAACCGGCGGCCATGCGCTGGATCATCGGGGTCTCCGGCCGGAGTTTCTGGCTCAGGGCGGTGCTCATCAGCAGGTAGCGGATATTGGTCACCAGGATGACCGCCGCGATTTCCCAGAAGGCGGCGTTCGCGGCGATCAGGGAATACAGGGCGTACTCGCCCGCGGAAGCGTGGTTCAGGAAACTGGCGATGAAGCCCTGCAGCGGGCTCAGCCCCGCGTTGCGCGCCGTAATGCCCAGGGAAAAGGCCACGGCAAAATAGCCCAGGCCGATCGGCAGCCCGTCGCGCACCCCCCGCAGGATCACTTTCCGCATGGTTCCGAAACTCCTTACCCTCTTGCTTTCCTCACTGCCAGGCTGATCGCGTATATCAGCGCGGACGCGATCACGATCGACGCGCCGGCGCTCGTGTCCAGGTAATAGGATGCCGTCAGCCCGACGATACCGCTCAGCATCGCGATTCCGACGGAAAACGCCGCGTGCTGGCGCGACGTGCGCGCCAGGTTTCTCCCGGCCGCCGCCGGAAGGATCAGCAGCGCGTTGATCAGCATCACGCCTACCCAGCGGATGCTCAGCATCACGGCCACCGCGACCATCACCACGAACACGCCCTCAATCAGCCGCGTCCGGATTCCCCGGGACCGGGCCAGGAACGGGTCCACGCTGGTCAACAGCAGCATGTTGTAAATCACGACCCACAGGGTCACCACACCCACCAGCGCCAGCAGCAGGTACAGAAGGTCCTGCGGCGTGACAGCGAGGATATCGCCGATCAGCAGGCTGGAATACTTCGCGAACTTTCCGCCCCGGGCCAGGATCAGCAGCCCGGCCGCGATCGAGGTGGAGGAAAACACGGATATGATCGTATCCGTGGACGCGGATCCCGACTGCTTGATCAGGCAGATCAGTATTGCCCAGACGATACCGAACACCAGCATCGCGAGCAGGTCGTTCCGCAGGCCGAGGATAATGCCCAGGCCGATGCCCGTCAGGGCGGAATGGCCCAGCGCGTCGGAGAAGAACGCCATCTGATGGTTGACCGCCATCGTGCCCAGCAGCCCAAGCATCGGGGTCAGCAGCAGCACCGCCAGCAGTGCGTTCTTCATGAAATTGAATTCGTAGGCTTCCAGGGGCAGAATCGCTCCCATGATGCTGTAAATACCGTCCATCAGGATTCCGCCTCCTCTTCTTCCCCGGTGCCGAACACGGTCCGGAATTCTTCGGAAGCGAATACCTCTTCCGGATGTCCCTGCGCCAGTACGGATTTTTCCAGAAGGATCACATGGTCCGCATACTCCCGTACAAAGCGCAGGTCGTGGCTGACCAGCAGGATTGCCATATGATGGGTCCTGCGCAGGTCCAGGAGCGTCTCCAGGAACAGCTTCAGCCCGTTCCGGTCAATTCCGCTGACCGGCTCGTCCAGCACCAGCAGGTCCGGAGCCGGATTCAGCGCCAGCGCCAGCAGCACGCGCTGCAGTTCCCCGCCGGAACAGCGTCCCAGCGGCCGATCCGCGATATCGCCGGCCTCCACCGCCTCCAGGGCGGCGTCCACCGCCGCGCGGGTTTTCTTCCCCACTCCGGTCCAGACCGGCCGTTTCGTCATCGAAGCCGCCATATAATCCCGCACGGTCAGCGGCATCTCCCGGTCAAACTGAAGATGCTGGGGCACATAGCCCGTCCGCAGGTGCGGAATGTCCAGTCCCCGGCCATCCACATGGCGGATGACGCCCGTATGGGGAATCTGCCCGAGCAGCGCGCGGATCAGCGTCGTCTTTCCGGCGCCGTTCTGGCCGATCAGGACCGTCAGCTGGCCGCAGTGGATATGCATGGAAACATCCTGCAGCAGCATCTGTCCGCCCCGGCGGACAGAAATCCTGTCCAGATCGATGTGACACAGTTCACAGTGATGCGGCATTCCGTTCCCTCCTTGCCATTTCCCACACAATGGCGTATTATAACAAAAAAAGGAGGTTATGTCCATGATTGCTCTTGCTTGTGACCATACGGGCGTGGCCCTGAAGGCCGAGATCGCGAAAATGCTCGATGAGATGGGCCTGGAATGGAAAGACTTCGGCAACTATGACCCGAATAACCGGGATGACGATTACCCCGTCTGGGGCTATAAGGCCGCCATGGCCGTCGCCTCCGGGGAGTGCGACCGCGGCATCCTGATCTGCGGCACCGGCATCGGCATCGGCATCGCCGCCGGCAAGGTCAAGGGCATCCGCGTCTGCACCTGCAGCGACGTCTACAGCGCGGAACTCAGCAAGCGCCATAATAACAGCAATATCCTGACCATGGGCGCCCGTGTGGTCGGCACCGAACTGGCCAAGATGATTGCCCGCCACTGGCTGACCGCCGAGTTCGAGGGCGGCCGCCACCAGCGCCGTGTGGATATGATCACGGCCATTGAAAACGGACAGGCGCCGGAATAATCTCTTCCCGGTTCCCTGACCCGGAGGATACCCATGAGCGAAAAGCAACGCATTCCCGATATCATCCCGGATTACGGTTCCGCTCCGGCGGCACCCTCCATTCAGGAGCAGCCCGCCGGCAGCTCCGGTCTTTTCCGTATGCCCGCCCGCGGGGACGGCGCGTCCCCTGTCCTTTTCGTGGAAACCATGAGCGTGGACAACCTGCTGGAGCGGGCGATGCTGGACCTGGATTCGGAAATGTGGGCCAGCGCCGTGGTCTACGCGGACCGCGCGCTGGCGGTGGAGCCGGACAACAGCCGCGCTTACCTGGTGAAAATGATGGCGGACCTGAAGGTGTCCGCGCCGGACCGGCTTCGTCTGGTCCAGTCTCCCCTGGAATACCATCCCTGCTACCGGAAGATCATGGAACTGGACGATCCATCCGTTTCCGCCCTGGCCCGGGAAGTCAATGACTATATCTGCGCGCATCTCGATGAAATCCACCGGAGTGAACTGGATGAAGCCGAACGGCTGATTTCGATGGCCGTCGTCGTCCCGGACCTGCAGAAAGCCCGGCAGGTTCTCGCGCCGCTTCCCTCCTTCCCCGCGGCGGACAGCCTGCGGGAAAAGCTGGAGCGTGAAGCGGAGCGGCTGGCCGGGGAAACCTTCCGCCAGGCGGACCTGCATGCCTCCCGGTATGAATGGGACGAGGCGGCCGCGCTGTTTGAAAGCGTCGCCGAAACCATGCCCAATGCCCGCCTCCGGCTGATCGACTGCCGCGAAGGGCGGAAGATGGAACAGCGTTACCGGGAAGGCGTCGCCCTGCACGAGAAGAACCAGTTCCGGGAAGCGGCGGATATTTTCCGCTCCATGCCCGGTTACCGGGACAGCGACATGCGCCTCAAACGCTGCTCGAAGATGATCCGGGGCAACAAGGTCCGCGCGGTCGGCACCGCGCATACCTGGGCGGTGGTGGCCAACGCGGTTTTCGCCGCCCTGATGGGCCTCGGCGCGGTCATCAGCGGACCGGGCATGCTGGTAAAGTACCTGTTCGGCTTCCCGGTGACCGTTGCCGCGGTGGTGCTGACCATCATCCGTTCCCGCTACCGTCCGACGAAGCGGATGTGGCTGGTGATGGCCGGTGTCCTGGCCGCCTACCTGGTGCTGACGCTGACCGGCGTCCTCACCTTCGGTGCCGGGAACAGTTTCCTCGCCTCCCTGATCTACCTGATCCTGGCCGGCAGCCTGATCTTCATCTGATTTTTCCCACATCAAAACGCAGGGCACATCGCCCTGCGTTTTGATGTAAGTCTGCTTTCTTAATAGTTCTTCAGCAGTTCCGCTTTCTTGGCCTCAAACTCCTCGTCCGTCAGGATGCCTTCCTCGTGGAGCTTCGCCAGCCGCGTCAGTGTTTCAATCGTGTTGTCCGTATTGCTGCCGTTCAGGTTCCGGGTGGGCTGTTGCTGCTGGGGCTGCGCCTGATACAGGTTCTGGTTCTGATACGGCTGCTGGTACGGCTGCTGGCTTGAAAGCCGCGAGTCATAATTGCCGTCGCTCATGTTGCGCAGGTCCGTCTTGCAGGCCACGACGATGATACCGATTGTGCCCAGCCAGAAGCCCCAGGCGAAACCGCCGGTATAACCTTTCTTCTCATTCATGTGCCGGGTCAGGAAGCCGAGTCCGATCCGGATGCCGATCCCAACCACGATGGTGATAACGGCATAAATGATGTAGTAGGTCATATAGCTGCTCATAAGCGAATCATAGGAATAATAGCTGTACATGGATTCTCCTCCTCATCCCTTTACTTCTTCGTCCCGCCGAACAAGGATTTCAGTTTCCCGATTCCGGTATCCACCGCCTTGGTCAGGTCCTTCGTCGCGTCGGAGACCTGGCTTCCGAGGGAGGAGATGAACTCATTCTCCTTTAAACCGGATACCACTGTATTGCCGCCGGCCTGCATGACCGCCATGATTACCTTGATCAGGTTTTTCCGGGATTCGGAATCGATCGTGACCATATTGCCGATCAGGCTAAAGATCTTCGGGATCGTGGACGGCCCGATGTCCGTGAAGTCGGTGATCCCGGCGTTTTCCAGCGCATCGAAGGTGACGTTGACGAACTTCTCCTTCTCCTCGTTGTTCAGGCTCTCCAGCCAGGAATGCAGCGCCTTGTCGATAAACTGGCTGGAACTGCTGAATCCCTTTTTCCGGATGAAGCCCTTGCGCTTCACGCTCCAGAGCATCGCGTTGTGCTGGAGCATGCTCACCATTTCGCTCTCAATGATGTCATAGTCTTCCTCGTGTTCCATCAGCATGCCGATGATGGAGGATTCCGGCAGGATCGTGAGGATTTTGTCCTGAACCTCCGGATAGCACGGGATGGATTCCATCGGCACCGGGAAGCCCGGTCCGTCGAAGTTGTACACGGTCCCGACATGCGCGCGGATCGCGTCCGTCGTATAGAGAATCGCGTGCATCGCGATATTGCCGCCCTTGGAATGGCCGCAAAGGAGCACGTAATCATACCGGGACGGATCCTCGGCTTCCAGGTATTCCCGCGCCAGGTGCTGGGAAGGGATCGCGTCCGAGCAGCACATCATGAAGTCTTCCCGCCAGCCGGTCACGGATCCGTCCGTGCCGCGGTAGGAAATCGCGATCTGCCGGGGCAGGTACTCATAGGTAAACGCCGCGAACTGCGTGTTGTCCTCCTGGGAGAAATTTGTCCGGAAGCGAAGCACCCGTACGTTTTCAAACCGGGGGCTCTCCGCCACCAGCTTCAGCAGGTAGGTGCCGGAATCCGTCGGGTTGATGTTCAGCTTGACGTTCATGTCCCGGATCTCGCCGATCTGCTGTACATGGATTTCGTACAGGCTCTTCAGCGTCAGGCTTTCCATCTGCTCCATGGTCAGCGTCAGCTTCTCCGCCGGATAGTAGGACAGCCACGCAAAGATCAGGGCGTCCACTTCGCAGAAGGGGTCTGCCTCGAAACTCAGGTCTCCGCGCCACTCGATGTAATCACAGATGTTCATTCTTTCGCCTCCGTCCTGTCAATCTGATATCCGGCAACCTTTTTCGTTGCCGTGTTTACCCGGTTCAAAAGCATATCCCCGGTATACCACATACTTTTGCGTTTCCCCGCCGTTCCGGCCGCGTAATCCGCGGGAATCGGCTCTCCGGAACGGATCAGAGGCTCCCAGGCCTCCAGCTTCTTCCGGCAGGCTTCCGCGCCTTTCTCCAGCAGCGAATCCACGTATTCGCGGTCGAAGCAGAATGTCCCCTTGATGATTCCCTCGTCCATGATGTTCAGGCGCAGGACTTTCCGGTCCACCTCCGGGGAAACGAAGCGGTAATCGTCCTCGTCGAAGTAGATCGCGATGATATAATCGCAGTCGTGCTCCAGGACGGGAAGCACCGGAATATTGTCCACCACGGCGCCGTCGATGCCCTTCACGCCGTTGACCGGAACCGGCCGGCAGAACGGCGGCATCGCCACGCCCGCCCGCAGGTAGTCGCTGTACTGTCCCTCCTCCATCTCCGCCAGGTTCACGTAATGAAGCTTCGGCTTCGGAATCGCCAGGTAGGAGGAGTAAAACGCGGGAATCGGTATCCGGAGTTCCCGGATCCGGGAAAACATCCGTTCATAGTAATCCGGTTTCCGGACGAATTTCGCGAACCCGTGCATCCCGTTGAATTCGATGTGGGTCCAGATATACTCCGCTTCGGCCAGTTGCCCGGTCACGAATGCGAGGCCGTTCATAATCCCGATGGAGGAAGTGCTGATACAGCTGAATGCTTCCGGCGGAAACACTTCGGCGAGCGCCTTGAGGGCGCCCAGCTGGAACGCGCCTTTGCCCAGCCCTCCACCGAGCACCAGTCCAAGTTTCATTTTGTTCTCCGATAATCATGAATCCTTGCTCCTTTGGGGCAAGGATTCATGGATGTTCTCAGGAATTGCCGTTCAGGATCTCGGCTTTCTTCGCCTGGAATTCTTCTTCCGTGATGATTCCCTGGTCGGCCATTTCCTTCAGTTTTTGCAGACGTTCAATCTGGTCCTCCATGGGGTTCGCGGCCTGCGGTCGGCGGTACCGGAGCTGGTTGGGATCCTGGGGCGGCACCTGGCCGGGATTGTAGGGCGCCTGGTTCGGATCGTACGGCATGCCCTGGTTGTACTGGGGCATGGGACGCGGACGCGGTTCACGCTTCTGGAACTTGAGCACCGGTTCGCCGTCCGCCATTACCAGGCCGAACAGCAGGAACGCGGGAATCATGATCATGCGCGCCAGATAGGTCAGGTAGCTGGCATAATAGCCGGAGAAACCGTAGCAGAACGCGCCGACCACGATCATCATCATGGCAAAGGCCGCGCCGGCCGCGCCGATTCCCATCCACCGGGCCAGGCTCGTCTTGAAGGAGGCCACGATCAGCACGACATACGCCGCGATGAGAAGGATGCAGCAGAGCAGCGGGAACAGGAGATAGAAAGGCCTGAAATCCCAGCGGAAGACCCAGGTCAGGCACCAGATCAGGTCGATCACCCCGGCCAGGGCGGAAACGCCGAAGCCGGCGGTGGTCAGCACCGGCATGTTCGGAACAAACATTCCGGCGGTCATCAGCGCCGCGCCGATAAAGACGAACAGTCCGCCCGCGGAGAAATGGAGAACCAGCTGAATCAGGGAAAGCAGTGTCAGCGCCGCGAAGCATCCGCCGATCACATACTTCAGGATCTTTTTATTTTCCAGGATATCGTTGATCTTTTCCAGCATGTCGCTCACCTCACACCCGGGACAGGCATTCCGCCTTCATCCGCGCGTATTCTTCATCCGTCAGCACGCCCTGTTCATACAGGTCGGTCAGCTTTTTCAGTTCCTCATAGGGATCCGTCTGCGGCTGCTGCTGGACAGGCATCTGCCGGTTCTGCGGCTGCTGGCTGTAGGGCTGCTGCGCGTATCCCTGCTGATAAGCCTGCGCGTTCACGTCTTCCTGGTAAAGGGAGCCGTCCGCCGGGCCCAGCTTTCCGGTCGCGATCATGATCAGGTCATAGATCGCGAGAATGCCCAGGCCGCCGCCTGTCAGCAGTTTCAGAATGCCCATTCCGGTATAGCCGAGATAAAAGCGGTCAATTCCCCATCCTCCGAGGAAAATAGACAGAATCAACGCGGTTGTCTTACTCTTCATTTTATCCTCTCCTTGTCGTCAGAGTATGGAAAAATTATATCACGTTCTGATGCCCTGTCAAGTTCCGGAAAAGCCGAAAGCGCCGGAAATACAAAGTTCCGGCGCTTTCGAAAATGCTCAGGTCAGAAATCAGTCAACTCATCATCGTCGATGAGGTCCCCGTCGTCCTCCAGCATGGAATCCTCATTCTCCATGCCTTCGTCCTCTGCCACCGCGTAGTCGCCCAGGTAAGAGTAAATCACCGCCTCCGCCCAGGAGGAGTAATTATTCGGCGCGTAGTTCTGGAGCGCGGCCGTCGCGAAATCCATGTAAGTGTCGCTGTACAGCGGGATCTCGGATACGATGGCGCTTCTGTATTCCAGCAGCTTCACCCATTTCGTGCAGTATCCGAACAGATCTCCGGGCTCCGTATGGTTCTGTTCCCGGGCCATGGCCGCGAATTCCGGATCGGTGATCCCGTTCAGCATGTTGGTATCCCCGATGAAGTCCGCGGCCGGATCAAAGGTGTTGTTGAGATTGGTGCCCAGCATGATCATGTCGCAGTCCCGCTCTTCCTGCGCGTAATACTTGCGCAGCAGGTTCTGCATCGGCATGGCCTGCAGTTCCAGCTCCACGCCGGCCTGGGCCAGGTTCGCCGCGAACACTTCCGGCAGCAGCGCGCCGGCGCGGTTGTTGTCCGGATAGATCAGCCGGACCTTCAGCGCGGTCAGGCGGCCCTCAACGTTTTTGCACCGCACGCCGCCCCGGGCGGGATCATAGGGATTCCCCTGCTCGTCCCGGTTCCATCCGGCTTCGTCCAGCAGCTTTGCTGCCGCTTCGGGATCGAATGTGATCTTTTGCAGGCCGTCCAGGTTGATCTCTTCCCAGTTGTATTCCGAATTCTCTTCGTCCTCGGATTCTCCCGGGCGCACGACCCCGCTCGCGATCTGGTACATCCACTGGCCGATTCCGTAATACCCGTCAATCACCAGGCCGAAATTCCCCAGGTACTGGTCCTTCAGGGCGGTCCGGTCGATGCACATCGCCAGGGCCTTGCGAACCGCCGGATCGGACACCGGTCCGTCTTCCGCGCAGAAGCTGATAAATCCCAAACCGTTCCGGCTGTAGGCGTACATTCTGAAATCCCCGCTCGCGTTCAGGGCGATGCCCGCCATGCTCTGGTCCTGCCGCGCGCAGCGGACAGCCAGGTCGATCTTTCCGGCGGCCAGGTCGCTGATCAGCAGGTCGGAGTCCTCATACTGGAACACGATCTCCGGAATCACGGGCTTATCGCCGTTTTCGTCTCCGACATATTCCGGATTGCTCTGCAGGCGGACGGATGTTCCGTCGTACGCGGTCAGCACATACGCGCCGGAGGACACGGAAGGATGCGCGGCATAGCCCGTATCCGGATCCAGCAGGGTGCTCTTCAGCATCTCCGCCGTCAGTTCCCCGGACAGGTACACGCCGCTCCCGTCGTCCTTCACTTCCAGGCCGGGCGCCAGGACGCTGATCGGGTACGGAATGATATCCATGACTTCCATCTCATAGAAGTACGGAATGTATTCCTCCGAAATGGTAAAGGTGATCTGGTAATCGCCGATCAGGCGGATACCGGAAAGCACTGTTGACTTCCCGCTGTCATACGCTGCCCAGCCCTGGACCGGGCTGCCGTCCCGGCGGATCCCGGCCGTATCTTTCAGCGCGCCGGAAGTCTGCAGCAGGAAGCTGAAGGCGTAATCCTTTGCGGTGATGGGCGTGCCGTCGCTGTAGCGCAGGTTCCTGGAGATCGCGAAGGTATAGCTCCTTCCGTCGCCGCTGACGTTCATTCCGGTCACTGCCGGACGGAGGGGACGGTAAATGCCTTCGTCATTGCTCCATGTCACCAGGCTGTATGAATGGATCAGCTTGCGGACATCCTGGTCTGACACGTTGCTGCCCATCGCGCCGGAAAAGAAGTTGCCGCTGAAAGCGGTCGTCGTACCGACCACCAGCAGGTCATAGTTTCCCGGCGCGGCCAGCGCGGTAACAGCGCCGGCCAGCAGGCACAAAATCAGGAACAGGGCGATGATTTTCTTCATATTCGGATGCTCCTTATGAAAAACTCCTATTATGTATTAATTCTTCGTTTTTTTCTTTTTCCCTTTTATCCCGTGGGAACCAAGTGAGAAATGGCCGGGCATTGCTGCCCGGCCAAAGGAGTCCGGTTGATTATTCGATGATCTCGCCGCTGCCCAGGACACTGTTGGTGATACCCAGCGCGGTGCCGTATTCCTTGATCGTGATGTAGTCGTAGTGTCTGACGCCTTCAGAGGTCATCCGCTCGTACTCTTCATCCGGGATCATGAACACGGTGATCTCCAGGTCGTTGGCCGGCATGGTGCCCACGATTTCGTTCTTCATGGGTGTGTAGCCGTCCACCGTCGGTACGGAGATGTGATACTCTGCGCCTGCCTTGAACTGGCTGACGATGCTCATCATCACCTGGCTGTCATCCGCGGTCGAGGTGAATTCCACGGTCAGCGTGTACATCACTTCGCGGTACTTCACGGTGAGTTCCACATCCTCGGTGCCCATCGTGCCGGTCGTCCGCGCGAAGTCGGGTTCGTATCCGGCCACCTTCGGGGAAGCGATGTTGTAGCTCTCGCCGGTCGCGTAATCCTTCGCGAAGCTGTCGAATTCCGTGCCGTCCTCGTATACGTAGTGGATTCTCAGGCTGTAGACCTGGCTGGCCGTGATGGTCAGTGTGCCGTAGACCTCATCCACTTCGTAGTTGTCCTTGCTGGCGCCGGCCGGCATGGTCCAGGTGAAGGTGTTGTCCGCCGTGCCTTCGCGCGTGATGCGTCCGGTCACGGTGATGATGGGTTCTTCACCCTCCACGAAGCCTTCTCCGGTGATCTCCATATTACCGTTGGTCAGCGCGGTGCCGTCATAGGCCTTGCTCGCGTCGCCGCTGGTCATGGTGATCTGGCGCTTCGTGATTTCCAGTCTGCCGTTCTCCACCAGGAAGATCACGTTCTCGAAATTCGCGCTGGTGTTGCGGAAGTCCGCTGCGCTCATTTCCGTGGTGTAGACACCTGCGTTGGTTCCCTTCAGCTCACTGCTGCCGGTGAATTCGAAGTCATCCGCGGTGTACAGGTCGTTGCTGATCGCTATGGTGTATCCGCTCAGATCCTTCTCTTCTCCGTCATACTTGAAGCTGCCGTTGTTGGCGGCGATCCGTACGATGGTGCTGCCTTCCGGCGCGATGGTGAATCCGCCGTCGGCGTAGGTCACCGTGTAGTTGCCCTGTGCCGTCTCGCCCGCCGCGGTGATCGTGTAGGTTCCGGCTTCGTCGCCGTCCTCACGGTTCAGCGTGTAGGTGATCAGGTCTTCGCTCTCGCCGGCAACCAGTCCGATGACCGTCGCGGTCAGTTCGGGATCATCCTCGCCGTAGATCTTCGCCTGGTCGTTCGCGGCTACGATGACGGTCTTCGGTTCGATCGTCAGGGTGCCGGGTACGATGGTCACGGTGTAGTTGCCGTTCGGCACCACCGCGGGCGTGATCGTGTAGGTTCCGGCGTTCTTTCCGTCTTCACGGTTCAGGGTGACGGCCAGGCTGTCGTTTCCGGCCAGGCCTTCCACCTTCGCGCTCAGGACGGGTTCTTCGTCGCCGTAGGTCATGGTCTTGTTGTCAGCGGTCACGGTCACCGTCTTCGGCGTGATCACCATTTCGCCCTCTTCGATCACGAAGGTCACGTTATCGAAGTTCGCGTTGGTGTTCGCGAAGTTGGCGGGCGTCAGGTTCATGGAATAGGTTCCGACGTCCTTCGCGGTGACGGAAGCCGTTCCGATGAACCGGAAGTCAGCCTCGGTGTAGAGCGGATCGCTGATCGCGACGTCATAGCCGCTGACCGTATGGTTCTCCGCGTCGTACACGAACCGTCCGCTGTGCTCGGTGATCGTCACAACCACCGTGTTCAGGGTTTCGATGGTGAATGTTCCGTCTTCCACGGTCACCGTGTAATTCGGGTTCTCGCCGTTCGTTACGGTGATCGTATACT
Source organism: Clostridiales bacterium (assembly GCA_024695415.1). Lineage (GTDB taxonomy): Bacteria > Bacillota > Clostridia > Christensenellales > Aristaeellaceae > Aristaeella. The sequence goes on along the minus strand of JAILIE010000059.1, from coordinate 1,079 downwards.
CGCCGGCGTTCTGGCCTTCCTCACGTGCCAGCGTGTAGTTGACCTCGTCGCCCTCGATCGCGCCGGTCACTGTCGCCGTCAGTTCGGGATCAGTGGTCTCGTCGTTGTCGTAGGTCTTGGTCTTGTCATCCGCTGTAATGGTGATGGCCAGGGGCGTGATGTGGAAGGTGTTGCCGGTCTCGGTGACCGTGTAGTTCGGGTTGCTGCCCAGCGTGACCGTGATCGCGTAGTCGCCCACGTTCTCGCCTTCAGCACGAACCAGCGTGTAGTTCAGCGTATCTTCGCCCACCAGGCCGTCCGGTACCGCCGTCAGGGTCGGATCCTCAGAGCCGTAAACCTTGCTCAGTTCGTCCGCCTTCAGCGTTACGGGCTTGGGCGTGATGTGGAAGGTGTTGCCGGTCTCGGTGACCGTGTAGTTCGGGTTGCTGCCCAGCGTGATCGCGATCGCGTAGTCGCCCACGTTCTCGCCTTCAGCACGAACCAGCGTGTAGTTCAGCGTGTCTTCTCCCACCAGGCCGTCCGGTACCGCCGTCAGGGTCGGATCCTCAGAGCCGTAAACCTTGCTCAGTTCGTCCGCCTTCAGCGTTACGGGCTTGGGCGTGATGTGGAAGACGTTGCCGGTCTCGGTGACCGTGTAGTTCGGGTTGCTGCCCAGCGTGACCGTGATGTCATAGTCGCCCACGTTCTCGCCTTCTGCACGAGCCAGCGTGTAGTTCAGCGTGTCTTCGCCCACCAGGCCGTCCGGTACCGCCGTCAGGGTCGGATCGTCAGAGCCGTAAACCTTGCTCAGTTCGTCCGCCTTCAGCGTTACGGGCTTGGGCGTGATGTGGAAGGTGTTACCGGTGTAGGAGACGACATAGTGTTCCAGCACGGTTTCACCGGTAATGCTGATCGCGTAGTCGCCCACATTCTCGCCTTCAGCACGGCTCAGCTGCAGGTTCAGGGCGCTGCGGACCGCGGCTTCGGTGTCAAGTGTCGTCACGATTCCGTCCACCGTCGCTGTCAGCGTCGGGTCAGCCACACCGTATACCTTGGTCTTGTCATCCGCGGTAACAGTCAGGTTCTTCCGGTAGTAGACC
>JAILIE010000040.1 GCA_024695415.1 Clostridiales bacterium | reverse complement strand
TCAGCACTTCCTCCACCTTCATGCCGGTATAGAAAACGGTGTCGGAAGGCAGGTATCCCACCCGCTCCAGGATCGCCTTGGAATTCTTTGTGGAATCCATCCCCAGCACCCGGGCCCTTCCGGACTTGGGGGAGATCAGTCCCAGGAGCGTCCGGATCGTCGTGGACTTTCCGGCGCCGTTCGGGCCGATGAACCCGAAGAAGTCCCCGGCTTCGACCTCCAGGTCCAGATGGTCGATGCCCCGGACCAGCCCGTAGTACTTGGTCAGTTTTTCCGCGCAGATTGCGATGTTGTCCATGTCGTTTCCCCGCTTTCGGTTTGCTTACGGCCTTTATTATATCCATTTCCTTCCGGGATCCAAGGCCCGGATCGACGGTTTATCCGTTTCTATTTTTCCAAATCGGAGGAATATGGCCCGAACGGCCCTTCTCCGCCTTCCCGTTTCGTTGACGGATCCGGACGCCCTGCGGTATACTGGCAAAAAAGAGTGAAGGGGTACAGATCATGAAGCAGGCGAAAATCACGCTCCATCCGGATTTCCGGATCGGGGACATCTCCCGCCGGCTGTTCGGCGCTTTCCTGGAACCCATCGGATCCATGGTCAACGGCTGTATGTATAACCCGAAGCATCCGGAAGCGGATGAGCAGGGCATGCGCCGGGACTTCTACACCGCCCTGAAGGATGCCGGCCTGCCGGCTGTCCGCCTGCCCGGGGGCAACTTCGTCTCCGGCTGGCAGTGGAAGGATTCCATCGGCCCCATGGAGCAGCGGAAGGCCCACCTGGACATGGCCTGGTTCCAGTACATCCCGAACGACGTCGGCCACGACGAATACCTGCAGTGGGCGGAAAAAGCCGGCGCGGAAGCGATCTATACCGTCAATCTCGGAACCGGCACCCTGCAGGATGCCGCGGACTGTGTGGAATACACCAACCACCCGGGCGGAACCTGGTGGTCCGACCTGAGAAAACGGAACGGGCATCCGGCGCCGTACGGCGTGAAAACCTGGTGCCTGGGAAATGAGATGGACGGCCCCTGGCAGATCGCTTCCTATGAAAAGGACCCGAAGGGCTACGGTGTGCTTGCCCACGAGACCAGCAAGGCGATGAAATGGGTGGATCCCTCCATTGAAACCATTGCCTGCGTTTCCAGTTCCCCGTTCCTGAACCATTATCCGGACTGGGACCTGCGGGTGCTTCAGGAATGCTACAGCGCCGTGGACTACATCTCGCTCCATCACTACCATGCCGCTCCTCCGGACATGCCGCAGGCGCTGATGGCGGGCTACCAGGCCTATGAGGACTATATCCGCACGGAGATCGCCCTGTGCGATTTCGTGCGCACCAAACTCCGCTCAAAGAAAACCATGATGCTCGCGCTGGACGAATACGCCAGTATGATCCGGCCGCGCGGGGAAATGCATCTCGGCCTGAGCGGCCGGCAGGAAGCGGACATGTTCGGTGTCTTTGTTCCCGGCAGGACCTATGTCCGCCACGATCCGGACGACTGGTCCACCCGCCGCATGCCGCCCCGCGGCAATGAAATGCTTCAGGCGCTGGGACTCGCCGGCACGATGCTGGTCATGCTGCGCCACGCGGACCGGATCAGAATCGGTTGCGCGACCGGCGGCCTGGGCGCCCTGTGCGCCGCGGACCGGGAGCATGTCTGGAAAGGCGCTGCCTATTATCCCTTCACCCACATGATCCGCTGGGCCAGGGGCGCTTCGCTGCGGTGTGAAACAGTCTGCGCCGCATACGACGTGCCCGGGTACGCGATCGACGATATGAACCAGTACGGCGGATTCACCGGCGTGGAAACCGTCCAGGCCGCCGCCGCGCTGAATGAGGAAGCGGAGGAACTGACCGTCTTCGTCATCAACGCGGACGCGGAGGACAGCCAGGACCTGCGCCTGGACCTGCGCGCCTTTGATGGCTGGCAGCTCACGGAGCACCTGGAAATGTTCACCGAAAGCCCGGAGACCTTCAACAGCTGGGAGCACCCGGACCGCCTCCTGCCCCGCCGGAATGAAAAGACCCGGATGGACCACGGGGAGGTCGCGGCGGTGCTGCGTCCGGAATCCTGGAACGTGCTTCGTTTCAGCATGCGGAAATAACGGCGGAAGGAGGCGGGCAGGATGCCGGAAATCACCTGGGAGCTTTTCCACCGGCAGGTGGCGGAATGCCGGCTGTGTTCGCTGTGCGGCGGAATCCGGAACAAGGTTCCTGGCCAGGGAGATCCCCATTCCCCGCTGATGCTGATCGGGGAAGGCCCCGGCCAGACGGAAGACGAGGAAGGCCTCGCCTTTGTCGGCGCCGCCGGGCAGCTCCTGACGCGGATGCTGGAGGCTATTCAGCTTCCCCGGGATCGGGTCTATATCTGCAATATCGTCAAGTGTCGCCCGCCGAACAACCGGGTTCCGACCCCGGAGGAGGCGGAAGCCTGCCGCATTCATCTGCGGATGCAGACCTTCCTGGTCCGCCCGAAGGTCATCGTCCTGCTCGGCAGTACCGCCGCGAAGAATATCCTGGACCCGGAGATCCGGATCACCCGGGAGCGGGGAAAGTGGACCGAACGAAAGGGTGTCTGGATCATGCCCACCTATCATCCCTCCGCGCTGCTCCGGGATCCGGACAAAAAGCGGGAAGCCTGGGAGGATATGAAAAGCCTGCGCGGCAAGCTGACCGAGCTCGGCCTTTATCCCGATATTTATGCGTCCGGAGCAGAATAAAACCTCAAAAACAAAAAAGCGCGGACCCTTTCCGCGGATATGGAGGAAAACCCGATGAGCCGGAATGATTATGTGTCCTTTCCGCCTTCCACCATGCTGAACCCGACGCCGGTGGTACTGGTCAGCTGCGCGGAAAAAGGCCGGCCGGAAAACCGGAATATGGTCACCCTTGCCTGGGCGGGAACTGTCAACTCCGAACCGCCCATGGTTTCTGTCAGCATCCGGAAAGAGCGGTATTCCCACGGTCTGGTCCTGGGCTCCGGCGAGTTTGTGGTCAACCTGGTCGACGAGGATATGTGCCGTGCCGTGGACTTCTGCGGCGTGCGCAGCGGACGGGATGTGGACAAGGCAAAGGAAACCGGCCTTTCCTATATTCCGGCGGAAGGCATGGAAACCGCCCCGGCGGTTGCCGGCGCGCCGGTCAGCCTCAGCTGCCGGGTAAAACAGGTCATTGAGCTGGGCAGCCACGACATGTTCATCGGCGAAATCGTGGCGGTGCAGGTCCGAAAGGACCTGCTGGACGGGACCGGCAAGCTCCGCCTGGATAAAGCCCGCCTCGTCGCCTACAGCCACGGGCTGTACCAGAAACTGGGCAGCGTAATGGGGTTCTTTGGCTGGTCCGTCGCCCGGGAGGAAGTCCTGGAGCGCCGGATGAGCGAACTGAAATAACTTTCTGTCAGCCAATCGATAAAAGAAGGCTCAGCAGCGGAATGGTCGCGATGCTCAGGAGAGTGGAAAGCAGCGCGCAGTCCGCTGCTGTTTCCTGTCCGTTGTGGTGGATTTCCGCCAGGTTCAGGATGATGCTCGCGCAGGGCGTGGCGGACAGGATCAGGATGCTGGCCTTGAATACCGGCGCCAGCGGGAAAGGCAGCACCAGCAGGTAGCTGATCAGCGGGAAGGCGATCAGTTTGCCGGCGGAAGCCAGATAGGGTACCGGCTCCGTGAACAGCTTTTTCAGGTTCATGGTCGACAGCCGGATTCCCAGCACAAACATGCACATGGGCGTACTCATCGCGCCGACCGTGCGGATGCCGCCGCGCAGCACTTCCGGCATCCAGTTTTTCGCCTGGGTGAAATACAGGACCAGTCCGGCCGCGACCGCCAGGATCGTCGGATTCAGGAAAGCCGCCCGGAAGGACATATATTTGCGGTCTCCGGTCAGGAAGAACACGCCCAGCGTCCAGGCCAGGATATTCATCGACGCGCAGAATATGCAGGAATAAGCCGCCGCTTCCGGCGTGTCCGGAAACGCTGCCCGGACGATCGGCAGCCCGAAGAATCCCACATTGCCCATCACCGAAGCCAGGGACATAATCCGGAAAGAAAACTCTTTCCGTTTCTGCCCCAGCGCCAGGAACATCAGGGCAAGGAAAATGACCTCTGTCGCCAGCGTGACGGCGAAAAACAGCAGCATCCGGACACTCAGTTCCGCGGACAGGTCCAGGTCCGTCAGGGAATTCAGGAACATGCAGGGGCCGCATACATACAACAGGATCGTGCTGATGCTGCTGGTATGCTCAGCGCGTACCTTCCCGATCCGGCACAGCAGGAATCCCGGGATCAGGTACAGCAGTGTCAGCAGCACATTGCTGAATGTCACGGAAAAGATGTTCACACTCTTTCCTCCAGTCCTCTTTTTCCCGGCCTTCCGCCGCTTTCATAATCTGCCGGATCAGCTTTCCGGCGCTTTCATCCGCCGGATCCGCCGCTTCCCCGTAATACTCTGCCGCCACGGTATTGCCCGCGCGGTAGATCAGGTCCTCCGGCAGCCCGGCTTCCCGCATCATGCGCTCGGTGCTCTCCAGGAGCACCATCTGGTCGTTGGCGTGGATGAGTTCCCCGGACCGGCCGGAATAGACCCGGCTGTATTCCGCTTTCCGGTCCTTCTCCGCGTCCTCTTCGGACATCTCCCAGACGGATTCCGGCGCGCCGGTGAGGCCGAGCGCCTCGATTTTCTTCTGCTTCTCCCGTACCCGGTCCGTAAACTCAGCGGGGCTGAGTTCCCCCTCCGCTTCCATCCATACAGCCACAGCCGTCAGCCGCGGGAACAGCTGGTATGCCGCCCGGCCGATGTTGTTCACGCGCTCCGTCCACAGCGGGCACTCCACTCCCAGCAGGTGTTCCTCATGCCCCCGGGCGTATTCCGGAATCCGCGGCGTCTCGCGGATGGTTTTCAGGTTCGTCTGCCCGTAGCAGTAATCCAGGTAAAAGCTTCTGTTGTCGGACCGGATCACGTCCCCGCCGTTCTCCATGAACGCGCGGGTCTTCTCCTCGCCTCCCATCCACTGCTGGACGATGAAGGTGTCCGGCAGCGGTCCGCCCTCCAGCACGTCGTTCCAGACAATGGTCCGCTTTCCCCGGGAAGCCAGGTATTCCCCGATCTCCAGCACTACGCTGCGCTGCAGCGCGTCCTCAGTTTCAATGCCTTCCTCCCGCATTCTCCGGCGGCAGTCAGGGCAGCGCCGCCAGCGGATCTTCATTGCCTCGTCCCCGCCGATGTGCATTGCGGGATACGGGAACAGTTCCGTCACTTCGTCCAGGATATCCTTCAGGAAGCGCATGGCGTCCGGTTTCCCCGCGCAGATCAGCCCCGGGAAGATGCCGCACGATATCTCCACCTTGTCCGGCCATCTCCCGTCCCCGTTTCCCCGCCGGCACCCGTATTCCGGATAGGCGGCCAGCATGGCAGACTCATGGCCGGGAATCTCGATCTCGGGAATGATATCGATTCCCAGGCTTCCGGCGTATTCCACAATCCCGCGGATTTCCTCCTGCGTATAATACCCGCAGTTGTTTTCCGTTTCACTGCCGCCGCCGAACCAGGAATCCCCGCGAACGGAACCGATCTGCGTCAGCTTCGGGTACTTCCGGATTTCAATCCGCCAGCCCTGATCATCCGTCAGGTGCCAGTGCATCCGGTTCAGCCCCAGCGTCTGCGCGGCCTGAAGCAGCTTCCGGATATCCGCCACGGGCATATAGTGGCGGCTGACGTCCAGCATAAACCCACGATGGGCAAAAGCCTTTTCCGGCAAATTCTTCTCTCCTTGTCTCATTCTCCCGTCCCGGCGGGATTCTTCTTCCCGCTCAATATATCACAGGCGGTCCGGACGGCGCAAGGCAGGCCGTCTTTTTCTTTTCTTTTGGCGCCCTGTCTGATAGAATATCTGCATTCCATCCGGTCCATTCCGGAAGGCAGCCTGACGGCCGCCTTTCCGGATCCCGGCCAACCCCACAACGGAGGCGGCTCCTTCATGATCCGATCATTCACCGGTAAATTCCTGGCCCTGCTTTGTGTCCTGCTCCTGTTCGTTTCTTCCGCCGGCGCGGAGCTGGCGGCCTCCCCGTTCATTGAGGCGGCCTTCGGTATGCTGGAGGAGGGAAATCCGTTCATCGCCCGGTATGAGCAGATCACCGGCGCCAGCATCGAGGTCCTGTTTCCCCTCGGTGTTCCCTATCTCTTTGCCGGCAAACCCGGCCTGATCTTCTGGTATTCCTATCCGGACTACACCGTCACGGAAGCCACGCAGACTTCCACGTTCTTCGTGGCGGGAAAACTGTATGTCGGCGGGCTGGACTGCAGCGGATTCACCAATTATATCAACCGGAAGTGTAAACGGGCGAATCATGAATCACTCAATATTATGATGCAGTCCTGGGAGCACCGGCGCGCCTGTCATCTGTACGATCAGACGCCGGAAAAGGCGCCTCCGCCCTATGAGGAACTGAAGGAAACACTGGTTCCCGGTGACTTCCTGCTCACGCACCATACCGGCGCCCGGTACCGGCACATCATGATGTATATCGGTACCCTCCGGGATTTCGGCTACACCGCGGAGCAGGAACCGGAGCTCGCGGATTACCTGGATTATCCGCTGGTGATTCACTGCGGAAACAGCCCGGTGTACGGGGAAAGGTTCCAGCATCTGATCGATTCCGATGAGCGCTACGCCCGCTGCCTGACCACGGACGGCGGCGTCCAGGTCTCCATCGTCGGCGTTCCCCCGGAGAAAGCCCCGGTCCATCAGCATGTCCAGCTGACGGATTATGATTACTTCATTATGCGGGACGGCGGTTATGTGCTGACCGTGGTGAACATGGAAGATCTGGCCTCTTTCTGCTGGTACCGGCAGCGTTGATTCCTCTCCGGTTCCGGCTGTAAATCTTTTCCTGTTTGCTTTTCTGTCCCGGGAATGGTATAATCCGGTTAAAGAAAATGTCAGTCATGACAAATATTGATTTGGAGGGTAAAAAAATGAAATGGGTTTGCTCTATCTGCGGCTATGTGTATGAAGGACCTGAACCGCCGGAAAAGTGCCCGGTCTGCAAGGCGCCCGCTTCCAAGTTCGTGAAGCAGGAAGGGGATATGACCTGGGCGGCTGAGCATGTGATTGGCGTCGCCAAGGACGTTCCGGAAGAGATCAAGGAAGGCCTGCGCGCCAACTTCGTCGGCGAGTGCACGGAAGTCGGCATGTACCTGGCCATGGGCCGCGCCGCCGCCCGGGAAGGCTATCCGGAGATCGCCGAGTACTGGAAGACCGCCGCTTATGAAGAAGCGGATCACGCCGCCCGGTTCGCCGAACTGCTGGGCGAGGTCGTTTCCCCCAGCACCAAGGAAAACCTGCGCGTCCGCGTGGAAGCCGAGAACGGCGCCACCCAGGGAAAGACCGACCTGGCCAAGAAAGCCAAGGAACTCGGCCTGGATGCCATCCATGACACCGTGCATGAAATGGCCCGCGACGAGGCGCGGCACGGCAAAGCCTTCAAGGGCCTGCTGGAGAGGTATTTCAAGTAATATGCCGGAAGGACGGGGCAGAAATGTCCCTCCTTCTTTTTTTCGACTCCGGATGCTGTTTTCCCCGCATCCTTAAAGATGGAGGAATTATCATGAAGCGCCTTGTTTGTTTTATTCTGATCCTTTCCGTCGCGCTGCTGTCCGTCGTCTGCGTTTCGGCTGTAAGCGCCACGGTCAAACCGTTCCCGTCCGGAACGGAAGCGGAAACGATGTACACGCCGTATCTGGCGGACATTCCGGATCTGTCCACCATTCAGACCGGCGGGTATTTCACCGCGTCCCTGTACAACCCGGATTCTTATCCCCTGGCGGATATCGACGGGCTCCAGCCCGGCAGCACCGTACAGGTCGACGGACAGGTGTTTACCGTTTCCTCCGTCATCCGTCACGACGACGGGTCGGTGGAAATCTATCCGAAGGAGGACTTTGACGGCTACATCGTCTTCCAGCCGGACGGTGAGGTCTACAACGCCATCGTCAACGATTGCGCCGCAGCGACCTACGTGACGGACTACAGGTTTATGATGCCCCTGCCGGATGCCTTCCGTTTCTATTGGCTGGATCCTGAGGACAACGTCCAGACCTATGACGCAAACGGTTTTGCCGCCCTGGTAACAGGCTCCTCTGCCCCTTCCTTCACCCGGGGCTACTCGGTTGTCTACTTCCGGAACGGCCAGCTCTCAAAAGTGATCTTCTCGGATTCGCCGATCCAGAACCCGGCGGAAGCGGTCCGGCTGACAGCGCTCGCGGATCCTTCCGGAACGTCTGTCGCTTCCGCGCCCGGCAATTCTTCCGTCTCCTCTTCCTCATCCGGCGCATCCTCCTTCAGGCTGCAGCCCATTGTCTGGGAAGAGGCGGGGGTTGGACTCGGGAAGGTCGGCGTGCCGGCCGGATATACCCTGAATTCTCCGGTCGTACACTGCGGGGACGGTGAAACCTGCGTGGGAGCGCCGCTGCGCGTTTCCGTCCAGTGCAGTACCGCGTCAGGCTCTGCCGTGCTTGGTTTCTACGCGTCCGAGGCCTTTATTGAACGCGTCAGGACCAGCTATTTCCCCCATAAAGACTATGAGCTGGACAAGCAGATGAAGATCCGCATGCTGAGATACCGTAACGCGGCGGAGTACTGTGATCTGCGTGCCTCCCTGGTCTCGAAAGACGCGGTTCTCTACCGGGACGAGGACACTTCCTTCTATAACGAAAGGCTGGCGGAACACCGGAGAGAATACGAAAACGAAGTAACCGCCGGGATGCAGAGCCGGAAAATCAAGATGCTCTGGACGGACGTCACCGCCGCGCACCGGGTATATACCTTTGATTACGGCGGAACCACCGTGGCCCTGTGCATCATGGCGGAGGTGCGCGCCTATAAATCGGACGCGGGCGGAGAGGTGTCCATCGTCTGGTTTGTACCCGAATACTACTATTTGCTCTGCCCGCTGTCCATGTATGAGCAGATCCACAACACCGATTTCAAGGTCTTCATCGAAAACACCGCCGTCAGCGATACCTTCATCCAGCTGGAGGATCAGCTGACCGCGAATCTCTCGAAGGAGATTATTGATAACTGGGCCAGCCAGATCGCGGCCAGCAACGCTTATGTCGCGGCAATGAACGCCTTTATGGAACGGTCTGTGAACGACTACCTGTATTCTTCCAACTACAGTTCGTCCAGCCGCTTCTCCGACTATATCTTTGACCGGTACGAATACACCACCAGCAGCGGCTACAGCGTCAGCATCTCCACCGGCTACGATTATGTCTGGGAAAGCAGCGACGGATCGATCGGCTTCAGCACCAGCGCGTTTGATATGCCCTCCGGTTCAACCATGCTGACCCCGACCCGGTAAAACCTTTAACAGGAAGAAAAACCTATGGCTTCAGGGGATTCTCTCCGATGGAGAGGATCCCTTTTTCATGACCTGATCTTCATAAACCCGCAGCAACCGATCTGTGAAAGTTCGGAAAAACCGCAGGATTGATAGAAAGCGATCGTCCGGGGCGTGTTGTCGGTAGTCAATTGAACCTGGCGGACCTGGGGATAGCGGGCAAGCATGGCTTTCAGCAGCGCTGTGCCGACGCCCTGCCGCTGTTTATCTGGAAAAACAATGATATCCTGAATAAACACGACCGTGAAGCCGTCGCCGACCGCCCGGATCACGCCGAGCAGTTCATCCCCTTCATAGGCAGCCAGCACGGACAGGGAATGTATGTAGCCCTGGCGGAGCGCTTCGGGGTTTTCTGTGTATGCCTTCCATCCGGCTTCTGTATAGAGGCGCAGGATCTCATCTTCCCTGTACTCTCTGTATTCCCTGATTACCATATGCTTTCATCCCTGTTCAAGCATCGTATCCTCCAACTACTATATAATGTGGGTATCTCTTTGCTCCATACCCAACATCTATACATATTACACGATAATTATGTATTATTCAGGACAAAATGGATCAATTCGGGGTCACGATTTCACTACTAATTCG